>JAKSPN010000095.1 GCA_024404755.1 Clostridia bacterium | reverse complement strand
TGATTTCGTAGGGGTCATTCACGAATGACCCCTTTATTTTTTTGGCAATCGCCCCTGCGGACACGCTACCCGTTTTTCAAAATCAAAAAACCTTTGATTTTTTGGAAAACTATGCTATAATAAAATTTCAAAGAAAGGGGGAGCTCACGTTGAAACAACACATTGCGATTTTCGACACCACCTTGCGGGACGGCTCGCAGGCGGAATCGATTTCCTATTCGTTACAGGATAAATTGCATATCGTTCGCGCGCTGGACGGTTTCGGCGTGACCTATATCGAAGCGGGCAACCCTGCCTCTAATCCGAAAGATTTGCACTTTTTCGAGCTGCTGAAAGAAAACCCGCCGAAGCGGGCAAAACTGTGCGCGTTCGGCGCCACGGTGCATCCGTTTACGCCGGTGGAAAAAGACAAAAACCTGCAAAGTTTGCTCGCGGCGGAAACGCCGGCGGTGGCGGTGGTGGGCAAAGCGTCTGCCGACCACGTGACCGAGATTTTGCAGATTGACAAAGCCGAAAATCTCCGTATGGTGCGCGACACGGTGGCGTATCTCAAAGCCGCCGGCAAAGAAGTCATCTTCGATGCGGAGCATTTCTTCGACGGCTACCGCGCCGATGCCGCGTATGCCCTTTCGGTGCTTTCCGCCGCAAACGAAGCGGGCGCGGACGTGCTCTGCCTTTGCGATACGAACGGCGGCACGCTGCCGGACGAGTTGAAAGCCGCGGTTGCGGCGGCGAAAGCCGCGCTTCCCGAGGCGACGTTCGGCATCCATTGCCACAACGACAGCGGCTGTGCCGTTGCCGCCACCCTTGCGGCGGTGGATGCGGGCGTGACCCACGTGCAAGGCACGTTTTTGGGGCTCGGCGAGCGGTGCGGCAACGCGGCGCTGACGACCGTTATCGGCAACCTTTCGTTTAAGTACAACTGCGATTGCGGCGTAAAACTCGGCGATATGAAACGTGTCGCGGGCGAAATCGCCGAAATTTCCAATATCCGGATGCAGCGCAGTATGCCGTACGTCGGCAAATGCGCGTTCGCCCACAAAGGTGGCATGCACATCGACGCGGTGATGAAAAAGCCGTCGTCGTTCGAGCATATCGAGCCGTCGAAAGTCGGCAACGAGCGCCGCTTCCTTTTAAGCGAAGTGGCGGGGCGCGGCACGGTGTTGCCGCGGCTGCACAAGTTTGCGCCGGAACTCACGAAACAATCCCCCGAAACCGCCGCCATTGTCGAAGAAGTGAAACAGCGCGAATACGCCGGTTACCAGTACGAGGGTGCGGATGCGAGTTTTGAACTGCTCGTCAAGCGCTTCCTCGGCAAGTGGAAACCGCACTTCAACGTGATTATGTATAAGTTGAGCGAAGATTTCCCCGCCCCCGACGGCGAACGCCAATCTACCGCGGTCATTAAGATTGAGGTGGACGGCAAAACCCAAACCGCCGGTGCGATGGGTATCGGCCCGCTGCACGCGCTCGATACCGCAATGCGCGAGGCGCTCACCGCGTTTTATCCCGAAATCGGCGAACTGCGTATGAGCGACTACAAAGTCCGCGTGATTGAAACGAACAAAGCCACCGACGCGACCACTCGCGTTTTGATGGAGACCACCGACGGCAACAAAAACGTGTTTGTCACCATCGGCGTGTCTACCGACGTGGTCGAGGCCTCATTTATGGCACTTGTGGACGCGTTCGAGTACGCGCTTTCGCGAAACGACAAGTAAAAAGAGAAAGAAAAACACCGCAGAC
>JAKSPN010000094.1 GCA_024404755.1 Clostridia bacterium | reverse complement strand
GAGGCATCCGGTTTCCGTTCGTACGAAACCCAAGAGGGACTTTACGACAGTTACGTTGCCCGCGACGGGCAGGAGGCCGCCGACCGCTATTCGGCGCGGCCCGGCTCGTCCGAGCATCAAACGGGGCTTGCGATTGACTTAAACGACGTGTCCGACACGTTCGGCGAAACGCCGGAGGGCGAGTGGGTTGCCGCCCACTGCGCGGAATACGGGTTTATTCTCCGTTATCCCGAGGGCAAAGAGGATGCGACCGGCTATATGTACGAGCCGTGGCATATCCGCTTTGTCGGCGAGGAATTCGCCCAAAGACTGACCGACAGCGGGCTTTGTTTAGAGGAATATTTCGGCATTACGTCGGAATATGAGGAGTGAGCGTATGGGTTTCTTTTCGCGCCGCCGTGAGCAGGCGGCAGAATCGGAATTACAACAAAAACTCAACGGGCACGCCATTCGCTACGCCGCCAGACGGACGTTGGACGAAAACGGCAGTCCGGTGGAGATTATTTTAGGCAAAAACGGCGCGATCAACGTCAAAAACGGCGAAATCGTCGTGATGTGCAACGCGAAAGAGGTCTTTCGCTGTGATGCCGAAACCGCGGAGTGCAGTGAACTGATGAGTTTGGGCGGCGCGGTCATCAAAGGTGTGAACGCCGTCACCGGCGAGCCGGATACGGTGGTCGCGTATTATACGAAATTCTGAAAAAAGGCGGAAAATCCGCCTTTTTTGTTGAGAGAGGAAGTGGAGAGATGAACGAGAAAATTACCGTTATCGGCGGCGGTCTTGCCGGGTGCGAGGCGGCTTTTGCGGCGGCAAGCCGCGGAGTAGCGGTCACGCTTTACGAGATGAAACCCGAAAAGCGCAGTCCCGCGCACAAAACCGATTTTTTGGCGGAACTCGTTTGCTCGAATTCTCTCAAAGCGCGCCGTATCGACAGCGCGGCGGGGCTTCTTAAAGAAGAAATGCGGCGGCTCGGTTCGGTCTGTCTTCCCGCGGCGGACGAAGCGGCGGTGGCGGCGGGCGGTGCGCTTGCCGTAGACCGCGAGGTGTTTGCAAAAGCCGTGACCAAGGCGATTGAAAGCCACCCGCTGATTACCGTTTGCCACGAAGAAATCACAAAAATTCCCGAAGACGGTGTGGTGGTGGTCGCTTCCGGCCCGCTGACGTCCGACGCGCTCGCCGACGATATTGCGCGGCTTTGCGGCTCGGAGGGACTGCATTTTTACGATGCCGCCGCCCCGATTGTCACCGCCGAAAGCGTAGACCCCGAAACGTCCTTTTGTGCCTCGCGCTACGGCAACGACACCGCCGAGGGGACGGAGGGCGACTACTTAAACTGCCCGCTTAACAAAGAAGAATACGAGGCGTTTCACAAAGCGCTTGTCGAGGCGGAAGTCGCGCCGGTGCACGGGTTTGATAAAGCCGACCCGTCGGTGTACGAGGGATGTATGCCGATTGAAGTGCTGGCGAAGCGGGGGAGCGATTCCATTCGTTTCGGCCCGATGAAGCCGGTCGGACTGCGCGACCCGCGGACGGGACATCGCCCGTGGGCGGTGGTGCAACTGCGCGCCGAAAACCGCGAGCGCACGCTGTATAACCTCGTCGGATTCCAGACGAACCTTAAATTCCCCGAGCAAAAACGGGTGTTCGGGATGATTCCCGCGCTCAAAAATGCCGAGTTTATGCGCTACGGCGTGATGCACCGCAACACGTTCTTAAACTCGCCCGAACTGCTCGACCCGACGTTTGCGTTCCGCGCTCGTCCCACACTCTTTTTTGCCGGACAGATGACCGGTGTCGAGGGGTATATGGAGTCGGCTTCGTCGGGGTTGCTTGCCGGTATCAACGCCGCCAAAACGGTGAAAGGCGAGCCGCTTGTGACGTTGCCGCAAACGACGATGATGGGCGCGCTGTTCGCCTATATCGCCACCGAAAACAAGGATTTTCAGCCGATGGGCGCGAATTTCGGCGTACTCCCGCCGCTTGCCGAACACATCCGCGACAAACGCGCGCGGTACGGCGCATTAGCCGCCCGCGCATTAGAGGATTTGG
>JAKSPN010000093.1 GCA_024404755.1 Clostridia bacterium | reverse complement strand
GCGACCGGGCGCCGTCGATTGCATCGGCTGCGCCGGCGTTACGGGCGCGGCGGGCTTCGGCTGCGCGGTCATAAACGGATTGGCCGCCGGTTGCGCGGGTTGCGCGGGCGCGGCGGGTTTCGGCTGCGCGGTCATAAACGGATTGGCCGCCGATTGCGCGGGTTGGGCGGGCGCGGCGGGTTTCGGCTGTTCGCCGAACAGCGCTTCCGATTTGTCGAACGCCGCAAACGGGTCGTCCGCAGGCGCGGACGGTTGCGCGGGTTGCGCCGGGGTCGCCGGCGTGTCCGGGCGGTTGTTCAAGATGTCAAAGGGATTTTGGTTTTGGTCCATAACAATGCCTCCTCAAAAAAGTCAATGGGATTTTTCCCACAAAAAGTGGACAAGATTGTGCTCGTCGTAAGCATACGGCGCGGCGTGCGGGAACACGGTGGCCATTTTCCACGCGTAAAACACGACACAGCCGCAAAAACACACGACAGCCACCGTGACGGCGGCGAGAAACAGTTTTTTGCTTTTGTAACGCGACAAAATCAGCAACAAAATCGACAAAAGGGTCGGGAACAACATCGGCTGAAACGCCCACGCACCCGCAAAATCGAAGCAAACGAGTTTGTAGGCGGCGCGAGTCATCCCGCAAAAGGGGCACGGGATGCCGAACACCCACCGAAACCAGCAGGGCGTACCGAGAAGCACGCTTGCCGCCGCCCACAGCGCAAGCCCGAGCAACAGCCCTTTCCACCACGCTTTCAGGTCGGATTTCAGCAGGTCGAAGCCCCGTTTCATACGTTAAAGCGGAACAGCACCACGTCGCCGTCCTGCATGACGTATTCCTTGCCCTCCGAACGGACGAGACCTTTTTCTTTCGCGGCGGAAAGCGAGCCGCACGCCATCAAATCGGCGTAGGAAACCACCTCGGCACGGATGAACCCACGCTCGAAATCGGTGTGGATTTTGCCGGCGGCTTGCGGCGCTTTGGTGCCGTTCGTAATCGTCCACGCGCGCACCTCGGGCTGACCCGCGGTGAGGTAAGAGATAAGCCCCAAGAGCCGATAACTCGCCTGAATGAGGCGGTCAAGACCGGAACTATCTAAGCCGAGTTCCGACAAAAACAGTTGTTTTTCGTCCTCTTCCATGCCGGAAACTTCTTCTTCCAGCGCGGCGCAAATCGGCAGCACTTCGGAACTGTCGCCCGCGATTTCGCGCACGCGGTTGACCATGGCGTTGTTCTCGATACCGTTCGTAAACGCAGCTTCGTCCACGTTCGCGGCGTAGATGACCGGCTTGCTCGTAAGCAGCGACACGGTGCGCATCATGGCTTCTTCGTCCTCGCTCATCTCCACCGAACGGGCGGGTTTGCCCGCTTCCAGCGCCTCTTTCACGCGCTTGTAGAGGTCGAGTTCTTTTTGTAACGATTTGTCACCTTTTAACGCTTTCGTCGTGCGGTCAATGCGGCGGTCGAGCGTTTCCATATCGGCGAAAATCAGTTCGAGGTCAATCGTCTCGATGTCGCGGGCGGGGTCCACGCTGCCGTCCACGTGGACGATGTCGTCGTTCTCGAAACAGCGCACAACGTGGACGATCGCGTCCACCTCGCGAATGTTCGCCAAAAACTTATTGCCGAGACCCTCGCCGCGGCTCGCGCCTTTCACAAGACCCGCAATGTCCACGAATTCGATAACCGCGGGCGTGACCTTAACGGGGTTATACATTTCCTCCAACTTTTTCAGGCGCTCGTCCGGCACCGCCACCACGCCCACGTTCGGCTCGATAGTGCAAAACGGGTAGTTGGCGCTTTGTGCGCCGGCGTTGGTGATGGCGTTGAACAGCGTGGATTTGCCGACGTTCGGCAATCCGACGATACCTAATTTCACGAAAAAACCTCCTAAATCGCGCCTTTTCGCGCGACACGTCATATTCGTTTTTCAGTATAGCACACCTTTTGAGGTTTTTCAATGTTTTTCCGCGATTTCAGCGAGATTTGTTCGCCGCCCGCCGGAAGATGTTGCCACGTTGTAGGGGACGGCGCCCCCGACGTCCCTCAATAAATATTCGCCCACCTTGCGGCGGCGCTTCTTATATATCAGGCCTCCCCTCGAGGGGAGGCTGTCGCCGAACGGCGACTGGTGAGGTGTCATAAAATTCGCCACCTCATCCGTCACGGCTTCGCCGCGCCACCTTCCCCTCGAGGGGAAGGCTGACCTTGTTTGTCACGCCGCCGCAAGTTTTATCTCCGCCGAAAACAAAAATCCCACCCGCCAAGGCGAGTGGGACAAACGACAAAAAAGATGGGCGGGAGATGCAACTCTCATCTCCCGCCCGAAGTTCACTATTTAGTTAGTTCAACTAATCCTAAATTAGGACGCAACGCCCGGAATC
>JAKSPN010000092.1 GCA_024404755.1 Clostridia bacterium | reverse complement strand
TTTATACGGTGGCGGGCTCGCTTGCCGCGGTGAATGTTCCCGCGAGCGAGGTGGGAAGCACAAAACGGAAATGGTCGGGCAAAATCTCGAACGACACGGTTTGGCTGTGGACGATTTCACCGTCGATGTTGATGCAGGCGGCTTTGTCGCATTCCGCTTCCATTTTCGTGCCGCGCAGATGTTCGCAGATGTCCCACGTGTAATGCTCGCCGCGTTTGTAGCCGCCGAGCAGTTTGACCATTTTCGGTTTGGATACGGTGGAAATCAGCACGAAATCGAGCAGTCCGTCGTTGGGGATAGAGCCGGGTGCGCCGCAGTAGCCGCCGCCGTAATATTGTCCGTTGGCGGCAAGAGCAAAGAGAAAACGGCCTTTGCGCTCAATCACGCCGTCGGCGGTGGTGATTTTGATGTTTAAGTTGTTGCCCGCGGGTTTGCACAGCATTTTGACAACGCCCAAATCGTACGCCATCGAGCCGGACACCAGCGGCAGGCGCTTGAAATCGCCCATATACGCGCACACGTCCGCATCCACGCCGAGCGAGCAGATGTTTAAGGACAGTTCGCCGTTGCAGAGAATGCCGTCCACCGCCGTGGCTTCGCCTTCGATGAGGGCGGGCAGGTCGAGAAAGTCCTCGGCTTTGCCGAAGGTCTTCACGTAGTCATTGCCCGAGCCGCAGGGGACGCAGGCGATTTCGACGTTCTTCGCGCCGGCGGCACCGTTGGTCACTTCGTTGAGCGTGCCGTCGCCGCCGACCGCGTATAACCGCACAAGGTCGCCTTTTTCGGCTTCCTCGCGGGCATACACGCTTGCGTCGCCCGCTTGGTTGGTGACGCGAATTTCGTAGTCACCGGCGTGGGCGGCAAAATACGCCTCGATTTCGGGGATGAAGTCCAGCGCGCGGCTCTTTTTGCCGGCGGCGGGGTTCAAAATAAATACGTGTCGCAAGGGTGGTACCTCTTTTCGCTGTATTTTCCGTTAAAAGTACATATATAAGGTGCATTTGAGCATACCGTTATAGAGCTTCCGACGTTTTTTCGCGGGGCGGCCGAACAACGTCTCGAAATCCTCGTCAGGACTGATAATCGCGTAGTTCCAACCGGGTTTTTCCACGAACACTTTGCCCATCGCGCGGATTAAATCCTGCGCGGTGCGCACGTCCAACAGCCGTTCGCCGTAAGGCGGGTTGCATAAAACCGTTCCGGAATCGCCGACCGGCTCGAAGCGGCGCAGGTCGCGCACGGCGGTTTCGAGATTCTTGGCAACGCCCGCTTTTTCGGCGTTGTCGCGGCAGAGAGCCAGCACCTCTTTGTCCACGTCCGAGCCGAGCAGGGCGGGCAGGCGGTCGGGTTGTTCAAACGAAATCGCGCGTTCGCGTTCTTCCTGCCATGCGGCGGCGGGGACGAGCGCCCATTCTTCGGCGGCGAAGCGGCGGGATTTTCCCGGCGCGATTTTTGCCGCTTGCAGCGCCGCTTCGATTAACAGCGTACCCGAGCCGCAGCACGGGTCGATAATGCGGTCGGCTTTGCGGGCGCGGGCGAGGTCGGCAATCGCCGCGGCGAGCGTTTCTTTAAGCGGGGCGGCGCCGGAAATTTCGCGGTAGCCGCGTTTGTGCAGTCCCGCGCCGGAGGTGTCGAGCAGCAGAGAAACCTCGTCTTTGAGAATGGTAAACTGGATTTGGTAGAGCGCACCCGTTTCAGCGAAGCGGGCTTGGTGGTAGGTTTGGTTTAGCTTGTCCACCACTGCTTTTTTGACAATGGATTGGCAGTCGGGGATACTGTGGAGTGCGGAATTGAGCGACCAGCCCTTGACCGGAAAACGGTCGAGTTTACCGACGTAGTCCGCCCACGGAAGTGCGCGCACGCCCTGATACAGTTCCTCGAACGAACGGGCGGAAAAACTGCCCACGAGGATTTGGATGCGTTCGGCAAAGCGGCTTTGGATGTTGGCGCGGGCGAGCATCGCGGCATCGCCGGAAAACAGTACGCGGCCGTTTTGCGCTTCGACGTTATCCGCGCCGAGACGTTTCAGTTCGTCCGCCAGCACGCCCTCGATTCCGAACAGACACGGGGCACAAAAGCGCATCAAAATCCCTCCTTTTTTGCATTTACCCTTTTACTTTACAACATTTTGGGACAAGGTGCAAGCAAAATTTGGTTTTTTTCAAAAATGGGGGTTGCAAATGCAGGGGAAATAGGGTAGAATAGGAAAGCACCAAACATAACCGCCCGTGGCGAAGCTGGATATCGCAGTGGATTCCGATTCCAAAGGCCGGGGGTTCGAATCCCTCCGGGCGGGCCAAAAAAACACCAAGCGCGTTTGCGCTTGGTGTTTTTTATTTGAAGCGAGGTCGGTGGGGAGAAAAGTTTGTGCAGATTTTCCATTGCGTTTTTACAACGGATGTGGTATACTGACCGCAACAAAAATGCGAGGAGGTGTCGTTTTGGAGCAGGAAAAATTTGTGTATATCGTTGTGTCCCAAAGCGGCACACGCATTTCGCGGCTATTGCGGCTGTTATCCCGCGACCCGTACAACCACGTGTCGTTGGCGCTCGATCCGGCGCTGCAACAGATGTATTCTTACGGGCGGCGGCGGCTCGAAAACCCGTTTATCGGCGGGTTTGTGCGCGAAACGCCCCAAACCGGCGTGTTCGGTCATTTTCGCGAGACGGAGGCGGTGGTGGTGCGGCTTCCGATGAGTGGCGCGGCGTATGACACGCTGCAGGCGCGGATGCGGGAGATGTACAAAAACCGCGCGGCGTACGGATACGATTATTTCGGCGTGTTGTTGGCGTTTTTCGGCAAGTCGAAACGGCGTGAGCACAAGTCGTATTGCTCGAAATTCGTGGCGGGCGAGTTGCAGACCGCCGGTGTGATGAAACCGGAAAAACGGGCGTTTCGTCCGGTGGATTTTTTGGCGCTCCCGCGCGGCGAGACAGTGTTTTCCGGAAAGTTGCGGGCGTACAAGCCGACGGCGGCGGAGGAATGAAAAGCAAAAAGAAGAGAGAGGCAGATGCCTCTCTCTTCTTTTTGGAGCTGGTGAACGGACTCGAACCCCCGACCTGCTGATTACAAATCAGCTGCTCTACCAACTGAG
>JAKSPN010000091.1 GCA_024404755.1 Clostridia bacterium | reverse complement strand
CACAGAATTTGCCCGCGATAGGTTTGTTGCAAAATCCTTTCGCCGCCGCTTTTTCTTTACAATCCCGCGGCGATGTGGTATACTGTAACAAAATCGAGCAAAGGATGACGAAAAATGAGCAAGAAAAACGAAGAACTTTTGGAAAACGGCGCGTTTACGCTGACCGACGAGAACGGCACGGTACACGACTGCGAAATTCTGTTCACGTTCGACTGTGACGAGGGCGAAGTGGTCGCCTACACCGACGGCACCGAGGACGAAAACGGCGCACTCGCGGTGTTTGCCTCGATTTTGGGTGAGCCGCGCCAAAACGGGGATGCCAACCTGCTCCCCATCGAAAACGACGAAACGTGGAACGCCGTCGATGCCGCGCTTTCGGAACTGTTCGGCGAAGAATAAGGTTTGCATAAGGCACGAGCCACATCCGTTGGATGTGGCTCGTGTTTTATTCTTCCATTTGCTTTCCCAAAAACCCCGCGGCGACTTGGGTGAGTTTAATATCCCCCTCGCCGGGGAGTGCGCCCGAATCGGGGAGCATCAAACACACCGCACCGGTCACGTCGCCGGCGGACAAAATCGGGCAACAGACCGAAGCGCGGCGGTCACTCCCATCCACCGGGAAAAACGCCGTCGGGTCGGTGACGGTAGCAATAAACTGCCGCCGATTTTCCATATACTGCTCTAACTGCGGGGTCAGGCGGCGCTCCAAAAACTCGCGTTTCGGCACGCCGGCCGCCGCCACCACGCGGTCGCGGTCGGCGATAATCACCGGCACGCCGCACGCGCGCGACATCACGTCGGCGTACTGCGCCGCAAACGCGGACAACTCGCCCATCGGCGAATATTTTTTGAACACCACTTCCCCGTCCTTGCTGGTAAAAATTTCCAGCGGGTCGCCCTCGCGAATCCGCATCGTCCGGCGGATTTCTTTCGGAATAACCACCCGTCCGAGGTCGTCGATACGGCGCACAATGCCGGTTGCTTTCATACTGCATTCTCCTCACATCGTTATCGTTGCGTTTTTAGTGTAACCGCTCGATTTTGTTTTATACAAACGGCGTTTTTTGTGTAAAGTTTTTCTTGCTTTTTGCCGGTGGGCGTGCTATACTTTCTCTGTTGCGCGCCTTGCGCAAATCGTTGTATTACATATCTTTTTAAGATGGGAGATAAAACTATGGCAGCAATCATTGCAACCTCGATTTTTGTCGTGATGTTTGCACTCATCATCATGGAAAAAATCCCGCGTCACCTCGTCACCCTCTGCTGCGGCCTTTTAACGCTCGTGGTCGTGTTCGGCCTCATTATGCGCGACGGCAGCGCCGTGTGGGAGACGTTGAACCTCAAAGCGTTCGTCAGCCCCAGCTTCTGGTATGCCGCCGGCGAAGGCGGCGAATCCGGCGGTGTCAACTGGGAAACCATCACCTTTATCGCCGGTATGATGGTCATGGTGGAAGGTATGGCGCGCGTCGGCTTCTTCCGCTGGCTGTGTATGCGGATTGCGAAACTCGTCAAATGCAAAACCACGGCGGTGTTCGTCACCTTTATGATTATGTCCGCCGTGCTGTCGATGTTCATCGACAGTATCACCGTTATCCTCTTCCTGGCGGCGGTGACGATTGAACTCGGTACGCTTCTTAAATTCAACCCCATCCCGATGATTTTGGCGGAAATCTTCTGCGCCAACCTCGGCGGCTCGGCGACCATGTGCGGCGACCCCCCGAACATCATCATCGGCACGGCGCTCGGCTACACCTTCGGCGAATTCTTAACGAACACCGGTATCATCGCCGGCATCTGCCTTGTGTTTGTGGTGTTCTATTTCCTGCTCGTCTTCAAAAAAGACCTCAAATCCGCTGAAAAAGTGGATGCTTCCGCGCTTCCGGACCCGAAAGAGGCCATTTTGGATAAAACCGGCTTTATCATCTCCACCTGCATCTTCCTGCTGGCCGTGGTGCTGCTTATCACCCACGCCCAGACCCACCTGACCGTGGCAAGCATCGGTGTGGGCATCGCGCTCATCACGCTGTTGACCGCCCCGAAACACATCGGCGAAATGCTGAAAAAAGTGGACTACAAAACGCTCCTCTTCTTCGTCGGCTTGTTTATCGTTGTCAACGGTTTGGAAGTGACCGGCGTGTTGGAAATGATTGCCAACTTCATCAAAAACATCAGCGGCGGCAACCTGTTCGTTATGATCGGTATCATCCTGTGGATTTCCGCCATCGCTTCCGCGTTTGTGGACAACATCCCGTTTGCCGCGACCATGGTGCCGATTATCCAATCGCTCGCGCCGGAAGCAACGCTTCTGCAAACGCTCGCGTGGGGTCTTTCCGTCGGTACCGATATCGGTGGCTCGGCGACCCCGATCGGCGCTTCCGCCAACGTGGTGGGCATTTCGGTCGCCAACAAAAACGGCTACAAAATCGGCTGGGGCAAATATTGCGCGAAACTCGCGCCCGCGACCGTGCTGGTGCTTGCGATTTCCACCCTGTTCATCTTCCTGCGCTATAAAACGATTTTGGGCGGCTGACCGTTCCCCGCTTAAACACAAAACCAAAGCGCTCTGTGCTTTCGCACAGAGCGCTTTTTTGTTGCATTTTATAAAAAATTGTGGTATACTTTATTTGTATGGATATGCGACAAAAACGACGGTGTCATCAAGGAGGCGACAAGATGAACGAAATTACCGTACAAGCCACTATTCAAAACATTGAACCGGTTACCGATTTCGTCAACAAACACCTCGATGCCATCGGCTGCCCTATGAAAGCCAAAATGCAAATCGACGTGGCGATTGACGAATTGTTCAGCAACATCGCCCACTATGCCTATCATCCGGAAACGGGGATGGCGGTGGTGAAAGTGGACGAGGAAGCCGACCCGCCCGCGGTGTGTATCACTTTTGTGGATAACGGCACCCCCTATGACCCGCTTGCCAAAGAAGACCCCGACATTACGCTGTCGGCGGGCGAACGCCAAATCGGCGGCCTTGGCATCTATATGGTCAAAAAAACGATGGACGACATCACCTACGAATACAAAGACGGCCAAAACATTTTGACGATTAAAAAACAACTGTAACCAAAACCCGCCTTGTTTTCACAAGGCGGGTTTTTTCAAGAAAACGGTTGACAAA
>JAKSPN010000090.1 GCA_024404755.1 Clostridia bacterium | reverse complement strand
ACGCCGAGCGACGTGCCGTCCGTTTCGCCGACGGGGAACAACCGCGAAAGCGCGCGAATGCCGTCCGCGCCGTCGCATTCGTCCAGCGGCAACGCCGCGAGAATCCGCAACAGCGCACACAGCGCGTTGACCCCTTCCTCCGGCGTGGAGGCGTGCGCCGCTTTTCCGAACACGGTCAACACGGTGTAATCGCCGTCCTCCGCGACCTCAAACGTGACCGCATCAGGAAGCGCCACCTTGTCGCACAGCGCAGAAAGCGCCTCGGCGGAAAACCCGCGCAACGTCGCGGTGGCGCGCTCGGGAACGGCGTTGACCGCCACACCCGCGTCGATGTTGGTCACCGCTTTCGGGGCGGCGGTCGGCTCGAATTTCCGCGTGAGTTTGCCCTGCACACGGCCTTTTTCGATATGAATCACGGGGAACTCCGCATCGGGAGTAAACAGCAGTTTCGGCAAACTCTCGCGCGCGGTGTAATAGTCCATATCTTCCCAGCCGGTCTCCTCCGCGCAGCCGGCAATCAGCCGCACACCGCGCGCAAGCGGCTTGCCGCTTGCAAGCACCGCCAACAGCGCATACAGCACCGCGACGGTCGGGCCTTTGTCGTCAATCGCGCCGCGGCCGTAAAGAAACCCGCCCTTTTCGGTCAACGTAAACGGGTCGGACTCCCATCCCTCGCCCGCAGGCACCACGTCGAGGTGGCAAAGAATGCCGAGCGGCGCGGTTTGGTCGCCGATTTCGGCAACGCCGACGTAGTTATCGACGTTGCGGGTGGCAAGCCCGTTCTTTTTGCAAAGCATCAAGAACGTGTCGAGCGCTTTTTTTACGCCCTCGCCGAACGGCGCGGTTTCGGTCGCCTCGCCCCGCACACTCTCGCACGCGACAAGGTCGCCGAGCGCCGCTTTCATCTCCGCTTTATGCTCTTTTAAGAAGGATTTGAGTTCGTTCATCGTGTTTCCCCTTTTCGGTAGTAAAAAACCGCCCATCTTGCGATGGGCGGTTTTCTTTTAGCAACAATTAGGCCTTGCCGACAGAACCGAACAGTTCCATCTTCTCTTTGACAGTGGCTTTGATGGCCTCGAAGCCCGGCGCGAGCAGTTTGCGCGGGTCGTAACCTTTGCCCTGCTGATCTTTGCCCTCTTCGATGTATTTGCGGGTCGCCGCGGCGAAGCTCAACTGGCACTCGGTGTTGACGTTGATTTTGGAAACGCCGAGGGAGATGGCTTTTTTGATCATATCCGCCGGAATGCCCGTACCACCGTGCAGAACCAGCGGCATCTCGCCGACTTTCGCGTTGATGGATTCGAGAACGTCGAAGCGGAGTCCCGGCCAACCTTCCGGATATTTGCCGTGGATGTTGCCGATACCGGCGGCGAGCATCGTGATGCCGAGGTCGGCAATCGCTTTGCACTCGTCCGGGTCGGCGCATTCGCCCATGCTGACAACGCCGTCTTCTTCACCGCCGATGCCGCCGACTTCGGCCTCAAGGGACATACCCTTTTCGCCGGTCACAGCCACGAGCTCTTTGGTTTTCGCGACGTTTTCGTCAATCGGATATTTGGAGCCGTCGAACATGACCGAGGAGAAGCCCGCCTCGATGCATTTGTAGCAGCCCTCATAGCTACCGTGGTCGAGGTGGAGAGCCACCGGCACGGTGATGTTCTGCTCTTCGATAAGGCCTTTGACCATACCGACGATGGTTTTGTAGCCGCCCATGTATTTGCCCGCACCTTCGGACACGCCGAGGATGACCGGGGATTGCAGTTCTTGGGCAGTAAGCAGAATCGCTTTGGTCCATTCCAGGTTGTTGATGTTAAAAGCGCCGACGGCATAGTGACCGGCACGGGCTTTTTGCATCATTTCTTTTGCAGAAACTAACATAATTGACATACCTCCGTTATTTTTTAGGTCTGATTCCATTATACACCGTTTTCCGTAAATTGCAAGGGCAAACCGACGGATTTAGGGAAATTTTTCAAGAAAATCCGTCCGCGAAGCGGACACCTTACTTCTTCACTCTTCACTCTTACTTCTTCACTAAAAAAATCCCGTCCTCTCGGACGGGATTTTTGCTTTTACTGTTCCCAGTTGTGCCAAACGTTTTGCACATCGTCGTTGTCTTCGAGCATATCGAGCAGTTTGCCCATTTTGATGCTCGCTTCTTCATCCTCAATGGCCGAATAGACATCCGGCACCATCGCCACGTCGGCGGAGAGGAATTTGTAGCCCTTTTTCTCGAGATCCTCGCACACAGCGGAGAAATCCTCCGGCTCGGTGGTAATCTCAAACACCTCGTCGTCCGCGGCAAAATCGGAAGCGCCCGCTTCGAGCGCATCTTCCATCACTTTGTCCTCGTCAAGACCGTCGGCGTCGATTTCGAGCACGCCTTTTTTGTTGAACATAAACGACACGCAGCCCGATTGCCCGAGGTTGCCGCCGAATTTATCGAAGCAATGGCGCATATCCGCGGCGGTGCGGTTGCGGTTATCGGTCAGCGTTTCGACGATGACGGCGATGCCGCACGGGCCGTAGCCCTCGTAGGTCAGCGCCTCGTAGTTGTCCGCCGAGCCCTCGCCCGCGGCTTTTTTGATGATACGCTCAATGTTGTCGTTCGGCACGTTGTTGGCTTTCGCCTTGGCGATGCACTCGCGCAAGCGGGAGTTCGCGGTGGGGTCGGCGCTGCCGCCCTCGCGCACCGCAACGGCGAGTTCTTTACCGATTTTGGTAAAAATCTTCGCTTTCGCGCCGTCGGTTTTCTCTTTTTTACGTTTGATGTTGTTCCACTTGGAATGTCCGGACATGGTAAATCTCTCCTATATGTGTGAAATGATAACCGAAAGTATTACGCCTGCACCACCGGTTTGGTGGGCACGGTGGTTTTGGCGGCGGAGGTCGGGTCGGAAACCGGCGCGCCGGTGGTCGAAGCCACCGTCGGCGTGTCGCCGTTCGGGGTGGCGCTCACGTACTGTTTGCTGACGTAAGCGTACTGACCCTCGAAGTTGCCGTCGAACGAACTCCACTCGATTTTATAAAAATCGCCCTCTTCGCCGACAATCGTCACCTTGTCGCCTTTTTCAAGACCGCCGATGGCATCGTAATCGGTGCTGGCATCGCGGCGGACGTTGAGCGAATCGGTGGTGTACCCCACGCAGGGGAAACTGTCGAGCGAGCCGGAGGCCACGGTCGTACCCGCCGCGGAAGCGGAGGTCGCCGCCGTGCTGACCGTCGCGGAAGGCGCGGTAGTCGCAAGCGTGGGAGCCGCGGACGTTTCGGGTTTTTTCTCGGACTTAAAGCAGGCGGTGGCGCAAACGAGCATCGCCGCGCAAACGAACAGAATCGCAAAACGTTTCATAGGGACATCGTCCTTTCCATTGTTTTGTCGTCTTTGAGAACTCACAAC
>JAKSPN010000009.1 GCA_024404755.1 Clostridia bacterium | reverse complement strand
AACAAAAACCGCCTTGTTTTCACAAGGCGGTTTTTTCTTTTTGTTTTTATTTTTCGAGTTTAATCACGTCGGTGCCGACCCACGGGCGGAGCACTTCCGGAACGGTGATGCTGCCGTCGGCGTTTTGGTATTGCTCGACAAGCGCCGGGAACACGCGGCTGGTCGCAAGACCCGAAGCGTTCAGCGTGTGAGCGAAGTGGAGTTTGCCGTCCTCACCGCGATATTTGATGTTGCCGCGGCGGGCTTGGTAGTCACGCGCGTTGGACGCGGAACTGACCTCTTTATAGATGCCCATACTCGGAATCCAAATCTCGATGTCGCAGGTGCGCGCCATGGAATAGGAGCAGTCGCCCGCGGCGAGTTTGGAAAGCTGATAGTGAAGCCCGAGTTTTTGCACGAGCCGTTCGGCTTTGCCGACGAGTTCTTCAAACGCGGCATCCGAGCCCTCGGCGGTGGTGTACTGCACCATTTCCACTTTGTTGAACTGGTGACCGCGAATCATACCGCGCTCTTCCGAGCGATAACTGCCCGCCTCGCGGCGATAACACGGCGTGTAGGCGATATATTTCTTCGGCAGTTCGTCGAGCGTCAACACCTCGTCGCGATGGAGGTTGACAAGCGCGGTTTCCGCCGTCGGAAGCAGGAATTTCTTGTCGCCGGTGGAGTTTTCAATCCAATAGACCTCGTCGGCGAATTTCGGGAACTGACCGGCGGTGTAGCCGCAGGTGTAGTTGAGCATATGCGGCGGGAGAAGCATCTCATAGCCGTCGTTCAAATGCTCGGTGATAAAGAAGTTGAGCAGCGCCCATTCGAGGCGCGCACCCATACCGCGATAAATCCACGCGCCGTTGCCGCCGAGTTTCGCGCCGCGCTCATAGTCGATGAAGCCGTGCGCCTCGCACAAATCGACGTGGTTTTTCGGCTCGAAATCAAACTGCGGTTTCTCGCCCCACACGTGCACCACGGCGTTGTTCTCTTTGCCGCCGGCCACCACGTCGGGATCGGGCATATTCGGAAGCGCCATCAGCAGTTCTTTCTGTTTCTCTTCGAGTTCGGCGAGTTTCGCATCTTCCTCTTTAATCTCGGCGGAAAGCGCTTTCATCTCCGCCATCACCGCGGCAACGTCGCCGCCCTCTTTTTTGATTTGGGGAATTTTGCGGGACACCGCGTTCTGTTCGGCTTTTTTCGCCTCAATCGTAGCGGTCATTTGGCGACGGGTCGCGTCCAACTCCAAAATCTCGTCAATTTCGCGGTCCATATCCTTGCAACGTTTTTTTACGTTGGCTTTCACCGTATCCGGCTCGGCACGCAAGAATTTCAGGTCAATCATTTAACACATCTTCTTTCCGTTTTTATCTGCAATATTTGTGACTATTTTATTCCGCATCCGCGGGAGTAAACCGATTCGCAAGGGCTTTTAAGTCGTCGTCGTCGTAATATTCGAGCGTTAAAAGCCCGCCTTTTTTGCCCTCTTGCACCTTGACCTTGCGGCCGAGTTGCTCGGACAGCGCCAACTCCACTTCCGCATAAAACGGATGGCGCGCACCCTCTTTTTTCGGGGCGGTTTTCGGCTCTTTTTTGGCTTGTTGCGCCAATTTTTCCACCGCGCGCACCGACAACTGATCGGCGACCGCTTTTTCGGCGGCGGCGATTTGGTCGGCTCTGGTATCAAACGCCAAAATCGCGCGGGCGTGACCGGCGGAAAGCTTGCCGTCGGATACCAGTTCGGCGACCGCATCCGGCAGATTAAGAAGCCGCAGCGCATTCGTGACTGCGGGGCGGGATTTGCCCACCGCGGCGGCGGTTTCTTCTTGGGTGAGTTTGTAGGTTTCCATCAGCGAACGGAACCCGAGCGCTTCTTCCATCGGGTTTAAGTCCTCGCGCTGCAGGTTTTCGATAAGCGCCAAAGCGGCGGCTTCCTGCTCGGACATTTCGCGCACAACCACCGGCACTTCTTTGAGCCCCGCCATCTGCGCGGCGCGCCAGCGGCGCTCGCCGGCAACCAGTTGATACGTGCCGTCCGCCATCGGGCGCACGAGCAGCGGCTGCAAGATGCCGTGTTTTTCAATCGAATCCGCGAGTTCACGGAGCGCTTCCTCGTTAAAGACGTGGCGCGGCTGATCTTTGTTCGGGATGACCTCGGTCAGTTTGAGCGAGACCGGCGCCAAATCTTCCACTTGATTTTCGACGAGCAGGGCGGTAAGCCCTTTGCCCAATCCTCCTTTTTTCGCTGCCATAGTCTCCCTCCTTTACCGGCGTTTGGACAGCAGTTCTTCCGCCAACTGGCGATACGCCACGTTGCCGCGGGAAGAACGGTCGTAATAGTTAATCGGTCGGCCGTAACCCGGCGCTTCGGACAAGCGAACCGCGCGGGGAACCGGCGTTGCAAACACTTTCCGCGGGAAATACTGCTTCACTTCGGCGGCGACCTGCTGAGTTAAATTCAGTCGCCCGTCGAACATCGTCAGCACCACGCCCTCGATATCGAGCGCGGGGTTATACAGCCGCTTGACCTGACGAAGCGTGTTGAGCAGTTGGGACAGCCCTTCGAGCGCGTAGTATTCGCATTGGATGGGAATCAGCACCGTGTCGGTGGCGACGAGCGCGTTAAGCGCCAAAAGCCCGAGCGACGGCGGGCAGTCCATAAAGATATAATCGTATTGGTCGCGCACGGCGGCGAGCGCGGCTTTTAACCGACTCTCGCGGCGCGGGGCGGCAACCAGTTCGATTTCCACACCCGACAGACCGATGTCCGCGGGCATCAAAAACAAATTCGCAAACGGAAGCGACACAATGGCCTCGGCGGCAGAGCAGTTGCCGAGCAGCACGTCGTAGGACGAATGGGCGATTTGCTGTTTGTTGATACCGACACCGCCGGTGGTGTTTCCCTGGGGGTCAACGTCCACAAGAAGCACCCGCTTACCGAGTTCCGCCACGTTAGAGGCGAGGTTAATCGCCGTCGTGGTTTTGCCCACGCCGCCTTTTTGGTTGTATACGGCAATAATGCGACCCATTCGCTCACTTCCTTTCTTTTAGACCATATAAAAGCAGTATACCACACTTTTTTGAGGTTGAAAAGGTTTTTTTGCAAAAAGTTCGTGCTTTCTCCCCTTGTTTTTTACTTTTTGCGGTGGTATACTCAAAGTATCGAGCAAGGAGGTGGCAAAATGCGACGGTTTTTGGTGGTCTTAAACCCCAAAGCGGGGCTGAAAAAAGGCGTGCGCCAACTGAAAAAAATCCAAAAGATTTTGGAAAAAGCGGGCGACGTTACGCTCCACGAAACCACCGCCCGCGGCGATGCCACCGCGTTTGTGCGCGAGCACGCGGCGGAGTTCGACACCGTCGTGTCCATCGGCGGCGACGGCACGCTCAACGAAGTGATTGCCGGACTGCGGCAATCGGGCGCAAACACGAAACTCGCCCACATTCCCGCCGGCAGCACCAACGATTTTGCCGCCAGCTTGTATTTGCCGATTATTCCGAAAAAAGCCGCCAAAAACGCGGTCAAAGGCGTGGTAAAACCGCTGGACGTGGGCAGTTTTAACGGCCGCGATTTCGTGTATATCGCCTCGTGCGGCGCGTTTTCCAAAGCGTCTTACTCCGCACCGCAAGACGTGAAAAACGTCATCGGTCACCTCGCCTATCTCATCGAGGGCATTAAAGAACTGTCCGACATCCACCCTGTTCACCTGCGCGTGGAAACGGACGGTGCGACCTATGAAGACGACTATATTTTCGCCGCGTTTTGCAACTCCACGTCCTGCGGCGGCGTGTTAAAACTCGCGCGGTCGCGGGTGGATATGAACGACGGGTTGCACGAAATGCTGCTCGTCCGTATGCCGAAAACGATGACCGAACTCGGCAAGTTTGCCGAACTCGCCAAAATCGCCGACCTCGGGCGCGCGGCGTTTTCGCTCGCCATTCAGCAATACACCGACCCGCTTGTCACCCTCTGTTCCGCGGCGGAATTTCGCATCACCGCCCCCGCCGACAACGCATGGACTCTCGACGGCGAGTATCAAGAGGGCGCGGAAAATATTCTTATCAAAAACGAGCACGACGCGATTCAAATCCTCTTGCCGAAAAAAGAGAAAAAGCCGAAAGAGCCGCTGTTTAAGCGCCTATTCGGCAAGAAAAAATGAGATTTCAAAAATTAAAACCCCGACACCCGTCGGGGTTTTTGTCATTCGGCGATTATTTCAAAAACAGCCGTTCGAACGTCTTGTGGCAGATTTGCTCGTTTTCCTCGTCCGAAAGACCGAGCGAGAAAAACCGTTCGCGTTCTTCCGTCGGGTTCCACATCGGGAAATCCGTGCCGAACAAAAACTGTTCCGGACCGAATTTGTCCATCATCCGTTTTGCGAGGTCGCGGTCAATCACGGTGAGCGAACTGGACGTATCAAAGTACAAATTCGGATTTTTGTCGAGCGAGAGCGCTTCGTCCCACCGACGGTAGCCGCCGAAATGCGCGCCGATACACACAAGGTCGGGCACTTGTCGCATCACGTTTTGCACTTTGGTCGGCGCGGAATAGTCATAGCGGTTGTCGCCGGTATGAAACAGCACCGGAAGCCCGCGCTTCGCAATTTCGCGGTACATCGGGAGTGCGCGCGGGTCGTCGATATCGAATTTTTGGAAATCGGGGTGGAATTTGACCCCGCAAAGCCCGCGTTCCACCGCGCGGTCGAGTTCCTCGGCGACGTTTTGGTAGTCGGGGTGCATCGCGGCAAACCCCAAAAACTCCGGATGGGCGGCGCATTCGCCCGCAATAAAGGTGTTGATACTCTCCACCTGACTTGCGGTTACCGCCGACGAGCAGACGAGGCAGCGGGAAATGCCCGCCGCTTTTTCCGCCGCCAACAGCCGGTCGGTTGCGGCGGGAGAATACATCTCGCTCTCGTAAAACGCGCCGATGGAAGCGGTGGCTTTTTCGGCGATTTTATCGGGGAAAATGTGGGTATGCGCATCATAAATCAGCAATGTGGTCACGTCCTTTTTTCAAAACGAAAAAAGTATACCACACCCGCTTTGGATTTTCAACCGTTTTCCCCGAAATAGTGGCAAAACCGCGAAAAACCGACGCTCGTATCCACCGGATACCGCGGAAGCGCCAGCGGGTCGGAATCGGCGGTAACCACCCCTTCGGAGGCGCGAAACGCGAGCCGGATTCCCGCCTGCTTTACGCTCGCTTTCACCTTGTCGTTGTAAGCGCCGTAAGGATAGGCAAACGCCGTTTCACACGCGTTCGGAATGGAGGCGAGCGCCGCGCGGCATTGTGCCAAATCCGCCGCGCGTGTATCTTCGTCAGCCGCGCAAAGCGCGGACGTGCCGCCGCAAATTGTGTGCAAATCGTTCGTGTGGCAGGCGTAGGTAAACACGTCGGACGTGTTCTTTATCGTGTCCTCGTCCGCCATCTGCACAAGCGACGGCGAAAACGTCTGTCCCGCGTCGCCGAGATGCCCCGTTACGAGAAACACCGTCGCCTTCATCCCCCGCTTTTTCAGAAGCGGATACGCGACGGCGGCGTTGCTTAAATAGCCGTCGTCAAACGTGAGCAGCACCGCCTTTTTGGGAAGCGGTTTTTCGTCGTAGAAAAACGCCTCGACCTGCGCGGGGGTCACGGTCACGTAGCCGTTATCTGCGAGAAAATCCAGTTGTTTTTCGAACTCCTCCGCGTAGGTCACAATGGAATTTCCCGCAAAGCGCCCCGCTTGCGCCTGCGGCAAAATATGGTGATACATCAGCACCGTCACCGCCGGTTTCGGCGCGGTGGCGGCGGCTTTGGCATCGTGACAGCGGGACACCAAGAGCAACATAAACAGCGTGACGAAAAGCAAACAGAGCGTTCGCCACACCTTGGCGTTTCGTTTTTTCATCCGCACCCCTCCTCTTTTGGGATTGTATGGCGCAAAATCACAAAAAATGCTTGCAGGACAAGGGAAAACGCGGTATACTATCCGTTGAGAGAAAAATTTTAAGGAGGTGGACGGTGTGAAATTTTTTGCGGACAACTACGACGTAGCGGTCGTCGGTGCTGGTCACGCGGGTGTCGAAGCGGCGCTGGCGGCGGCGCGGCTCGGCTGCAAAACCGCGCTGTTTACCATCAACCTCGACTGGGTGGCGAATATGCCGTGTAACCCCTCGATCGGCGGCACGGCGAAAGGGCATTTAGTGCGCGAAATCGACGCGCTCGGCGGCGAAATGGCAAAAGCGGCGGACGATACGATGCTCCAATCCCGTATGCTCAACCGCGGCAAAGGCCCCGCCGTCCACTCGTTGCGCGCACAGATTGACCGCCGCGACTATTCGGCGCGGATGAAGAAAACGCTCGAACAAACCGACAATCTCCACGTGCTGCAAGGCGAAATCGTGTCTCTTTCGCAGGAAGAAAACGGCGAATGGCGCTTTTCGACGCGGCTCGAAGCGGAATACACCGCCAAAGCCGTGATTTTGGCGACCGGCACGTTTTTGCGCGGCAAAATTTTCGTCGGCGACGTGTCGTATGACGGCGGTCCCGATGGGATGTTTGCCGCGACCGACCTCACCGCCGATTTGCTCAAACTCGGGATGCAGCTCCGCCGCTTCAAAACGGGTACGCCCGCGCGCGTGTTGCGCTCGTCCATCGACTTTTCCGAATTAGAGGAACAACCGGGCGACGAGCCGGTGGTGCCGTTCTCGTTTGAGACTGAAAAAGAACTCGAAAACAAACTCCCCTGCCACATTACGTGGACCAACGCGGAAACGAAGCGCATTATTTTAGAAAATCTCCACCGTTCGCCGCTGTATGCCGGCAAAATCGACGGCGTCGGGCCGCGCTATTGCCCGAGTATCGAGGATAAAATCGTCCGCTTCGCCGACAAAGAAGCGCATCAGGTATTTATCGAACCGTGCGGCTACAAAACCGACGAAATGTACTTGCAGGGGCTGTCGTCCTCGCTTCCGGTGGACGTGCAGTTTAACATCTTAAAATCCATCAAGGGACTCGAACACGTCCACGTAATGCGCCCTGCTTACGCGATTGAATACGATTGCTGTGACCCGTTGCAGCTTTCGGCAACCCTCGAATTCAAAGCGCTTCCCGGACTGTACGGTGCGGGACAGTTTAACGGCAGCTCCGGCTATGAGGAAGCGGCGGCGCAGGGCTTGGTCGCCGGTATCAACGCCGCGCTCAAAATCAAAGGCGAAGAGCCGATGATTTTAGACCGCGCGGACGGCTATATCGGCACGCTCGTGGATGACCTTGTAACCAAAGGGTGTTCCGACCCGTATCGGATGATGACCTCGCGCTCGGAATACCGCCTTGTTTTACGCCAAGACAACGCCGACGAACGCCTGACCCCGATCGGGCGGCGTGTCGGTTTGGTTTCGGACGAACGGTGGGCGCATTATATCGCCCGCAAAATCGCCAAAGTCGCAGAGCTCGACCGCCTGCACGATACGGTGCTTCCCCCGTCGGAAGCGCTCGCCGCGCTGTGCGAGGAAAACGGCACGACCCCGCCGCAAACCGGCGTGCGGCTCTCGGAACTCATCAAACGCCCGCAACTCGATTATGCGAAACTGGCGCCGGTTGACCCCGACCGCCCCGCGCTCGACCCGCTTGTTATCGAGCAACTCGAAGTGCAACTCAAATACGAGGGCTACTTAAAGCGGCAGGAAGCGGACATCCGCGAAATGCGGCGGCTGGAAAACCGCCTGCTCCCCGACGAAATCGACTACGACGGCATTACGGGACTGCGCAAAGAGGCGCGCGAAAAACTCGGCAAAGTCCGCCCGCGCAGTATCGGGCAGGCCTCCCGCATCAGCGGTGTCAGCCCCGCGGACGTGGCGGTGCTTATCCTGTTCTTGCAGGCGCGGGGAGACGACAAATGACGGTTTTGTACTTTCTCGGCTGGCTCGCGCTTATCGGCGTGGTCGGCTCGGTGGTGTCGATTTACGACAAATGGGCGGCAAAACACAACCCGCGCCACCGCACCCGCGAAAAAACGCTGCTGTGGCTCGGCGCGGTCGGCGGTGCGGCTCTTATGTATCTCACCATGCAACTCATTCGCCACAAAACCAAGCACAAAAACATTATGTGGGGACTGCGGCTCTCGCTGTTCGCCCACGTTGTGATTCTCGGATTTTTACTCTATAAGGAGGGGTACGTCGATTGGTTGATACGGCTCTTTTAATCACCGCCGCAAAGACGGTGGGTGTCACGCTCACGCCCGAAACGGCGGAAAAATTCGATACCTACGCCGCGCGGCTTGTGGAATGGAACGAAAAAATCAACCTGACCGCCCTCACCGCCCCGCACGACATCGTGTGGAAGCATTTTGCGGACAGTTTGTCCGCCGCGCCGTATTTGCCGCAAACGCCGTTTTCGCTCATCGACGTGGGCACCGGCGCAGGCTTTCCCGGCGTGCCGCTGGCGCTTGTGCGCCCCGATATGCGGCTGACGCTTTTGGACAGTTTGCAAAAGCGGCTGACGTTTCTCGATGAATTATGTAAAGAACTCGGCATCCCCGTCACGCTCGTCCACGCCCGCGCGGAAGACGGCGGGCACGACCCCGCTTTGCGTGAGCAATTCGACGTGGCGACCGCCCGCGCGGTGGCGAATTTGCCGGTTTTGTGCGAATACTGCCTGCCGTTTGTCAAAGTGGGCGGGCAATTCCTCGGGATGAAAGGCCCGTCGGGCGACGACGAACTTTCCGCCGCCAAAGCCGCGCTGAAAAAACTCGGCGGCAAGCAAGCGGCAGTCAAAACGCTGACCCTCGACGAGGCGGGCAAGCCGTTTGAGCGCACGCTCATTTTGCTCGACAAAATCGCCCCGACTCCGAAGTCCTTCCCCCGCCCCGCCGCAAAAATCAAAAAATCCCCCTTATAACGACAACAAAAACAGACCGTCTTTTTTCTTTTCTCGTGGTATGCTGAAAAGAAAAAGGACGGTTTTTTATGTGGGACGGTAAAATTCAAAAACGAATCGGCGCGGTGGTCAAATTTCCGGTGGAGGCCATTCGCCCGAACCCCGCGCAACCGCGGCGCTATTTCGCCTATGACCGGTTGTTGTCGCTCGCCCAAAGCATCGGCGAAAACGGGCTTCTTCAGCCGCTGACGGTCACGATGCAAGACGGCGTGCCGACCCTTGTCGCAGGCGAACGACGGTTGCGCGCGTGCAAATTGGCGGGGCTCAAAACCGTGCCGTGCATCGTGGTCAAACAAACGGACGAGCAGGCGGCGGTTTTGGCGCTGGTCGAAAATTTACAGCGCGAGGATTTGCACTTTTTCGAGCAGGCGGAGGGCATTCGCCGCTTAATCGACGACTACCATTTAACCCAAGAGCAAGCGGCGGCGCGGCTCGGCTTTTCCCAGCCCACCGTCGCCAACAAATTGCGACTGCTCGCGTTTTCTCCCGCCGAACGGGACAAGCTCGCCGCCGCAAACGCAAGCGAGCGCCACGCCCGCGCGCTATTGGGGCTCCCCGAAACCGCCCGCGCCGCGCTGATGGTGCGGATGGTCGCCGAAAATTGGACGGTCGCGCGTACCGAACGGGAAGTCGCCCACCTGAAAGAGGTGGAAAACGCGCCGCGTCGCCGCGTGACCCCGCTTGTCAAAGACGTGCGGCTGTTTTTCAACACCGTGGACCGCGCGGTGGAAACCATGCGGCAATCGGGGGTCGCCGTCAACGCCGAAAAGCGGCAGGGCGACGGGTTTATCGAGTGGGTTGTGCGGATTCCGGACGAGCGAAAAGTGCGTTAAATTTTGTATAATCTGCCCTATATTATACGTTTTGTATTATCCCGTATACGCCTGCAACAGCGCAAGATAGGCGGCGCGGTCGGCAACGGGGATGCCCGCTTCCAACTTTTCGCGCTCGGTGTCGGGCAGGGTGCTGACCCACACCTCGTACACCGTGTCCGGTGTCGGCTCGCCGCAGAAAAACGCCAATTTCCCCTCGTACACCCCGAACGTGCCGAACGGCGCGGTCGATGCGGCGGCTTCTGCCGCGCGGGTTGCCGACGAAACCTCGCCGAAATCGGGGGTCGCCGCTACTCCCGCAATAACCGAAAGCGACACCACCGTTATGGCAAGCGCCACCCCGCAAAGCCACCATTTTGTCATTGTCGCCACTCCTTTTTTCTTGTTTTGCGGGTATTTTTCCCACTCCGCCGCCGTTTCATACACAAAAGGGTTTGACATTTTATAAAAAGTTGTTTATACTATATCTGTATGTGTAACTTTTGTTTTTGTGAAGGGAGTGGTCCTCGTGGCGAAAGACAACCGCAACAAAAAACAGAGCCCCGCCGTCGCGTGGTATAACCGTCCTGCGGCGAAACGGACGTGGAAAGTGTTCAGCGTTGCTATGAAGTGTCTGTTTACCGTGTTTCTGGTCTTTTTCGTGACCGGATGTCTGGTCGCGGGCATTATGGCGTATTATATCTCGAACGCCGTCGATGCCGGCGCGGACGTGCCCGAACTGACCACTTCCGGCACGGTGGGCACGAGCGTGATGCTCACCTACGACGAGGAAAAAGACACGTGGAAAGAGTTTATGCACCTTGAGGGCTCCAACCACATTTGGGCGGATTTGAAAGACATTCCCGCCAATATGCAAAACGCCGTCATCGCGATTGAGGACGAGCGCTTCCGTCAGCACGACGGCGTGGACTGGAAACGTACCGCTTCCGCCGTGGTGAATATGGTGTTCAAATTCTCGTCGGTGGAATACGGCGGCTCGACGTTGACCCAGCAACTTGTCAAACAGTTGACCGGCGACAACGACCACACCGTGATGCGCAAAGTCACCGAGATTATGAAGGCGCTCGAACTGGAAAAACAGTATTCCAAAGACGAAATCCTCGAAGCGTACTTAAACATTCTCCCGCTGTCGGACAACATCACCGGCGTGGGCTTCGGCGCGAACTACTATTTCGGCAAAGACGTAGAAGATTTGTCCCTTGCCGAATGCGCGGTGCTGGCGAGCATTACCCAAAACCCGTCCTACTACGACCCCTACCGTCATCCGGAAAATATGCGCGACCGCCAGCAAACGGTGCTTTGGAAAATGTTTAAGCTCGGCTTTATCACCGAGGATGAATACAACCAAGCCATGGGCGAAGAACTGATTATGTCCAGCAACGTGTCCTACGTCAGCGTGCAGGACTACTACACCGATATGGTCATCGAAAGCGTTATCGCCGATTTGATGGACCAATACGGCTATTCCTACGCCCAGGCGGAAAATATGATTTACTACGGCGGGCTCAAAATCTATTCGTGGGAAAACCTCGACATCCAAACCGCGATGGAGCGCCTGTATGCCGACGAATCGATTTATCCCGCTTCCATTCCCGGTGACGAAGAAGACCCGCGCGTGGCGTTCTTTGCCACCGATTACAACGGCAAAGTCCTCACCACCGTGGGTGACCGCGGCGTAAAAACCGGCGACCGCGTAACGAACATCTCGACGATGTCCAAACGTCAGCCCGGCTCGTCCATCAAACCGATTGCGCTTTACGACCTCGGTATCGAGTATAACCTCTTTAACTATTCGAGCCGCGTGGCGGATGCGCCGTGCCTGACCGTCGGCGGCAAACCGTGGCCGCCGAACTACGGCTATTCCTACGCGTTCGACAACGGCCACACCCTGCTTTACCTCGGCTTACAGCAATCGCTCAACACCGTGGCAACGCAGGTGTTAAACCAAGTCGGACTCGACAACAGTTACGATTTCCTCACCAACGTGCTCGGCATTTCCACCTACGTGGAGGACGATATTAACTTCTCCGCTTTGGGTCTCGGCGGTGCCACCTACGGCGCGTATTTGAGCGAACTCACCTCCGCCTACCAGATTTTCGGTAACGGCGGTGTCTACAACGGCTTCTACTGCTACGACAAAGTGGAAAACGCCCAGGGCGAAGTCATTTTGCAAACCGCGCCGCTTGGCGTGCAGGCGCTTTCCGAAGATTCCTCGTACGTTATGAACCGGCTCTTGCAACAGGTCGTGCGCGGCTCGCTCGGTACGCTGTACAAAGTCAGCGGCAGTTGGCCGTCGAGCACCGAAGTATTCGCCAAAACCGGTACGACCGACGCGAACAACGACGTGCTTTCGGTGGGCGGCACCACGGAATTCGTGGCGGGCTGCTGGTTCGGGTATCGCTATAACAACGAGATGACCTACACCCAAGCGCAAGCGGTTAAAACCTTGTGGAACGAGGGTATGCACCGCTTAAATCGCGAATTCCCCGGCGGCTCGTTCGAGCATTTCGGCGAGACGAAAGAACTCAAGTTCTGCTGCAAAACGGGTCTGCTCGCATCCTCGTCCTGCACCTCGTGTGCCACCGGCGTGTACCGTCTGTCGAACATCCCCGCTACCTGCTCTGCGTGCAGCGGCGACTCGTCGAGCAAGACCACCAAGCCGAACACCGCGGCTACCACCGTGCCCGGCAACGTATCGACACCGGCGGACGTATCCGAAGCGGCGGACGTGTCCGAAGCGCCTGCCGACGTGTCCGAAGCGCCTGCGGAGGTGTCCGAAGCGCCTGCGGAGGTATCCGAAGTCCCCGCCGAGGTATCCGAAGCCCCTGCGGAATAATTGACAAACGAAAAGACCTTGCCGACAAAGTCGGCAAGGTCTTTTTTTGTTGGTTTTATTTGACCGTCACAATCGCGGTCACGGGAGTAAACGGAATATCGTTCGCATCCACGTCGATGTTGTTGCCCTCTTTGCACCCGATGTTCACGGGATACTCGCCGGGCGCAGCATTTTTCGCCACGCGGAAGGTGAGTTGCGCCACGTCGCCCACAAGCGGGTAGTTTTGGATTTCACGCCCGACACCCTGCAACACAACGGGGTTTTTGTCTTTGGTGACTTCCATCTCGAAATTGGCGTCGTACGCCTCGCTCATCACCACGTCCACCGGCGTGAGCACCGCACTGTCGTAATGCACTTCCCACGAAAAACCCCACAAATCCGACGATTCGGTAATCGACAAATCGAGCGTTATCTCGTCCCCCGCGTTGGCGGTGGCGCTTGTCAGCACCATCGCGGGCGAAAGCAGGTTGTTCGGGTCATTGTTGCCGAGTTTTTCCGTTTCCGGCTCTTTGCCGCAGCCGCAAAGCAGCACGGCACAGAGAAGAACGGCGCTTATCGCGCCGACCAATCGTTTTTTCATTGTTGTCGCCTCCTGTTTTCCCCTATTATACCAAACTCGCCGCCGTTTGGCAAGAAAAAATCCCGTCCGACGTATCGGACGGGATTTTTATCATTTTTTGCGGTTACGCCTGCGCAATCACGCCGGAGTCGTCGTGGTCACTCCACGCGGTCAATCCGTCTACGTTGCGGAACGCCTGCACGGTATATTTCGTGCCGGCTTTGGCGGTCGCGCTGCGGTCGGTGAAACTCGTGACCGTTTGGCCCATAAC
Organism: Clostridia bacterium; assembly: GCA_024404755.1. Classification (GTDB taxonomy): domain Bacteria; phylum Bacillota; class Clostridia; order Oscillospirales; family Acutalibacteraceae; genus RGIG426. The sequence continues at coordinate 15,480 of JAKSPN010000009.1, read as the reverse complement.
GGTTTTCACCGTCTTCCACGCCGTGCCGTTCCACTTGTAGAGGCGGTAGCCGGTCGCACCGACGGTCTGCTCCCACGAAACGACTACGCCCTCGCCGGTAAGTTCGGCGGCGGTCAGTTTCGGGGCTTTCAGTTGCACGCTCGCGGTGGTGCCGGTCAGGTCGAACGCGCTGTACACCGTCGCACCGTTTTCGGTGGTGTACGCCTGCACGGTGTAGAGGTACGTCACGTTCGGCAACGGGTTTTCATCGGTATACTGGGTCGCCGGAGCGGCGGCGGTGGCAATGGTGCGCCACGGGGTATCCGCGGTCTTACGATAGATGCGGTAGCCCTCGGCTCCTTGCACCGACTCCCACGTAATGGTGATGCTCATACCGGTAACGGTGGTTTCGCTCTCCGGCTCGCCGAAGGAAGCGGTCGCCCACACGCCGGTTTGGTCGTACGTACTCCACATCCGCGTGCCGGTCAGGTCGCTGTCTTTGTACGCCTGCACCGTGTAGGTGTAGGTTTCGCCGGAAACGAGCCCTTTCGCCACGTAGGAGGTGGTGTCGGCGCTGTCAAAGGTCTTAACGGTAATCCAGTTGTCGCCGTCTTTACGATAGAGGCGATAGCCGTCCGCATCGGTCACCTTGTTCCAACTGACCGTAATGCCGACAGCGGAAGCGGTGGCACCTTTCAGCACCGGCGCGCCGAAGGTCACGGTTGCCAAAGCACCCGGCTCTTCGTAGTCGCTCCAAATCTTGCCGGTGGAGCCGGTGACGTACGCCTGCGCCGTGTAGTGGTAGTTGCCTTTTTCGAGGCCGGTGTCGGTCAGCGACGTTACGTTGCCGCCCACAACCGTCTTCACCGCGGTCCATTCGCCGTCGGTCGCTTTGCGATAGATGCGATAGCCCTCGGCACCGGAAACCGCCGTCCAGTTGACGACAACGGTCGAGCCGTCGATGACCGGCGTGCCCATTTTCGGGGTTTGAGGCGCATCCGGGTCAACGATCTGCGATTTGAACGAGGCGGAAATAACGACCGCGCTCGTCGGCATCGTAAAGGTGGTGGTCGAAGCGGTGGCATTCGCAAAGGACTCCACGCCCGTCCACTTGACGAACTCTTTGCCTTCCGGAACGGTGGCAACCACCGTCACGGTATCGCCGGCTTTCGCTTCGTCGATGAGTTCGCCCAAGTTGTCGTACGCTTTACCGCCGGACACCGTAATGGCATACGGCGCGAGTTTGTAGGTGGCGGCAATCGTCACGTTTGCCGGCGGCATAATGAAGGTGGTGGTCGCATCGTTTTCGTGCACGATTTCCGCGCCACCCGCCGACACAATCCATTTGTCGAACACGAAGCCCGCCGCCGGAGCATCGGCGGTAATGGTGACCACGTCCTCAAAGTGGAGGCCGGTGGTCTTGCTCGCCGTCGCGTTGGACAGCGTCAGCGTGTAGTTGATTTGTTTGAAGTTGGCGGTAATTTCCACGTCCGCCGACGGCATCGTAAAGGTCGCGTTGATGGCGGTCAGGCTCGACAACGTCACGTTGTTCGAGTTCACCGTCCAACTGACGAACTCATAGCCGGTCTGCGGCGTGCCGTCCAGCGTGACAAAGTCGCCGGTAATCGCGGTGTCTTTGTTGCACGCGCCGTTGTTGACGATGACGTTGAAGCGCGCGAAATCGTAAGTCGCTTCAATCGCGATATCCTGCGCCACCATCGTAAAGGTGGTGGTGGATTTGGACGCGTCCGCGAGCGTGATACCGTCGCCGGTCTTCACGTTCCAGCCGGTGAACTGCATACCCGCCGCCGGCGTATCCGCCACAATCGTCACGGTATCGCCGTAGTGGGCTTTGGTCACTTCCACGCCGTTCACTTTCGCCTTGCCGAGGGCAAGACCCACGGCATATTCGTGCTGACGATAGGTCGCGGTCAGCGTGACGTTGCCTTCCGGCATCGTAAACGAAGTGGTCATTGCGTTGATATCGCCGAACATCTGCGCCGGATTATCCGTCATCGGAACGCCGTTGATTTTCACCGTCCAACCGGCGAAGTCGTAGCCGGTCTGCGGGCTGTTGGCGGTAAGCGAGACCGCCGCGCCTTTCGCGGCTTCCGCCACGTTCGCCGAGCCGTTTTCAACGGTCACGGTGTATTTCGTCGCCTCGGTGGGCACGGTCGTTGCCTGCGTGACGTCACCGCCGGTATAGCCGTCGATGATGAGGTTGGTTACTCCGTGGTCGGGGTGAAGAATACTACCGCCGAGCACAACGTCGCTGTTCATCGGGATTTCGAACGTCGCCACAAGCGTGTTGCTGCCATTTTTCGAACCAACGGTTTTGGGCTCGATCGGCGTCCCGTTTGCTGTAAGATTAAAGCAAGCCTTGATCTGCGCATCGGAATACCCGCTGCCTTTGTAGACGTCAACCAATTCAAACGACAAGTTCGCCGTAGCGCCTTTGGCATACTCAAAGACGTTGGTTTCGCTGGCTTTATACTTGTGAACGTCCCAACGCGGCGACTCCTCGGTAAAGTCCACCGTCAGCAAATACTTGTCGCCCTGCGGACGAGTCTGGGTCGTGGTGGTGGTTTGGGTGGTCGTCGTGGTTTTGGTAGTCGTCGTGGTCTTGGTGGTCGAGGTCGTCTTGGTCACGGACGAGCCGGACTGCGACGGTTGCGACTGCGAAGCAGACGACTGGGTTACCGGCGGTTGGGTCGGCGTGCTGCCCTCGGACAGATAGATGTTGTCGCAGGTCAGCGTACCGTTTTGTTGTTTGTAAACAGAAACGATAAAGGTGATTTCGCCCACCGTAGCGCCGGTGGTGAAGGTGTATTGTTGGTTTTTGGACAAGTCCACCGCGATTTCCGAACCCGTTGCGCCGCGGATATACATATACGCGGACACTTTGTTGCTGACAAAGTCGCCGGACACGGTGTAGGTGGTGTTCGGTTTGCAGCCGCCGACCACTTGGGTCAACGTCGCGGTATCGGTGCTCGTCGGGGTGAGCACCACTTTGCCGTCGTCGGTGCGGGTAGCGCCGGCGAGCGACCAGTAAGTCGTATCCGTGGTGAATTCGCCGTTTAAGATGGTGCCGGTGTTGTTGGCGCTTCCGCCGCCGCCACCGCCACCGCCGCCACCGCCGCCGGTGCCGAGTTCGACAAAGGTGCGGGACGACCAGTCGGTGGTGTAGTTATAGTCCACGTAGTGGGTGCGGACGCGGTAGTAGTGGGTCGAGCCGGCGACCATGCCGTCTTTCACGTAGGTGGTGCCGGTCACGTTCGAGAGAACGATTTCGCCGTCCTCTTCGAGGTCGTAAGTGACGTTGTATTTGCCGTTCTCGGAAGAATCGGACCAGTACATATCCACGCCGGTCTCGGAAGCGTACGCTTTGATTCCGGGCGGGGTGAATTGCAGCGCCAAACCGTTGTAAATCTCAATCGGTTTGCTCCACGGGCTGTACGTTTGCGTATCTTGGTCGTAGGAACGGACGTAGAACGTATAGATACCATTGCCGAGGGTCACGTTGGAGATGGCGTAGTAGTTGCCGCCACCGCCGTAACGACGGGATTTAATCCAACCCACGTCCTGACCGGCGGCGTTCGTGATGCGGTTGTAGTTGGCATCCACAATCTCGTAATATTCCGCGGTTTCGCCGATGTAGTAGCCGTCGCCCTCGTTGACGATGAGTTGATAGGTGTTCTCGTCGGTATCCGAGCGTTTCGAGATAAGACCCGGAATCGGAAGCGACGATTGCGGAACTTCAATCGAGCAGGCACGCGACCAGTTACTCATACCGCCGGTGCCCTGCGAACGGACACGGATGATGTGCGTGCCGGGGGCAAGACCCTGCAAGCGCGGGTTCGGAACACCCGGCTCAAAGGAGTAATACGCCTCGGTGTTTTGGTTCAGCTGCGGGCAGTTGTCGATTTCGAGATAGTAGTCGACAGCGCCTTCCACTTCGGGCCACCACACAACGATTTGCGACTCGTTTTCGGGGTTGATGTACAAGTGGGTGGTATCCGGCAGCAGTTCCGGCACGCCGACACAGCACATACCCTCGTAACTCCAGCAACTGGTTTCGCCGGAGTTTCTCGAACGCAGTTGCACGGTGTGCTGGCCGATCGGCAGACCGGTCACTTGGTAACCGCTCGTCTTGCCCGCATACACCTGACCGTCGAATTTAATATCGTACGCGGTCGCGTTCGGCACCGCATCCCACGTGATAGTGACGTTGCCGCCGGAAATCGTGGTTTTCGGAATCGGATATTCGAGCAAGCCGTGGGCTTTCTGCCAGTTCGGATATTCAAGCGGGGTAACGAAGTCTTTGTTCGGCACGTCCTCGCGGTAGTTGTACTCATCTCCCGGGATGCCGAGTGCTTTCATACGGTTGCGAAGGGTCGTGTTTTGCACGTTGTCCACCGACTGATAGTACGGTTTAATCGTGCAGGAGTCGATGTAGGTGTAGCAGGTGTCGTAGTCCGGCGTGCCCGCCCAACCGGTGTAACGGTTGGTGCCCGCCGGGAAGAGGTCGCCTTTACCGCTGTTGACCGGGAACCAGTCGGCAATCCAGAAACGGGTGCCACGGTACGGCGTGTTGATGCCGAAGCCGGTGGTGCAGGCGTTGTTCGTGCCGTTGGCGGCATAGTATTTGCCGAGTTGGGTCTGACCGGCGGTATACGCGAGGTCATCCGCCTGACCGGCGTTCCATTTTTCGGTGTCGTTCGCGTCATAGGTGTTGACCATAACACCGTCAATATACCAAGTAACCGAGGAAAGTCCGGTGTGTTTATCCACCGCGCGACCCGCTTTCATATCCGCCGCGGACATATAGGCGTGGGATTTATACGGGTCTTCCGAGTCGTCCACCGAGCACCACACGTAGGTAAAGGTGTGGAAAGCGCCGTCGGCGATACAAAGGGTCGGGTTGTTGTCCGGATTGGAACGGCGGGAGAATTCGCCGCCCTCGCCCGGGCGTTTGCCGCCCCAGCAGTTGGAACGGAGAATGTTCAAGGTAATCGCATCGTCCGGACGGTTGTCGTTGTAGGCGGACGGGAACTCCCAGTCAATCTCGGAGTTGCGGACGTTACCGTGCAGGTTGTGTTCGGTGGCGGCGGTGCCGTCATAGAACTCCTCGTCGCCCTGCATATAGCCGATGTAACTGAACGACCAGAACGCGCGGCAGACACCGAGCGTGTTTTCGATTTTGGCAACCACTTCGTATTCACCGGAGGCGAAGTACGGGCGGGTAACGATACCGGCACCGACACGCTTAATTACGCCGCCGGAGCCCTTGACGTTGCCTTCGTAGCGCTCACCGTGGGATTCGAGGCGCACGCAGGTGCGGCCGTCTTCGGTGACCATCGCCACGTTCGCCGCCGCCAAACCGCCGTTGTCGCCGCCCCAAGCGGTAGCGGAAACAAGCCATTTGTGCAGGTCGAGGGTCGCACCGTTGAATTCATCCGTAAACGGATTGGTTTTGGAATAGAGGTTGCCCCTCTCGTCGTACGGAAGCGTAACAACGCCTTCCGGCGTGGAGCACCACTCGTTGCCGTTGGCGGTGATGTTCACGTTGTCGAGATACACGCTGCCGGACTGACCTTTGTAAATCGACAGCTTCACGCTGCCGTACACGTAGTCCGCACCGGTTTTGAAGGTCACCAGGTTGACGTTGTTCCACGACGACGTAATCGAGAAATTCGTCGAGCCGGGAACAATCGTCACCTCGCCGGTGGAGTTGACGAAGTTCGCATCCAGCGGCAGGGCATCGCCCTTGATGTCCGCCGTCAAGCTATACGTCGAGTGCGGCGCGAGCGCGATGTGGATAAAGTCGAACACGGCAAGACTGCTGTCCGCAGGGGACGAGGTCATTTTCAGACCGTAGTTGCCGGTACGCGCCGCTTCGGCGCAAATCGTCGCGTTCGCAAGCGGGCTCCACGTTTGCGGCACAAGAACCGGATCGGGGTTCGCGTTACGCTGTACCTCGTCCTCGCTCTCGAAGTCGCCGTTGATGATGAGGTTTTGTCCCGCGGGCGCAAGAGTTTGCAGTTTCGGACGCGCCGAAACCTCCATCACGCCCAAAACGGACACCATCATCGTCAATACGCAGATCCACGCAAGACTTTTTTTGAGTGTTTTCATGGTCGTTTCTCCTCGGTTCATAGTTCTTAATATAGTAGTACTATAAAAATATATAGAAAACCATCCGTTATTATACAATAAAGTCAAATTCTTGTCAACCGATTTCCCAATTTTTGTGCAACTTGACGAAAAACAACCAAAAAAACAAACAACCCGCCGAATTTTCTTGTTTTTCGGCAGGTTGCTTATATTTTCTGTTGCGATTTTCGGCGGATAATATAAAATTTATCCGTCCGCCGGTGTGAGTTTTGCCGCTTTGAACGCCGCTTTTGCGGGCTTGAACAACAAAATCACCAAAACGGCGTTGGCCACCCCTTTTACGAGGTTAAACGGCAGAAACGCCGACCACAAAAGCGGTACCACGTCCGCCCGCGGCGTTGCCATATACAGCGGCACGACAAGGTAGTTCCAAAGGAGCATCGTGGCGGTCATCGCCGCCGCGCCGCACGCCACGCCCACCGCCACCCGCGCCGTTTTTTTGTTCTTGCGGCAAAGGAGTGCGGCGGGAAGCAAAAAAGCACAAGACGACAACACGTTCATAAGAAATCCCCAAAGCCCCGTGGAACTGACGGTAATCATTTCCAAAAACGCCACCGCCGCGGTGGCAAGCACGCCTGCAAGCGGGTCAACGAGCAACGCGATAAGCGCCAAAAGCACGTCTTTCGGCTCGTAACTCAAAAAAAGCACGACCGGAATTTTGAGAAACACCATGGCAACGTACGCCATCGCCGCCATCATGGCAACGACACACAACCGCAGGGTCTTGTTATACTGTTTTGAGCGCATTGTTGTCACCTCTCTCTACTGTATGCAATAAAAAACGCCCCTGCGAAAACTCGCAGGGGCGCAAACGTGCAAAGACGCTTGTTCTTCTTTCATCCGGACTGTACCGTCGGCTTTGGAATTTCACCAAATCAACCGCTTGCGCGGCTCGCGGGCTTTACCGCCGGTGGGGAATTTCACCCCGCCCCGAAGAACTTTTTTGTTGTCGGACTGTGGAAATTACAGCTCGGCGAAGTATTTGATGGTGCGGACCATCTGGCTGGTGTAGCTGTTCTCGTTGTCGTACCACGAAACGACCTGCACCTGATAGGTGTCGTCGTCCACTTTGGAGACGAGGGTCTGGGTGGCATCGAACAAGGAGCCGAAGCGCATGCCGATGATATCGGAGGAAACGATCTGGTCCTCGTTGTAGCCGAAGGACTCGGTCGCCTGGGCTTTCATCGCGGCGTTGACAGCGTCAACGGTGATGTCTTTGCCTTTGACAACAGCGGTCAGCAGGGTGGTGGAACCCGTCGGGGTCGGGATGCGCTGGGCAGCACCGATGAGTTTGCCGTTCAGAGCCGGGATAACGAGGCCGATGGCTTTCGCAGCACCGGTGGAGTTCGGCACGATGTTGCAGGCACCGGCGCGGGAACGACGAAGGTCGCCTTTGCGCTGCGGGCCGTCGAGGATCATCTGGTCGCCGGTGTAGGCGTGCACGGTGCACATGATACCGGAAACGATCGGGAAGTTATCGTTGAGGGCTTTCGCCATCGGCGCGAGGCAGTTGGTGGTGCAGGAAGCCGCGGAGATGATGTTGTCCTCTTTGGTCAACGTGGTGTGGTTGACGTTGTAGACGATAGTCGGCAGGTCGTTACCGGCCGGAGCAGAGATAACGACTTTTTTCGCGCCGGCGTTGATGTGGGCCTGCGCTTTTTCTTTGCTGGTGTAGAAGCCGGTGCACTCGAGCACGACGTCCACGCCGATTTCACCCCACGGGCAGTTGTTGGCATCCGCCTCTTTGTAGATGGTGATTTTTTTGCCGTCGACGACGATGTTATCTTCGCCGGCTTCGACGGTGTGTTTGCCCTCGCCATAGTAGCCGAGGAAGGAACCTTGGGCGGTATCGTATTTGAGCAGGTGAGCGAGCATCGCCGGGCTGGTCAAATCGTTGATAGCGACGACTTCGTAGCCGTCCGCCTCAAACATTTGACGGAACGCCAGACGACCGATACGGCCAAAACCATTGATAGCAACTTTAACGGACATGATAATAAACCTCCTAAAAAATTTAGTTCGATTTATTATAGCCCGATTCTCAAAACTTTTCAAGGGCTTTTTTGAACTTTTTTGTCGAAACCGGCCACTATTGGCGGTATCTGCAAAACTCTCGACCTTTTGTGCAAAAAAGAGCGTGCCGACGGCACGCTCTTTTCGTATTTTTTGAACGATTCGGGTTATTCGGTAACGTCGGAATCCTCGGCAACCGCTTCCGCCGCTTCTTCGACGGCTTCTTCGACCGGCACTTCGGCAATATCTTCGACAACCTCTTCCGCGGTTTCTTCGGCGACCGGCGCCACCGGCGCTTCCACCGGTGCAAGCGGGACGGTGGCGGGAGTGTCTTCCTCGACACCGAGGACTTTGGCGAGCGCCGCGGCATCCGCCGCCTCTTCAAATTCCGCAGTTTTCGCGGCGGCTTTCTTCGAGCACGCCACCGTGCCCACCGCCAACGCAAACACACCGCAAAGCAGGTCGTTTACGTCCGTAATCACCACCACGCCGGCGATTTGTTCCGGCATACAGGTGCGCACAAACCACAAAGCGCCGAACGCGCTGACCGCCATGATGCCGAACGCGAACGCGCAAGCGGGAAGCCGCACGCCGGTCAGTTTCAGGCGACCGTTCAGGTGTTGACCGAACATATAGAAGAACAGCAGCGACAAAATGAGCAGCGCCGCCTGTGCCGCGGAGAACGCGTTACGAATCGTGGACGTGTAGGACATCACGTACCGCGCGAGGCGGCAGAACGCCCACAAAATCGGGAACAGCGACAGCCATTGTCCGGCGGTGGAACCGGCTTTTCCGCCGAACATCCACAAAAAGCCGAGCACCAAAATCGCCAACCCGCCGAGCACGCCGAAAATCAGCGTGCCGTGGAGGAACAAGTGGTCGGCCGAACTGAAAATCGAGTAGTACGGCGCAGGCGCCACACCGGTCTGATAAAAATCCCACGCTTCTTTGCCGCTGTTGAGCAACAAATTCGCGCCGGCAACGATACCGGTAAACCCGAGCAGTATCGACGATTCGCCCCAAAAGAGCAAGCCGCCGCGCCGACCGAGCGCCACGTAAACGGAGATGAGCAGGAAAAACACCAAAATCGCCGCCGCCGAAGCATACACCGCGAATTGGCGGTGGGCGGGAACTTTGTCGATATAGTAGGCAACGTCAATCTGTATCCACGCGAGCACAAACGTCATCACGAGGGACAACCACAACGGATTGCCGAGTAATCTGCGTTTCAAAGGAGATTCCCCTTTCCGAGCCCGCGAAAACATCTTTTGTTTTGCGGGTGCATACATAATATATAGAACCGATTTAGATTATAGCCAACATTCCCCGTAAAGTCAAGAAAGGAAATGGATTTATGCAAAAAAACCGAAAATTCTACGCGTTGCTCACCCTGCTTTGCGCCGCGACGTTGTTTTTCGTCCCGTTTTTGACCGTCAAACGGGACAACCCCGTCACCCCCGTAAACGTGCCCGTGAAAGCAACCGAAAAGATAACAAAAACCGCCCCGTCCCCCGCTTCGCCCGCCGAGGCGGTGGCGGCGCTTAAAGCGGAGACGTTTACCGTTCTTCACGCGGACGGCAAGACGAAAAGCCAAATTTCCTGCTACGATTTTTTGCGGTTTACGCTCGCCGCCGAGATGCTCCCCTCGTTCGAGCCGGAAGCGCTCAAAGCGCAGGCGGTCGCCTCGTATACGTATTTTTGTTACGAGCGCGAACGCGAGAAGGAAAATCCGCAAAAAGCGCTTTGCGGCGCGGATTTTGCGGATACGCCCGTGCCGTTTCCCGACGGCTACACCGCCGCGTATTGGAAGAAAAAATGGGGCGACGAAACCTACGACTCCGCGATGAAAAAACTCTCCGCGGCGGTGGAAGCGGTGGCGGGTGTAAAAATCACCTACGACGGCAAACCTATCTTGGCGGCGTATCACGCGATAAGCTCCGGCAAAACCGACGGCGCAGAAGCGGTGTGGGCGGCGGCGGTGCCGTACCTGCAATCGGTGGACAGCGCCGCCGATAAAAACGCGCCCGATTATATAACAACCGTCCGCTTTTCCGCCGAAGAATTTAAGGCCGCGCTCAACGGCGTTTCGGGCATATCTCTCTCCGCCGACCCGAAAACGTGGGTGGCGGACGATGCCGTCCGTTCGGCGGCGGGAACGGTGTTAAAACAGACGGTCGGCACGGTGGCGCTCACCGGAAAAGAGTGGCGAGAGCGATTCGGGCTTCGCTCGGCGTGCTTTTCCGTCGCCTGCAAAGACGGCGGCTTCACCTTTACCGTAAAAGGCAACGGCCACGGCGTAGGGTTAAGTCAATACGGCGCGCAGTTCGCCGCGCTGGACGGCGCGGACTATCGGGAGATTTTGTACCGCTATTACACCGACGTAAAAATCGAATAGCGGAAATTTGCTCTTGTAATTTAAGGTAAGATACAGTATAATAAAAAAGATGTTGTAAGAAAGGGGGCGGGAATATGCCGCTTTCCACCGAAGAACGGTTACGGCGCCGCCGCCGTGCCAAACGCCGCAAACGCTTGGTGCTGACCGGACTGTTGCTTATCTTTTTGTGTGTGGTCGCGCTGGTCGTGTGGCTTGTCGTGCTCGCCGTCGGTGCGCTCGGCACGAAAAATCCCGCGCCCGAAACCTCGATTCCGGCACCAACCGCCGCCTATCCCACCTGCGACCCGACCGAAGTGGCGGGTCAGGTACATATGAACAGCATTTTGCTCTACGATGCCACCCACCACGCGGTGTTATACGAACAAAACGCGGACGCGCCCGCCTACCCCGCCAGCACCACCAAACTGCTGACGGCGCTTACCGCCTGCCGCTACGGCAACCCGAACGCCACCTACACAATCGGCTCGGAACAAGCGCTTGTGGAATGGGATGCGAGTCGCGCCTACCTGGAAGAGGGCAAAGCGTATCCTCTCGCGGGGTTGCTCGACGGGCTGCTTCTCCCCTCCGGCGCGGATGCGGCGTATTGCCTCGCCGCGAACGTCGCGCGGTATCACGAAAACAACCCGAACTTGACCGACGGGCAGGCGGTGGAAATCTTCGTCGGCTATATGAACACGCTCGCCGCCGAACTCGGCTGCACCGGAACGCATTTCGTCACGCCGGACGGCTATCACGACCCCTACCACGTGACCACCGCGCGCGATATGCTGAAAATCGCCGAGGCCGCGCTGGCGTGTGAGCCGGTGGCCGCCACCGTAAAAAAAGCCGAAAGCGAATACGGCGATTGGGAAAACGGCAACCTGCTTGTCTGCCCCGACGAGCCGTACTATTATGAATACGCGACCGGACTCAAAACCGGCTACACCGATGAAGCGGGCTTCTGCCTCGCCGCTTCCGCCGAACGGAACGGCGTGAAACTGATTGCGATTATGTTCCAAAGCATCAGCACCGAATACCGCTTCCTCGATGCACAAAATCTGTTTGAGCGCGGATTCGCACTTGCGGAACATCCGCCGACGACCACCGTCCCCCGCTTGTTTAAGTATTTTGACACGGCGGCAACCGCCGTTCCCGCCGAAGAAAGCGCCGTGTCGTAACCCCGAAAAGCGCCCGAAACCCTTGATTTTTCGCCTTTTTCGCGGTTTTTTCAAAAAAATCGAAATTTTTTGAAAAAAGTTCTTGACATTTCGGAACGCTTGTGGTAAAGTTAGTCCTGTTCCCCCAACAGGGGGAGCGATAGTTGGTGTCGATGGCGGTGAGGGTACACCTGTTCCCATCCCGAACACAGAAGTTAAGCTCACTTGCGCCGACAATACTTGGCTGGCGACGGCCCGGGAAGATAGGAAGACGCCGACACAAAGACCTGCACTTCGGTGCAGGTCTTTTTCGTTGCATTTTTTCATAAAATCAAGCGGAAATTCCCATTTTTCTCTTGCAATTCTAAAAAATCGCGTGTATTATTATTACTATCCTATATAAAAGGGGTTTTCTCTATGGCATCCATTAACGAACTGTCCGTCGCCGCGCTCGAAGCGCGCCTTGCGGAACTTCAAACCGAATACAACGCCTTTTGCGAAAAAGGGCTTCATCTCGATATGTCCCGCGGCAAGCCGGGTGCGGATTTACTCAAACTCGCGCCGGGTCTGCTCGACTGCGTGAACGAGCAAAGCGGCTACCTCGCCGAAAACGGCTTTGATACCCGCAACTACGGTATTTTGGACGGTATCCCCGAAGCCAAAAAACTGTTTGCCGACATCTTCGGCGTGTCCCCCGACAACGTCATCGTCGGCGGCAGTTCGAGCTTAAATCTTATGTTCGACTATATCGCCACCGCCTACGCCAAAGGCATCTGCGGCAACGAGCCGTGGGTGAAGCAGGGCGCGTGCAAATTTCTCTGCCCCGTTCCCGGTTACGACCGCCATTTTGCCGTGACCGAATACTTCGGGCTCGAAATGATTAACGTCCCGCTGAAAGACGGCGGCCCGGATATGGACCTTGTGGAAGACCTCGTTAAAGACCCGCTGGTCAAGGGTATGTGGTGCGTGCCGATGTACGCAAACCCGACCGGCCTCACCTATACGGACGAAACGGTGCGCCGTCTCGCCGCGCTCAAACCCGCCGCCGCAGATTTCCGCCTTATGTGGGACAACGCCTACTGCCTGCACCATTTGAGCGACGACCAAGATACCCTGCTCAATATTTTCGATGCCGCCAAAGAAGTCAACAACGAGGATATCGTCGTGTCGTTCACCTCGACTTCCAAAGTCAGTTTCCCCGGCAGCGGTGTCGCCGCGATTGCCGCTTCCGCGAACAATATTGCGGATATCAAAAAGCGCATGACTGTGCAGACTATCGGGTTTGACAAAATCAATATGCTCCGCCACGTGCGGTATTTCAAGAACCTCGACGGCATCAAAGCGCAAATGAAACTCCGTGCCGATGTGCTTCGCCCGAAATTCGAAACCGTCCTGCGCCTGCTTAACGAACGGCTCGGCGGCAAAGACGTTGCCGCATGGACCAACCCGCGCGGCGGCTATTTCATCTCTGTCGATTTGTGCGACGGCTGCGCCACCCGCGTGGCAACGCTTATGAAAGATGCCGGCGTGGTCATCACCGGAGCGGGCGCCACCTTCCCCTATCACAAAGATCCGCGCGACCGCAACCTGCGGCTTGCGCCGTCCTACCCGCCGGTGGAAGAACTCGAACTCTCCGCCACCCTTTTCTGCATCTGCGCCGAAATGGCCGCAATCGAAAAGAAATTGGGGAAATAATTTTTCGCTTATAATCAAACCCCGCCTCTCCGTTTGGAGAGGCGGGGTTTTTGCTGCGCCGCACCGCCGAAATTTTTCATCAAATCCCCACAGAGGGCTGTCGAGGGCGCTAGCCCCTACAAAGCCCGCCGGAAGATGTTACCGCATCGTAGGGGACGGCGCCCTCGACGTCCCCGCCTTCCCCTTGAGGGGAAGGTGCCGAGCATATGCGAAGCGGATGAGGTGGAAACCAAAACGTCCCACATCCCCCATTGCCGAGCCGCACCCCTGCTCCCGCGCGGACAAAACCGCCACGCGGTTTTCCGTTTTGATAAAAAACGGGCGGGCATCGCCCGCGTCCGCGCGGGTGCGGGTGCGACACAAAAGAAACCGCCCCGACCGAAGTCGAGGCGGTTGGCTTTTTATAAGGCGATACGCTATTTGTTGTATTACAATCCTAATAACTGTTTTTTCTTCTGGTCGAATTCTTCTTGCGAAATCACTCCGCCATCAAGCAAATCCTTGTATTTTTTCAATTCATCGGCGTTGCTGACTTCTTGCTTTACAACAGTTTCCACTTTTGGTTTCTCTGCTTGTCTCTCAATAATAAGTTTGCTCATAGTTTCGTACATTTCGTCTCGGTTTTTGATTAAGAAAAAACTGATTTTCCCAGAAGCGGTGGTGATTTTGATGCTTTTGAGCCACCCAAGCCCAATCGCAGACACGGAGTCCATCGGCAAGTCAACCCGTCTGCCAAACGCCGCAAAGCCGTATGCCCTTTTTTCGGTAATTGTCAGTTCATAACTTTTCAACCACTGATAAATTACATAAGCAAGAAACAGCGGAACAAGAAAAGAGTAAAAAATCTGACCCCAAAGCTGTTCCGGCAGACAGATTGCACCTAAAAGACCGTCCCAATCAAAGTAATACTCTAACCCATCTCCTAAATGTCCAAAAAACATAAGCACAAAGAACACAACCCCAAAAATCAGGGTATACTTAAAGATATTTTTTACTTCATATTTCTCGCTTTTAATTATTATTTTGTCTTCCATAATAACACCTACTTATCTAATTTGTTTGCAATTTTTCGAGCACAAACCTTGCACCACTTAACGGAAATAGCGTTTTTCTTTTTTGCATCATTTTCTGAAGAGAAAAAGGCATAATTGCTATCCTCTTTTATGGTTGCACTTACATACTGACAACACCCTTGAAAATGCAGCGTTCCTGTTTTTTTGTTCAAAATATAGTTTTTTCTCATAATTTTACCCCCTTTTTCTCGTAATTTATAACCAAACGGCTATACTTTACGCATATTTTACCACGCCCGTGATACAATGTCAATAACCAATCGGTTATTGAGGAGGAGTGAAAATGGCGTGTTATCGGCGCTTGCGGGATTTGCGAGAGGACAGCGATTTGACCCAAACCCAAGTCGCCGCGTATCTCGGGATGAAACAGCCGCAGTATTCCCGCTATGAAGCCGGGTTACGCGATCTTCCCACCGACGTGCTCATCGCCCTCGCCAAACTCTACAAAACCACCGCCGACTATATTTTGGAACTCTCGGACGACCGCTGACCGCCTTTTCGCAGGAAAAGGCGGTTTTTTGCGCCCTTTTTCGCGGCGAAAAATTTTTCAAATTCCCTCTTGACAAAGTGATATCATTATGATATCATATCCGCAGAACACGAAAGGAGTGTTTTATTATGAATGAAAATTTGGTAAACATCCCCGAAGAAAAGAAAGCAAAAGCACGCGCCGGTATGCCGGTGCTGTTTTTGACCATTCTGCTCTATCTTGCGGCGCTCGGCGCAACCATTTACGGCGCGATTTTGATGGACGGCGAAAATTCCGTCTTAGGCATCGCGCTGTTGGTCGTCGGTATCGTGTGGCTGTGTGTCGGCTTCCTCCCGTTCCTCGGCCTCAAGGTCATTAAACCGCAGGAGGCGTTGGTGCTCACTCTGTTCGGCACGTACGTCGGCTCGCTGAAAGAGTCCGGTTTTTATTACGTCAACCCGTTTTGCACCGCGGTGAATCCGGCGGCGACCACGAAGCTCAGCCAAAGCGGCGACGCGGAAGTGAAAACCGATGCCGTGGCGGTGG
>JAKSPN010000089.1 GCA_024404755.1 Clostridia bacterium | reverse complement strand
ACACAAAGGCTAAGGGCGCTCAAGAAGCTGTAGCTTATATTTTGTCTTCCATAAAAATACATAATATATTATATACGGATATCCGAACATTTTCAACAGAAATTGATAAAGTTCATAAAAAATTCGGCGGCAGGGACTTTTCCTGCCGCCGTGCGTTCTTTATGCGTAGATCAGATCATTATTGACAATTTCCGTTGCCGTTTCTCGTATTGCATTCATTCGCCGCACCCATTCCATTTGGTCGGCTGCTTTGAGTTGTTCCATAACACCGCCCTTTTCGACAAGTTCCTTTACCAACCGAAAGAACATATCTTCTGCCTGTTCATTCAGGTCGGCGAGGTAACTGTTCAACTTCCCACTTGTCAGCAGTTCGGCGTAAACGGTTTTGCGGTGCTGTTTCAGATACCGTAGGTGCCTCTGCCCCCATATCCCAATAGGGCGTTCCTCCGTCTCGTCATCCCCGGCAATGAGGTAGTAATCGCCGACAAGCTCATATTTCAGCCCCGTGCGCTCATCTGTTATGTACTTTTCCATTATGCCTCCTCCTTTACGACACGCAGTTTCTTTGAGGGTGCGTCAATGATTTTCAGAATCAGATCATTGACGTCCTCTATCGGCTTGTCCTCGTGGGGGAAAGACGCAGATAAATCGAATGTGCGGATTTATTGAAATAGAAAAACGCCCAGAAAAGCATTTCTGCCTTTCTGAGCGTTATTCTTTGCCTTTGCATGGGTTTAGGTTTCAATCGTGGCGATTTTGTCGAGGATGCGGTCGACGGTTTCGAGGCATTTGCGCGAGGCGTTTTCCAACTCGGCAAAAAATCCGTCCGCGCCGTCCGCCAAGCCGTCCGACACCGCTTTGAACAGAATGCACGGCACTTTGTTGATGTCGCAGGTGGTCACGATGCCGGCGGATTCCATATCGCAGATATCGCCGCCGAAGGTTTCGTGAAGATAGGTTTTTTCTTCCGCCGTACCGATGAATTTATCGCCCGAACAGCAGGTGACGAGCGAGAGCGAATCGTCCAGCACCAGCGCGTGTTTCACGAGGGTTTCATTCGTCTTGATATAGATGGAATCGTAACCGTCCACCTGACCGACCACCATCGGCAAAAACTCGGTGCAATCGTATTTGTAGTGGACAACCTTATCGACGAGGCAGACTTTGAGTTGTTTCATTTCCTCGGTCAAGCCGCCGACCACGCCGAAGTTGATGATGGTGGAGACGTTGCATTTGGAGATGAGAAACTGGCACGCCGCCGCCGCGGCACATTCGCCCATACCGGACTGCGCGACGTACAGCGAAAAGCGGTCTTGTTCTATGAGAAACAACTTAAATCCGGCGCCCGTCTCGATTTCTTTGCAGTTTTTATAGCGCTCGAAAATCGCGCCCATTTCGATGGCGACCACCATACCGACTCGCCGTTTTTCGGACGGCGCGTCGCTGAATTTGTCGCGGATATTCGAGAGCAGTAAATGGCCGCAGGTGAGCGCATCGGCATCCTCGCCTTTTTTGTCGAGGTAGACCGCCACGTCCCAGCCCTTTTCCGAAAACGCTTGCTCAATCGGAGCAAACACGTCGAAACTGTCGTATTCGCTCGTGACGTGAAAGCCGTTGTCTTGCGCGTTAAAGGTTTGGTGGATGGGGGTGAGTTTAATCTCGAATTTCTCCTTGTCAAACAACGCGTCAATCACCGCCGCATCAATCACGCTGTCTTTCGTGACCGGGAAATTGAGACGGTATTTGTTGCCTTTCGGCATCGGGAGCGCGGCGGCGATTTCGGCGATTTCTTTGAGGGACAGCGACCGGTTTTTATACAGTTCGTTGCGCGCGGTCTCGTCGGTGGTGCTGATGCTGAATTGCAGTTCGGCGCCGCCGCCGTAGACCTCGTTTTTAATGCGGCAATAGCGCTCCAAAAACGCGGTTACGCCGGCTTTGTTTTTCGGGAGCATAGTGGAAATCGTCGGCACAATCACGTCGGCATCCACTTTCGAGCGAACGAGGTCACGCAGTTCAAATTCGATAAAATCCAAAACCGCCTCGTTGAACGTCGGCTCGCCCATCCGCATAAAGTCCACGCTGAAATACCGCGTGTGGGTGGTGCCGACGTTGCCGAGGATGGTTTCGAGCTGATATTTCAAATCGTCCATCGAGGCGTTGCCGTAAAAGCCGTAGCCGGGGCAGTCGCAAAACAGACATTTCATCGGGCACCCTTTTTGGGTGGAAACTTCCGTATACCACGCATCTTCATACGAGGCCACCACGGGTTTTTGCGCGGTTTCCAAACCGTAGCCGCGCTTGTCCGATTTGATGCGGTATTCCTGCGCCTGACCGGGGAACGACACGAATTCGAGCCGCCGTTTTTCGTCCGCAAACACGGTGCCGTTCGGTTTTTCGATGATGCGCAGACCTGCGTGCTTTTTGCGCACGCCGCCCGCGACCGTCATCACGACAAACGACACCACCGAAATGGCGGCAAACGCGATAAGGGAAACGATAAAGACGGATTGCCAGATTTCAGTAACGGTGTTGCCCGCGTACACGACGTTGCACACGACAGCCACCACCGCGAACGCGACGAGTTCGACCGCGCTCGTGAGCAGGATGATGATTTCGTTAAACGACAGTTTGCGCTTGCCGTGGTGGAGTTTTTTCGAGTAGACGTAGTCGAACAGCGCCATCAGCGGCAACCCGAGCACGACACACGCGGACAAGTCGTTGAGCCCTGCGAAGAACGCGGTGCGCCAAAAATCCGTTTTGGAAACGACCCATTGGATGAAGCCCACGTCCAACCCGATATACACCGAGTTTACGAGGGTGATGAGGACAAACACCAGCACTTTTTTCGGGCTGTCCAAGCGGGATACGTGGGATTTACAGCCGACAAACCGCCGCCACAGGAAATAGGGGATGAAGCCGTAGAGAATCTGCGACGGAAAGCCGAGCAGCGCCGTTTCGATGCCCCAACCCGAAACGAGGTCGGACAAAAAGTTTCCGACGGCGCAGCCGAAAATGGCGGGCCAGCCGAATATAATGCCCAAAACGGGGTTCAGCGCGGCGGAAACGCGCACGCTGGACACGTCAAACGCGAGCAGATAGCGGTTGGCGAAAAGCGTGGTCAAAAAGAACACCGCCATCGACAAAAGAAAGACGAGTGTACGGTTTTTTTGTTGTATTTTCTTCATAGTCATCGGTCCTTGTGAAATTTTTAGGACATTATACAATAGTTTCGGAAAATAGTCAACAAAAAGCAAAATCACCCGTGTATTTTCGATGTGTATTGTTGCACTTATGCGGCGAGGGTGGTACAATAAAGAATCAAATATCGAAACCGCAAAAACAAACGAAACCTTTTTGCAAAACGCGGGGTATTCCCTATAGCGCAACGTGGCGCTTGAAACATTGTAAATAACAACGAAGGAGTGTTTTTTTATGCCGATTCCGCAGGAATTTAACTGTAACGAAGTGCATTTGACCGATAAAGAGATTGAGGCGTTCCAAACGGCGATTCGTACAGAGCGGATTCGGAGATTGTGATTACGTATCATACATGGAAG
>JAKSPN010000088.1 GCA_024404755.1 Clostridia bacterium | reverse complement strand
CCGACACACTATACCACACACGCCCGTCGTTGTCAAGGGGTTTCTTTTTTCTTGAAAATTTCCCGCGGGCGTGGTATACTCTAAAAAAACAGATAACGCGAGGGGATTGTATGAAAATCGTTGTTTTGGATGCCCACGGGGTCAACCCCGGCGACATCACGTGGGACCAACTGACGTCGCTCGGCGACGTGGAAATCTATGAAGAAACCGCCGACGGCGCGAACGAGCAAGCCACCATCGACCGCATCGGTGACTGCGAAATCGTCGTCACCTGCAAAAACGTGCTCGGTCGCGCGACGTTCGAGCAATGCAAGAACATCAAAATGGTGGCGGTGCTGTCCACCGGCTACGACGTGGTGGACGTGAACGCCGCCGCGGAACACGGGGTCAAAGTCTGCAACGTGCCGACCTACGCCACCGATGCCGTCGCGCAATTCGTGTTTGCGCTCATATTGGAACTGTGCCACCGCGTGGAGTTACACAGTCGCTCGGTACACGACGGCGATTGGTGCAACTGCGGCGATTTTTGCTATTGGCTCACGCCGCAGGTGGAACTCGCCGGCAAAACGCTCGGCATTATCGGCTACGGCAACATCGGGCAAAAGGTCGCCGAAATCGGCAAGGCGCTCGGGATGCACATCCTCTACAACAGCCCGCACGCGGCGGGAAGCGTATCGCTTGACGAGTTGTTTGCAAAATCCGACGTGATTTCGCTCAACTGCCGCTTAACCGACCAAAACCGCGACCTCATAAACGCCGCCTCGATTGCCAAAATGAAAGACGGCGTGTGGCTTGTCAACACCGCGCGCGGCCCGCTTGTCAACGAGCCGGATTTGGTCGCCGCGCTCGAAAGCGGCAAAGTCGGCGCGTACGCCACCGACGTGGTCACCGGCGAGCCGATTTCGCCGAACAACCCGCTTCTTCGCGCGAAAAACTGCTTTATCACGCCGCACATCGCGTGGTCTACAAAAGAGTGCCGCGAACGGCTTGTGGACGTGACGGCGGAGAACGTCAAAGCGTTCCTCGCCGGAAGCCCGATTAACGTGGTGAACTGAAAAACAAAACAAAAAGCGGAGGGCGAGCGTCCTCCGCTTTTTTATGCTGTTTTTTATTTTATCACAAACAGAACCTGTTTGCAACCCTTTTCAGCCCTCGAAGGGCACAACACCGACCACCGCGTCTTTCGGGAAAATCCGTTCGTCACCGTTGTCGATATCCACGAGAATATAGCGGTCACACCCCATGCCGAGTTCTTTCATATACGACAGTTGGCGGTGGGAATGGCGCGTTTCGATGCGTTCCACCAAATCCGCGTGGTCTTTTTCGTCCAGCGCATATACAAGGTCAATCGACGCTTGGTCCGCCGCCAGCAAATCGAGTGAGGCGACCATCCCGATGTTCGGGGTTACGACCGGCATTGCCGCGCACCCTTCGCAGTCGCAGGACACGGACATATTGCGCAACACGTTGATGTACGCGATGTTTTTGCCGAAGAAATCGACCGTTGCTTTGGTGGATTCGGTCATCCGTTCCATAAATTCTTCCGTTTTGATATCCCACATATCGTCCTGACCGGGCGTGGTGTGAATCATCGCTTTGCCCACGCGCCCGTCGGCGCAACCGATGCCGATATTTTTGTTCGAGCCGCCGAAGCCGCCCGCCACGTGGCCTTTGAAATGGGTCAGCGCGAGCAGAGAATCGTAATTTTTAAGGTGACTGCCCACCGACATCTCGGAAAACCATTTGCCGCCCTCGATGGGAAGCATCGCCGTGCCGTCCTCGTCCAAAATATCGACGTCGCAGAACGTCCAACCGTTGACGTTTAACGTCTCGCGGTGCTGTGCGGTCGTGTAGCGGTCGCCCTCATAATAGGTGTTGGTCTCGACAATCGCGGCGTTTTGCAGTTTTTCGGCAAACAGCGCCTTTACCCACTCGCGCGGGATGATATTCGGGCCGTGCTGTTCGCCGGTATGCAGTTTCACCGCCAATTTGCCGGTGAGCACGCCGCTGATTTTTTCATACAGTTTACAAAGCCCCTCCGCGGACAAATCGCGGGTAAAGTAGACGACCGCTTCCTCCCCCGTGCGCTCGTCATACGGCACGTAGCGTTCGCCGCCGGTCGCGGGTTTTACCGTTTTGCTCATTTTAATTTCCTCCCTTTTCGATGTCGTTCAAAAACACATAAAAACCATAGAAAACAGCCGATTGCCGCTAAAATGCCGACCGGATATGCCACCGAGGCAGGCAGGCGGAATCCCTCCGGCGCCATTAAAATATAGGTGGCGCTCACCCCCGCCATAAACGTAGCGGGAATCGCGGTCAAGAGCAAATGGGACAGCGGGTGGTGTTCTTTTAAGAGATGCGCGGTCGCGACCCACAGCGCGACCATCGCGAGCGTTTGGTTGCTCCACGAAAAATACCGCCACAACACGTCGAAGTCGAGTTGGGTTAACAGCAACCCCGCAAACAGCAGCGGCAAGGTGATTTTGAGGCGGTTTTTGAACGGTTTTTGCGAAAGTCCCGTCCATTCCGCCAAAATGAGGCGCGCCGAACGGAACGCGGTATCGCCCGACGTAATCGGGCACGCCACCGCGCCGACAATCGCCAAAATGCCGCCCACCGCGCCGAGCATTCCGAACGAGATATCGTATACCACGCCCGACTGCCCGACGGTGGAAAGCGCTTCGGACAGCGCCCCCGCATTTTCATAAAACACCACGCCGGCCGCCGCCCACACAAGCGCAATCATCGCTTCGGCAATCATCGCGCCGTAAAAGACGAACCGCCCTTGCTTTTCGCTTGTAATACACTTGGCGACCATCGGCGACTGGGTCGCGTGGAAGCCGGAAATCGCGCCGCACGCCACCGTCACAAACATAAACGGCCATGCGGGAAGCCCGTCCGGATGGGTGTTTTTGAGGGTCACCTCCGGCAAAACGTAGTCGCCGGACAAGAGAATCGCGCCGAAAATCCCCACCGCCATCGCAATCAGCACCGCGCCGAACACGGGATACAGCCGCCCGATGAGTTTGTCAATCGGGAGCAACGTCGCGAGGATGTAATAGCCGATAATCACGAACACCCAAAACGTCACGCCGAGCGCTTTCGGGGTTAGCCGCGCCAAAAGCGCCGCGGGGCTTGTGACAAACACCGTGCCGACAAGCACCAAAAGCACCACCGAAAACACCCGCATCACCCATTTGGCGACGTTGCCGAGATAGTCGCCCGACAGCGCGGCGATGGAGCGCCCCTCGTTGCGGCAGGAAATCATACCGACCATATAGTCGTGGACCGCGCCGCCCAAAATCGAGCCGAACACAATCCACAAAAACACAACGGGACCGAACTGCGCCCCCATCAGCGCACCGAAAATCGGGCCGGTGCCTGCGATGTTGAGCAACTGAACGAGAAACGCCTTGCCGGGCTTCATCGGCACGCAGTCCACCCCGTCGTTAATCGCCACCGCGGGGGTTTCGCGCTCATCCGGCGCAAACACGCGGGTCACAAGCCGCCCGTAGACCGCATAGCCCACGATAAGCAGCGCCAGCGCGCAAAGCA
>JAKSPN010000087.1 GCA_024404755.1 Clostridia bacterium | reverse complement strand
CACGGATAACCCCTCCTTTTCTCGCTTATTTTAGCATATATTTTTCGGTTTGTAAACACAAAAAAGGCGTTGCGGTGCAACGCCTTTTTGTTATGCGGAAACATTACGCGGCGATGGAGACTTCGCTTGCGGCGGACACGTCGCTTACGTCAATCGAGCCGCCGATGTCCACGGTCTCGTCACCGTCTTTAATGTGAATCGAGCCGTTGACCGAGATGCCCTCTTTTTCCAACTCTTTTTGGATAGCATCAAACAGCGCATTGAGGTCAACCTCTTCGCCGTTTTCCGAAATCGCGCCGTTTTCTTTGGCAAAATCGCCGATGCCGGCGACCACGGCGGCCATCGTTTCGGTGACGAGCGCGGAAACCAGCACACCGACGATGCAGGACAACAGACCGATGACCAGCATCCAGATAACGGCGGCGCGGGCGAAGTTTTGGATGTTTTTATTTTTCGGAACAAACGACATCACGATTGCCGCGATGAAGCCGACACAGGGAAGCAGGAACAACACAATCATCCCGAGATACGCCCACAGCGAAACGGTTTCGCCGGTGGGCTCGCCGTTGAGTTTAGCGGTTTGCGGCGGGGTGTACGGCACCGTCATGGGTGCGGGCTGCGCGGCGGGGGCTTCCATCGCGGAAGCACCGCAGTTTTGACAAATCAGGTCGCCGTCTTGAAGCGGGGAGCCGCAGGACGTACAGAATTTAGACATCTTTATTTCCTCCTTAGTATGGAACTGCTTTCATTGTAGCACGCGCCCGCCAAAAATGCAACCCGTGAAAATTTGTCGCGAAAAATGACGAAAAAGATAAAAAATACCCCTTTACAGAAACCACAAGATGTGGTAGAATAAAACAAGTGAAAAATGCCCTTTAATTTCGGTCCTGTGAGGTCGGCAAGGCGTGTTATCTGCTTGAATTGTACCGCCGTGCGCCTGCACGGCGATTTTTTTGGTTTTTTGACAGGCGCGCCGCCGACACACATCGTCGAGGCACATTCAGGCAAAAACGGGGTTTTCCCGCTTGCATAAAGAAAATTAGGGTGGAGGAAATTACTATGCAAATGACCTACAACGTCAAGGACAAACCGTCCTTCGGCAAAACGCTCGTCTTCGCGCTGCAACAGTTGCTCGCGATTCTGGCGGCGACCATCGCCGTGCCGGCGATTATCGGCAACGGTATGTCCCAATCCGCCGCGCTGTTCGGCGCGGGTGTCGGTACCATCGTGTACCTGCTGTTTACCAAATTCAAGAGCCCGGTGTTCCTTGGCTCGTCCTTCGCGTTCATCGGTTCGATGCTCGCGGCGTTCGCGGGCGGCGTGTCCGCGCAACTCGGCTTCGCCGGCCTCATCCTCGGTGCGATTTTCGCCGGCCTTGTGTACGTCGTTATCGCCATCGTGGTGAAATTCGCCGGTGTCAAATGGATTAACAAACTGATGCCCGCCGTGGTTATCGGCCCGACGGTTGCCATCATCGGTTTGTCGCTCGCCGGCAACGCCGTGGGCGACCTGACCAAAGGCAGCGTGCTTAACGCTGATGCCGCGCCGGTGGCTTCCCCGTACGTCGCGCTTATCTGCGGCCTCGTGACTTTGTTCACCGTCATCATCTGCTCCGTCTACGGTAAAAAGATGATGAAAATGATTCCGTTCATCATCGGTATCTGCGCCGGCTACGCCGTGGCGGCACTGTTCACCGTTATCGGCAACGCGACCGACAACGAAGCGCTGAAAATCATCAACTTCGGTCTGTTCGAGTCGATGCAATGGGTGCCGGACTTCACCTTCCTGAGCGGCTTCAAAGGCGTGAAAGAAATCACCGCTTCCTACGTTGCCACCATCGCTGTGGCGTACGTCCCGGTTGCGTTCGTTGTGTTCGCCGAGCATATCGCCGACCACAAAAACCTCTCCTCGATTATCGAGACCGAACTGCTCGAAGATCCGGGTCTGCACCGCACCCTGCTCGGTGACGGTGTCGGTTCCATGGTCGGTGCGCTCTTCGGCGGCTGCCCGAACACCACCTACGGCGAATCGGTCGGTTGCGTGGCCATCTCCGGCAACGCGTCTATCGTGACCATCCTCGCCACCGCGATTATGGCGATTGTCGCTGCGTTTGTGGCGCCGTTCACCACCTTCCTTGCCACCATCCCGAGTTGTGTCATGGGCGGCGTATGCGTCACGCTGTACGGCTTCATCGCGGTGTCCGGTCTTAAAATGATTCAGAAAGTCGACCTCGACGACAACCGCAACCTGTTCGTCGTGTCCATCATCCTCATCTGCGGTGTCGGCGGCTTGACCTTGAGCTTCGGCGACGTCACGCTGACCGAGGTTGCCTGCGCGCTCATCCTCGGCATCATCGCGAACTTGGCGCTGGCGGAGAAAAAAGACAAAGCCGAATAATCTGCGAAAAATTCGGCGAATACCTGCCTCAAAAAAGGGCCGACGACCTGTGTGGTCATCGGCTCTTTTCTTTTGTGGCAAAACAAAAAGACCGGCACATCGTACCGGTCTTTTTTGTAAAAACTTACTCTTTCACCACGTCGGCATCGGGGGCGTTTTTGTCAAAACATCTACGTACAGCATACCAAAAATTTCCCGTTTCGTCAACCGTTGCCTGCGGCGAGTTGGTTTTCCAATTCCTCGTCGTCGTATTCCACGTCGTACGACCATTGCCGCGCAACCTCGGCGAGCGCATCGAGCGAGCCGTCGGTGGTGTCCCACGCGGCGGTGATTTTTGAAAACGCGCGCTCGATAAATGCAAGCCGCTGTTCTGCGCGGTCGTCATAGAGCGCGTTCGGCAGGTGGCGAAATACGAGATATTCGAGCAGGCGCGCCCGCGGTCCGGTTTCGGTGATGCCGGCGAGTAGGTCGTCTCGCAAATCGAGCAGCCACCGTTCGTCGTCGGGAAGCGGGTCGTTTTGACCGTCGTCCGCGAGCGTGACGAGGGAAAGCGGCTCGGGTTGGCTCAAAATCAGCCGCGCCGCTTCTTCGCACACGAGCCCGAGCCCGAGTTCCACGCGGTCCGACCAAAAATTGCGAAAGCGCGGGTGGTCGCGGCAAATTTGACAAAGAAACTCTTCGCCGCGCTGTACAATCATCTCACACAGCCCGTCCTGCCGCAAAAACGGACACCGTTCGCCGGAAAGCAGCCGCAGTTGCGGCGGGTCGCCGGGCAAGAGGTGCGGCGCGGTCAGCGGGTCGGCGGCAAAGCGGGCGGCGCTGTCCTCGTCTACGCCGATTTCCCACCCGACACAGCAGGTGTGGCGGCAGTCGCCGGCGATACAACGAAAGTCTTTGTAATACGACGGTACGACGGTTTTCATCACGCCGCCTCCTTTCGCAAGAGGAATTTTCTCTATTATACCGCCGTTTTTTCCTGCCGTCAACCGCCGAAAAGTGTGAAAAACGGCGGATTTTCCGCCCGAAAATACCTTGACACCGCGCGCGTTTCTCTGTTATACTAAAATTACCAATATATACTCCAAAAATCCACAAAAAACAGGAGGAACCAAGAATGAAAAAACACACTTTTTCGATGCGTGTTTTCAGCGTGCTTTTGTGCATGGCGATGCTCTGCAC
>JAKSPN010000086.1 GCA_024404755.1 Clostridia bacterium | reverse complement strand
GCCATTGGTGGCGCGCGGCATAATCCGGCATCACCGCGTTGATCGCGGCATAAAATCGGCGGCTGTGATTCATCTCTTTGCGGTGCGCGAGTTCGTGCACCACCACACTGTCGCGCACTTCGGGCGGCGCGAGCATCAACAGCGCGTTAAAATTCAGGTTGCCGCCCGCGCTGCAACTGCCCCACCGCGTCTTTTGCAGCCGCACGGTCAAGCGGTTGTAGGAAACCCCCATCTGCGCCGCATAATACGCCACGCGCGCGGGCAACTCCGCTTTGGCGGCGGCTTTCAAGACGGCAATTTCCTCCGCCGTCAGCGTTCCGGCAGCGGCCGCCTCCCGCTTGGTGGCGGCGGCGCGAGCCAGCGCCGTTTTGAGCCACGCTTCTTTGTCTTTCACAAACGCCGCCACCGCTTTATCGGTAGTGAACAGCGGCGCGCGGGCAACGACGTCGCCCTTGTCCGTCACCGAAAGCGACAACGTCTTGCGGCGCGAGCGAACAACCGTCACGGCAAACCCGCCGACGGCAATAGTTTTCGGTTGTTTCATACGCTCACCCGCTTTCTCCTTTGAAAAAAGAGGTCTTGCGACCTCTTTTTATCCAAACAATTTCTCGATTTGCTTGTCCGTGGCAATCGGATATTCCTGCTTGAGCCACGCGAAAATGCGGTCTTTGGAAACCGCCGGCTGTTCCCGATATGCCGCGGCAATCGTGTCCGCGCCGAACACCGTTTCCGGTGTCGCATACACCGCAAGCGCCCAACCGTAGGGCTCTTGCTTTTTGTTTAAGCGCTGACAAAAGTCGCAAAGCACAAGATACGTTTTCTTTTGCAACTCGGTCATCACGCCGGGAAAATTCTTTTCGCCGCCTTTGCCGAAACCGGCCAGGCGTTTCAGTTCGTGCGAAAACACACGCTCGCCGTTTTGGAAGCAATCCATAATCTTCTTCTCACGGAAGGTGGCGAGTTCGTCCTCATACCGCGCATCGAAATCATAGCCGTCTCGCCGCCAGTTGCAAAACGCGGGAAACCAATCGAGCGAGATAAACCCCGCTTTGCCGCCGAAAAACTTGCCGTAAGCAACCTTGCCG
Organism: Clostridia bacterium; assembly: GCA_024404755.1. Classification (GTDB taxonomy): domain Bacteria; phylum Bacillota; class Clostridia; order Oscillospirales; family Acutalibacteraceae; genus RGIG426. The sequence continues at coordinate 2,505 of JAKSPN010000086.1, read as the reverse complement.
GAAGCCGCAAGCACCCGCCGCCACTCCCACGGGTCAACGGTTTCGTCCTCACTCCACCAATCGGTCGCCAGCGTGCGCTCCTCCACCGAAAAACCGGGGATATCACCCGCAAACAGCGGCAAAAAACCGATGTCGTTGATATAGTCCAAGAGCTCCCACGGGGTTTTTAAGCGATACGGATCGTCTTTCGCCAGCCCGTGAAGCACCCATTCGCCGTTTTCGTACGCCATACGCTCACCTCAATTTTCGAGCCACCGTTGGTGTTCGTCCCACAGCCGTTCGTATTCGCGTTCCAGCCGGGTCATCTCGATTTCTTCTTCCTCATAGGTCAGCATTTTCGCCGAGGCGTTTTTGCCCTCGATATGCAAAAGAAGCGCCGCCGCAAAAATGAAAATCGCCAGTATCGCACACGGGAACCAGCCACGGCTTTGCAAGGTTGCCAGCGTTAAAAACGTCAGCACGCCGCCGAGTTTTAGGAACGTCGCGGTGTTCTGTTTCGAGAACTGATAGAGCCGCACCTGCTTCGTGTGCCATGAGGCCAAATTGGCGAGATGCAGGCGTTTTTCTTCCACCGCGGCTTCGGCGGCGCGGAGTTTTTTCCCGTACTCCGCCTCTTTTTTCTCGAACGCGGCGGCCGACTGCGCCGCCAACTCCTCAAACCGTTTTTGTTTATCCGCGGGCGCAAACCGCGCGGCTTTTTGGAAATCCGGATTTTGCGCAAGCGGCTTGTCGTAGCCGGCGAGTTCGTCCGGTTTTTTCATTTCGAGGTCACAAAGCACCTTGCCGAGATACGCTTTCGAGCATTTCGGGTCGATGTCGAGCACGCGGTTAAAATAGAGGTTGGCCTCGTCAAAGTTGCCGTCGTCAAGGAACATCACGGCGCGTTCGAGCAAACTGTCCGCCGTGGCCACGCCGGAAAAGGACACTTCCACAAACTGCTTTTCTTTTACGATTTTCGACCCGCAAAATTGGCAGAAAAAACTGTCCACGCCCTCCGGCGCATCCAATTTCGAGCCGCAGGACGGGCAGGTCATCGCCGTATACGCCATTATTTTGCAACCTCCTTTTGTTTCGATTGGATATTCAGCACCAAAATCGCCGAAATCACCGCCACCACGCCGACCGCAACAAAGAAGGTCATCGGTTCGCCGCGGAGAATACCGATAATCGTCGCCACCACCGGCTCAATCGTCGCAATAATCGCCGCGCGGGAAGCGGGCACCGAACGCAATCCGTTCGTAAACATCAAATACGGGAAAAATTCCGTCACAATACTGCACGCCACAATCCAAAACCCAATCGAAACGGGCGGCGCGGCGGTCACTTTGGCAATGAGATCCGCAGGGTCGCATAAAATCCACGCGCCGATCGTGCCGATGGCGAACGCGTAGGTCGTTACGGTCAGCGGCGAATACCGCCGCAGTAAAAATGTGCTGAAAATGCTGTACAGCCCGTAGCCGAGCCCCGCGCCGAGTCCGGTCAACAGCCCCAAAAGGGTCATTTTGCCGCCGCCACCGCCGGAAACGCACACACATCCGCCGAATGCGAGCACCAACGCCACGATTTTTTTGGCGGTGATTTTTTCCTTAAACAACACCGCCGACAACAGCATCACCCAAATCGGCGAGGTATACAGAAGTATCGCCGCCATCGACATGGTCATCTGCTGAATAGCGGTGAAATAACACCACGAAAACGCCAACACGCTCACAAGTCCGGTGGCGAAAAACAGCGGCACGTCGCGAAGCCGCACCTTAAACGCGGATTTGTCTTTGAAGAACAAAATCGCGGCAAACGCAAGGGTGGCAAGCGTAAAACGCGCGCAGGCAATCTGCATCGAGGTTAGCCCGAAGTCGTCGGACAACGCGTGGACAAAAATGCCCATCGAGCCCCACAACGTCCCGGAAAGCAAGATTTGCAGAGTCCCTAATTTTTCGCTTTTTTCCACGGTAGCCACCTCGTTTTTTCTCAATTAGAATTAGTATAGCATACAAAGCACAAAAAGGCAAGACGGGGTTTTGGGAATTTCGCGCAAAACCACAATCCGTCCGTAGGGGGCGATGCCCTCATCGCCCCGCGTGGGATTTTGCACTCACCTTGGGGGATTTCGTAGGGGTCGGCGTCCTCGACGACCCCAATAAATTTTGCACCGACTATGGGGCGGTCGGGGACGCCCGCCCCTACGGACACAACTCAAATTCTTTTGTAGGGCAAGGGCTTGCTCTTGCCGTTGTGGGATTTTGCACCGACCAACGGCGGCAGGACCAAGGCCCTGCCCTACAACGCCGCCGCAAATGTGCGCAAACCCCACAAAGGGACGTCGAGGGCGCCGTCCCCTACTTTCCCGCCCCTCTTTCCGCGCCCCTGTTTCCGCACCCCTCTCCCCGCTTTTTTCGCTGCCCGCATCGCCGTTTTTGGCCGGATTTCGGCGACACACCCGACGGATTGTGTAAACTTTTCAACTTTTTTTGAACATTTTTCGACCCCGCCAGCCCTTGTGCCGCA
>JAKSPN010000085.1 GCA_024404755.1 Clostridia bacterium | reverse complement strand
GCCGCCGAGAAGAAAAAAGAAAAAGCCGAAGCGGAAGCCAAAAAGAAACTCGACCGCCGGATGTCCAAAATCGAAACCCAACTCATCAGCGCGGGCGGTCAGGTGCTCAAACGCACCCTGCTCAACACGTTGTTCAAGTAAACACAACATAAAAAAATCCCGCAACCGACGGTTGCGGGATTTTTCTTTTGAAAATTCTTATTTTGCTTTCTTTTCGAGCGCGAGTTTCACGTTCTTCACGATGTTTTCGGCGGAAAGACCGAACTCTTTGAGCAAATCGGCCGCCGGACCGGATTTGCCGAACGTGTCGTTCACGCCGACGCGCACCACCGGCACCGGCACGGTTTCCGCCACCACTTCGGCGACGGCACTGCCGAGACCGTTCAAGATGCTATGCTCTTCGGCGGTCACAATCACACCCGTTTCGCGGGCGGCTTTTTCGATAATATCGCGGTCAATCGGCTTGATGGTCGCCATATTGATGATGCGGGCGGAAATGCCTTCCGCTTTCAGCATCTCATAGGCATCCAGCGCCTCTTTGACCATAAGACCGGTGGCAATCACCGTCACGTCGGTGCCGGGTTTCAGTTCCACGCCCTTGCCGATCTCAAACGGGCAATCCTCGTCGAACACCACCGGCACCGCGAGGCGACCGAACCGCAGATACACCGGACCGTCCCACTCGTACGCGGCTTTCACCGCTTTTTTCGCCTCATAGTAGTCGGCGGGGTTGAGAACCGCCATACCGGGAATCCCGCGCATAAGACCGAGGTCTTCAATGCATTGGTGGGTTGCGCCGTCCTCGCCGACGGAGATACCGCCGTGGCTCGCCGCCACTTTCACGTTTAAGCGCGGATAGCCCACCGAGTTACGGATTTGTTCATACGCGCGACCGGTCGCAAACATCGCAAACGAGGAGATAAACACCGTTTTGCCGCAGGAAGCAAGTCCCGCCGCCACACCGGTCATATTCGCCTCGGCGATACCCGCGTTAAAGAAGCGGTCGGGGAACGCTTTTTTGAACGTGCCGGTGCGGGTCGCACCCGCCAAGTCCGCGTCCATAACGATAATATCGTCGTGTTCTTTACCGAGTTCCACCAACGCGTCGCCGTAGCCCTCGCGGGTGGCTTTTTTCAATACGTCCGCCATGTTCACGCCTCCTCACACGCTTTGAGCGCCGCTTTCAGTTCCGCCATCGCCACTTCGTATTCTTCGGCGTTGGTGGCTTTGCCGTGCCAGCCGACTTGGTTTTCCATAAAGGAAACGCCGTGGCCTTTCACGGTTTTCAGCACAATCGCCGTCGGTTTGCCCGAAACGGCGCGCGCGGCGGTCACCGCTTGGTCGATCGAGTCGAAATCGTGGCCGTCCGCCTCGAACACGGTGAAGCCGAACGCCTCGAATTTTTCTTTAATCGGATACGGCGAGTTGACCTCTTCGAGGCAGCCGTCGATTTGCAGGTTGTTGTTGTCGATGAACAAGGTCAAATTGTCAAGCCCTTTGGCAGAGGCAAACATCGCCGCCTCCCACACTTGACCTTCCTCGATTTCACCGTCGCCGAGAATGGCGTACACGTGATAGTCTTTGTTATCGAGTTTGCCGGCAAGCGCCATACCCGCCGCCGCGGACACGCCTTGGCCGAGCGAGCCGGTAGACATATCCACACCGGGAGTTTTTTGCATATCCGGATGCCCTTGCAGGAAGCTGTCCGGCTTGCGCAAACGGGCAATCTCGCTTTCGGGGAAGAACCCGTGCAGCGAGAGCGCACCATACAGCGCCGGCGCGGTGTGACCTTTCGACAACACCAAGCGGTCGCGGTCCGCCCAATGCGGGTTTTTCGGGTCCACTTTCAACGCACAGCGATACAGATACGCGACGGTTTCCGTAATAGAAAGCGAGCCACCCGGGTGACCGCTTTTCGCGTGGAACGTACCCTCGATAATCGCCAAACGGATTTTGGCGGCATCGACGGCTAATTGCTTTTTGAGTGACGAATCCATGTCTTTCGACTCCTTTATTTTAACGTCCGAACATATTTCTTATAGTATAGCACACTCTTTTCGATTTTCCTATATCTTTTTCGAAATTTTTTCACTTTTTTCGAAATAATTTTCTATAAAATCGCCGTCAAAAATAACGCCTCCCGAATTCGCCCGTAAATCGGCGAAAAATCGGCAAGCGGAAGCGGATTTTTTCCTTTTCCGCACTCCACCGTAAACGCAGGATTTCCGAATTCTTCAATAAACCAGTCCTTGAATCCGCCGCCGACCGCGAGCCCCGTCGGCTCGTCGAGCGCATACCCGCACGCGTTCGCAAGCAGTTGCGCCATCAGCCGCGCACGTTCCGGCGTGCGGTGACCGTAGCGCCAATAGATGACCTCGCCCTGCGTGTGCAGTGACACCGCGTGGGCGGGCTTCACCCGCCGGCAAAGCGCCGTAATCGCCGCCGTTTCCGGCTCGCTTTCGGGAAAAGCGCCGCCGAATTGCCGCGGACCGGGCGAAAAAATCCCGTTTTTTCGCTCTTTCTCTTGCAATTTGTCCCATCCCGCATTAAAATTGTGGTTGAGGTCTACGCCCCGCGCGTTCGCCTGCCACGTTTCGTCCCCGCAAAGCGCCTTTTCGACACCGTCGGGATTGAGGCACGGCACAAACAGCAAACTGCGCCCGTGCATCGCTTTGCCGATGGCGATGTTCCCCGCGCTCTTGCCGCTTTCGATATGCGCGCACGTGTCCTCGATAAACCGATACAGTAATAGTGCGGTTATCCATTCCTGCGCGTGCGTACCGCCCAAAAACAACACGATATGCGCCCCGCGCCCGAGCAAAAATCCGTCGATTTCCCGCCCGCAAACGCTTCGCCCGATGGGATAGCGTTCGAGCATCGGATACCGCTTGCAAAGCGCCTCTCCCCACGCCGTTCTTATCGCGGCGGCGGGCGGCGTTTCGGTTACAATTTCCATGAAACCACCTCAAAAAATCCTATGAAAGTCGAGGTTTGTCCTATGAATTTCCGTGAAACCACCGTGAAAAAGAACATCGTCCACAAAGGCGCGATTCTCACCATGCGCGAAGACGATGCCAAAACCGCCGACGGGCGCGACTGCACCCGCGTGGTCGTCGAGCATCCGGGCGGCGTGTGCGTAGCCGCCGTCACCGCCGACGACAAAATCCTGCTCGTGCGCCAATGGCGCTACCCGTTCGAAGAAGAAACGTGGGAACTGCCGGCGGGCAAATTGGAAGCGACCGACAGCGACACCAAAACCGCCGCCGTCCGCGAACTGAAAGAGGAAACGGGTGCTACCGCCGCAACGTGGAAATTCCTCGGCAATATGTACCCGACCCCCGGTTTTTGCACCGAAATCGACCGCATTTATGAAGCGACCGACCTCACCTTCGGCGAGGCCGACCCGGACGACGACGAATTTTTAACTCTCGCCGCCGTACCACTGAAAGAGGCGCTCGCCCGCGTGATGAACGGCGAATTGCCGGATGCCAAAACCCAAATCGGCATCTTAAAAGTCTGCGCCGAGCGCGGCATCTTGCCGTAAGGTTTTCATGCGCTTTTTCTTGACATTTACCCCCTAATGTGCTATATTCAAGAGCAGTTATGCTGGTGTAGCTCAGTTGGTAGAGCAGCTGATTTGTAATCAGCAGGTCGGGGG
>JAKSPN010000084.1 GCA_024404755.1 Clostridia bacterium | reverse complement strand
GCCCCAAAAAGCCGGATGCACCGGTAACGATGACGGTCATTTTGCCGCCTCCTTTGTGTCAGCAGTAGTGAATTTTGTCGAATTCTTCACGGTCGAGGAACGGCGCCATATCGTCGAGCGACGGGGAGGTAATACGCCCGTCCGGAAGCACTTTTGCCGAGGATTTCGGGGCAAAATTCTGCGCGGGGTCGACGACGGCTTCGATAAAACACGGACCCTCGCAGGCGAGCGCTTCTTTCAGCACGGCATCGCATTCCGCCTCGGTTTCGGTGCGGAAATAGGGCAGACCGAACGCGTTTGCCAGCGTTTCAAAATCGGGGAAGCCGATGCCGCTGTCGCTGTCGATACCGATAAATGGCGGCTTAAACAAATTGCGCTGGGTTTGGCGGATGGAATGATAGCCGTTGTTGTTGAGCAGAACGATTTTCATATCGAGTTTGTTGTACGCAACGGTGGCGAGTTCTTGCAGATTCATCATAAAACTGCCGTCGCCGTCGATGCAAATCGTGCGGGTGGAATTGTCCGCCACCGCCACGCCGACGGCGGCGGGAAAACCGTATCCCATCGCGGCACAGCCGGAGTTCGTGAACATCCGCTGACCTTGCTTGATTTTTCCCGCTTGGAACGTGATAACGCAGGCGCTGCCGTTGCCGCAGATGATACGGTCGGCGGGGGTGAGTTGCGCAAACAGTTTGTCGATAAAGACGTAAGGGTTGACGGGGCCGTTATCCGCACGGTGATACGCGGGGAGCGTCGCGGGATAGGCCTCGACGAGAGATTTGCACCACGCGAGCCACGGCGTATGGGCGGGCGCGGGCGTATAGTCGGCGGCGAGCAGGGCTTCACACACGTCTTTCACGTCGGCGCACACCGGCATATCCGGCTTGACGGTCGGTTTTTTCAGTTCTTTTTCGTCGATATCCACGACGATTTTATAGGCGTTTTTGGCGAAATCAAAGTGGTTGTAGCCAATCATACGAATGTTGAGACGGCAACCGAGCGACAACAGCAAATCGCAGTTTTGTACCGCAAAGTTGCCGGGACGGGTGCCGACCGTGCCGGGCATTCCCGCAAAATACGGACTGTCGAACGCCACGGTGTCGTTGGCGTTCCACGCGGTGACAACCGGAAGTTGCAGTTTATCGAGAAGGCGCAAAAACGCCTCTTCCGCGCCGCCCAAACGGATGCCGGTGCCCGCTAAAATCAGCGGGGCTTTGGCGACTTTGATTTTTTCTAAAATTTCCGCGGCTTGCGCGCTCGTGAAAGCGGGCTTTTCGGCGGGGTATTCGGCGGCGGCATCAAAATGGCGCAGGTCGTCGGTTTCAATCATCGCGCCCTGCACGTCCAGCGGAATATCCAGCCACACGGGGCCTCCGCGCCCGTCAAGCGCCAAAAACAGCGCTTTTTCCAAGTGATAGGCAACGTCGTTCGGTTCGGTCACCATCACGGCGTATTTGGTCATATTGGACACCGAGCCGATGATGTCGAATTCTTGGTCGCCGAGTTGGCGAAGCCCTAATTCAGGGCAACTCCACGTGGTGGTTTCGCGCTTGACTTGACCGGACAACACGAACATCGGGATAGAGTCCAGCCAGCCGCCCATTACGCCGGTGATGGCGTTGGTGCCGCCCGGTCCGCTGGTTACGCAGACGGCGGCCAAGTTGCCGGTCAGGCGGGTATAGCCCTCGGCGGCGATAGAGCAGGCCTGTTCGTGGTGGTTAAATACGCAATGCAGTCGCGGCTCGTGACCGAGCGCGTCGTCCAAGTGCATCGCGCCGCCGCCGGTGACCATAAAGCAGTCGGTGATGCCGTTGTCCGCCAAAAACGCGGCCACGTACTGCGCCAGTTTCATTTTCATACAGATTCCTCCGTCCTCGTCTTAAATGGATGCGCCGTTGATGTCTTCGGTCGCATCGTAGGCGGAATAGGTGATAAATTGAATCGCCATCGTCTCGCGGAATTCGGCGATACGGGCTTTCATATGCTCGTTTAAGTGGGATGCTTCTTGCTTGACAAAGCCGTATTCCATGGCGGGATTGACGTAGTTATCCTCTTTGTCGGAATAGCCGTCGAAGCCGGCGCAGAAGATTTCGCCCACGCCGACGGATTGCAGAAATTTGACGAGCATCAAGAAGGAGTTGTCGATGATATTTTCGTCGGTTTCAAGCAAAGGGGCGCGTTGGATAACGTAATCGAACATACCGTTGCGGCATTCCACGTTGGTGGTGGCCAGCACCTTGGTGTCGGTGTTGCGCAAGGTCAGCGTCATATCGTGGTAGCGTTTGCTGTTGGTGACGAATACGCAATCAGGTGTCAGGTCTTTCGGCAGATAGTTAATCGAGAGAACGTACGGGTTGTTCGCTTCGATAAAGCGCAGCACGTTTTGTTTTTGGAGTTCGATGTTTTTGCCGGGACCGACGATGAAAAGCGGACGGTTGCCGAGGTCTTTTTTGAACGCGGCTTTATCCGCTTCGTCCGAGCCCTCGCCGTCGACGTATTCCTCATACAGTTGTCGGGCAACGTCCTTGTCGTAGAGCAGTTTTTTGTCTTCCGGCTCGATGCGGGAAAGCAGTTCGTCGATTTTCGAGGTGGAGAGATTTTGTTCTTTTTCGAAGTAGGTCAGGTAGTTCGGGTGGCATTTGTTTTTGCCGCAGAGATAGAAAAACGTTTTATAACCCCACGGGGATTTTTGATAAAAATCCATCACGCTTTCCTCGACACATTCGAGCATGGCATCCACGTCGTAGTGCTTGCCGAATTTGTCGTTTAAGCGCATTCCGAGCAGTTCAATCGGCGTGTTGCCCGCACTTTTGCCCATACCGAACAGCGTGCCGTCCACCACGATGTCGTGGTGCGGCGTTTTGCCGAGAAACGCGAGGTCGTTCGCGTAGGCAAGTTGGAAGTTGTTGTGGGCGTGGAAACCGATTTGCACCGACGGGTCTACGTTGTCGTCAAGAAGTTCGTAGTAGTGGAGCAGTTCGTCCGGATGAAGCAGTCCGTAGGTGTCCACAATGGAGACGGCGAACGGTTTTACGTCGTTGACCAGCCCGACGAGTTCGAGCAGTTCCTCGTCGTTGTAGGCGGTGATGGACACGAGTTGGGCGAACACTTTGTAGCCGAGGGCTTTCACCTCGCGGCAAAATCCCATCGCTTCGTGCATCCGATGCTTTTTGAAGATGACACGAATGCCGTCCAAAAAACTTTCGGCGCAGGGTTGCAGGTGTTCGATACCGCAGGTGCCGTAGTCAATCATGGCGAGTACCGTCGCCTGTTTGCGGTCGCACCCGCCGAAAATCTTTTCGGCGCAGGCGGTGTTCGGCATAATACTGCGGTCGATATCAAACGGACGGCGTTCGTCCAAAAAGCCGATTTCAATAAGGTCCACGCCGGCATCTACCAAGCGTTCGAACATACTGACTAAATTTTTGCGGCCGAATTTCCAGTCGTTGACGTAACCGCCGTCGCGCATGGTGCAATCCAGCAAAGAAATGGTCGGCATACAAAAACCTCCTCTGTTGTGTCATACTTTGTCATACAAAATTTATTATATCACGCGCGCGATAAAAAGGCAAGCGGTTTTCGCCAAAAAGAAACCCCATCCGCACGCGGCGGATGGGGAAAAATTCAAACCGGCAACCCCGCCAGGAATTTGCGGAGAGTCAGTACGTCTTTCATATTGAGAGAGGAGTCGGCGAC
>JAKSPN010000083.1 GCA_024404755.1 Clostridia bacterium | reverse complement strand
GCTCGGCACGGGCAAAACCGCCGTTGAGGTAGAGGTGAAAGCCGAGGACAATGCGGTGACCTTTACGCTGCACACCGACAAAACCACGCTCGGCGCGGCGCTTACGGAGCAACACCTGATTGCCGGCGAACAGAGCGAGTACGGGCTTTACGTCAAAGTGGTGAACGGTATCACCGCCGACTACGACAAAGACGGGCACTACTGGGCGCTTTCCAAAAACGGCGAAGCGCTTTTGACCGGTGTGGATACCACCGAAATCAAAGACGGAGAGCATTATGAACTCGTCTACGCAAAATAAGCCGCAAAAAAGCGGGCTTGCTGTGTGGGAAATGGCGCTTTTCGCCATGTTCGGCGCGATGATGTACGGCTCAAAAGTGGCGATGGCGGTGCTTCCGAATATCCACCTAATCGGGATGTTCGTGATGACGTTGACCGTTGTCTTTCGCAAAAAAGCGCTGATTCCGCTTTACGTCTACGTGACGTTGGAAGGCCTGTTCGGCGGGTTTTCGCTGTGGTGGATTCCCTATCTTTACGTGTGGACGGTGCTTTGGGGTGTCACGATGCTGTTGCCGAAGACGATGCCGAAAAAGGTCGCGTGTATTGTGTATCCGCTTGTGTGCGCGCTGCACGGACTGCTGTTCGGTGTGCTTTACGCGCCGGCGCAGGCGCTGTTATTTCACCTCAACTTTAAGCAGATGCTGGCGTGGATTGCGGCGGGATTCCCGTTCGATGCCCTGCACGGGCTCGGCAACCTCGTAGCGGGATGTTTGATTGTCCCGTTGTCCGAACTGCTTTTCACGCTGCTCAAAAAAATACCCCGTTGAGAAAATCCCCGCCTTTGGCGGGGATTTTTGCATAAAAACATTGTGAAGCGGCAAAAAAGGTGCTATACTGATGAAAAACGAGAGGAGGGCGACGGATGACACCGCTTTTTGATTTGTATATCGCGTGTTGCACCGACGACGGCGGCATAGCGCACGTTGTGCTTTGCGACGACGGCACGCTGATGAAAGCGGACTTCGCGCCCGCACCGTCCCCGCTGTGGCTTGTGCGTGAAAATCGCCGGTTGCACACGCTTCTTGTTGACCCGTCGAAAACGGGCGAAAGCGGGTATGCCGCTTTTGCGCTCGGCGACGACGGCGCACTCGGTCAAGCCGAAAAACCCGTTTCCACCGGCGGCGCGGAAGCGTGCCACTTGTCGGCGGTCGGCGAAACCGTGTACGTCGCCAACTACCAAAGCGGCAGCGTGGCGAAACTTACGCCGGACGGCCGTTTTGTGCGCCGACACGAAAGCGATGGCGTAACGCCGCACACGCACTATATCGCGCCGTCGCCGGACGGCAAGTTCCTCTTGTGTACCGACCTCGGCACGGATACGGTTTTTACGTATGATTTCGACCTAAACCCGCTGTATGCGGCGCAAACGCCGACGGGAAGCGGGCCGCGCCATTTGGCATATTCTCCGGACGGGAAGTTTGTGTACTGTGTGAACGAATGCGGCAACACCGTGACGGTGTTTTCTTATGAAAACGGGCGGCTTGCGCCGCTTCAAACGGTCAACGCTCTGCCGTTTGACCACGGCGAGAGTTACGCCGCCGCCGTGCGACTTTGTGACGGCAGATTGTACGTGTCCCACCGCGGTGCGGACTGTATTACGGTGTTTTCGGCGGACGGTGCGCAGTTGACGTTTGAAGAAACCGTTCCCTGCGGCGGTAACTGGCCGCGGGATTTCGACCTGTTCGGCGAATTTCTCGTTTGTACCAACGAAAAAAGCGACAGCGTAGCGGTACTGCGCAAACGCGCGGACGAATGGGCACTTTGCTCAACGCTTTCGCTTCCGCGCCCGCTTTGCGTGGTGGGGAAAGGAGTGGCGTATGGAATTTGAGTTAATCGAAACCGGGGTGATCTCGGTGTTGCCGCCGCTTCTCGCGATTACGCTTGCGCTTTTGACCAAAGAGGTGTACAGTTCGCTGTTTGCGGGGCTGCTTTCCGGCACGGTGATTTACGCGGTGGCGGGCGGGCATTCGCTTGTTTTCGCGTTGTCTACGCTCTTCGATATGGCGGTGTCAAAAATCGCCGCCAACGCCTATATGATTGTGTTTTTGGCGCTGTTGTGGGCGGTAGTGGTGCTGGTGTCCGCTTCCGGCGGAAGCGAGGCGTACGGACGGTTTGCGGGCAAGCACCTGAAATCCAAGCGGGGCGCGGGCTTTGCGGCGGTCACGCTCGGACTGCTCGTGTTTATCGACGACGGGTTTAACTGCCTGACCGTCGGCACCGTGATGCGCCCGATTTTTGATAAATTCCGCCTTTCACGCGAAAAATTGGCGTATATTCTCGATGCGACCGCCGCACCGGTATGCATTATCGCGCCGGTGTCCAGTTGGGCGGTGGCGATTGCGAGTGAAGTGGGGGACACCGACGGGTTTTCCACCTTTTTGGCGACCATTCCTTACAACTTTTACGCATTGCTGACCTTTGCGGCGTTGCTCTTTTTCTGTGTCAGCGGCAAGGATTTCGGCCCGATGAAACGCGCGGAGGAGTCTTGTGCCTGCGCCGAAGAACCGACCGCGCCGACCGCCGAAAACCCGCGCGGGCGGGTGATTGACCTCGTGTTGCCGATTGCGGTGCTGATTGTGTGTTCCGTGTTGGGAATGGGGTACGTCGGCGGATGGTTTTCCGGCGTGCCGTTTACCGAAGCCATCGGCGAAAACCCCACCGCCGGATTTACACTCGGCGCGTTTGCCGCGTTGTTGACCGCGGCGGTGCTGTATCTGCCGCGCAAACTGATGACCCCGCGCGGCTTTGTGCAAGCGGTGGTCAAAGGGGTCGGCAGTATCGTGCCGCCGATGCTCATTTTGGTGCTGTCGTGGAGTTTAAGCGGCGTGTGCCACGATTTAATCGGCACCGGCGCGTTTATCTCCGGCTTCCTTGCGGACACGCCGCTTCCGCTGTCGTTTTTGCCGCTTTTGTTGTTCTTGGTGGCGGCGGTGATGGCGTTTTCCATGGGCACGTCGTGGGGGACGTTCAGCATTCTTATCCCCATCGTCACTATGATTTGCGCCGCCGAGAGTGCCGCCGCGTGGCTTGTGCCGATGCTCGGCGCAACGCTGGCGGGCTCGGTGTTCGGCGACCATTGTTCGCCCATTTCGGATACCACGATTTTGTCCTCGACGGGCGCTTCGTGCGAGCATATTCGCCACGTGGAAACCCAACTGCCCTACGCCGTTTTAACCGCGGCGGCGTGCGCTGTCGGCTATCTGCTTGTCGGGCTGTCGGTAAGCGCTTGGATAGCCGTGGCGGTCAGCGCGCTGCTGCTCGTTGCTGCGTGCTTCGCGCTTTGCAAACGGGCAGAGAAAACGTAAAAGAGAGATTGTTTCATTTCATACAAACCCAAACGCCGCCGATGCTTCCTTTGCGGAAATGATTTCCGCTTGGGCAGAACAATCTGCCAAATACAAGTCCGGCGAAATTTCCAAAGAGGATTACGATAAGTGGCGTTACAGATTCCCTGAATTCGATACCACGCAGATTTGGGGCAAGGTACCGTCCAAAGAGCTGTCCGATGCACTGGTGGATGCTTTCAAGGATAAGCTGTAAGACTGATATAAGAGGAATTAATAAAAATCCCCTTGCGTAAGGTATTGCTTGTTACGCAGCGTCATGTTGTAAAATCTATGACGTAAGGAGGTGAAAGCTATGTCAAAATACACGACGGGAGAGCTTGCAAAG
>JAKSPN010000082.1 GCA_024404755.1 Clostridia bacterium | reverse complement strand
CCGACGTTATCGCCGCCGATGGTGGGCTCGGAGGTGTAGCAGCCCTTGAACGTGCAGTCGTCCGTATCACCGACAAGACCGCCGGCGTTCACGGAGTTGGTATCTTCCACCTGCACCGCAGCGTAGGAGTACTCGAACGTACTATTCGTCGCGCTGCCGGCCAAGCCGCCGATCGAGGTCGCCCCGTCCGCAAACACTTTCAGCGTGTTCACGCGGGTACCCATATCGGCATAGTGTTTGTTTTGCACCGGGTCACGATCGGTCAACCGCACACCCACGTTGCTGAAGGTACAGTCAGTCGCTTCGCCGACGAAACCGCCGACGTAGCCGACCGCTTCCGTGCCGCCGTCCACCGTCGCGTCGATGAGGTTGGCATCTTTCACGGTGGCTTTTTTCAGCGCGCCGAACAGACCGGAGTTTCCGTTGCTGTCCGCGCCGGCAATGACAAAGTTATACAGCCCGTTGTACTTACCGTTGTAAGTCACCGGTTTGTTGTTCCCCGCCGTTCTGAAGTTGATGGGGGTCATATACGCCTGATCGTCCAGACCCGGCGCGTTCAAATAGTTGCGCAAAGCGTTGCCGGTCGGCTCACCGACGAGGTAGGTGGAATCCCAGAACCACTTGGTATCGCCGCCCTCCAGCGTGTAGTGCGAATCAAAGTAGATGTCGCCCTTGGTGCTTTGGACAGTCTGGGTTTCGTATTCACCGGTCTCCTCGTTGAAGACGGTCTGCACCACGTACTCCACGCAGGTTTGGTTGATGGTAAATTCGTTACCCGGCGCCACGTAACCGTCCAGGTTTTTGAGGTGGCGGACGTAGCCCACATCCACCGACTTACCGTCGTTGGAAACGGCGGCAAAGCGGCTGTTTTGCAGGTGTTCGTCGGTGTTGTTCGCCTCATCGGTACGCACAATACGGTCACCGAAGTTGAGTTCCACGTTCGCGGAGGCCTGCAGCGTGCAGCCCTCTTTGAAAGCGGCGGCGAATCCGGCGAGATCCTTGCCGGCGTTCGCGTCTTTATACGTATCGAGCACACCGTCGATGATGGTATCATACGCCGAGCCGTTGAGAATATCGGCATCATCCAGCGCATCCAACAGCACGTACGCCACGAACTTGCTGGTTTCGGTGGCATCGTAGCCGAACATCATAAACTTGTTGGTGACGAACGCCGAACGGTCGTACGTACGCAGCGAATCCGCGGCGTTCAGGTTGATCGGAATTTCGATGGAAGCGCCGGTTTTCACGTTGGTCAGCGTAATGCCGGCATCGATAAATTTGCGCATCCAATACGTATCGCCCAAATCGCAGGTCACTTTCACGTAGAGGTCTTCTTTGTTGACCAATTCGCAGGTCACTTCGTATTTGTCGATAACCTTGTTTTTCAGCATATCCGTGGGGTCGCCGCGGTAATAGCCGATCATCACGTTTTCACCGGCGGAGTTCACGAAATCGTCGCGCCGATACGCCTTGGCACGACCGCTGTCGTTGCCGTGGTCGTCGCCGTCGGGAAGATTGCGGATATCCTCCGCCGTAAAGCCGGATTTGGCATCCGTATAGAACGCGGCGTACACGTCGCCGGTATTCGGGTTAAATTCAATATAATAATGGTGGTCGAGAGAGGTCGAGGTCACAGAGAGTTCGGGGATAATTTCGGTCACGACGGGGTCGTTGTCCGCCGGATCCGTCGGGTTGTGCATAATGCCGAAGAAGTCGTAGTACTTCCGGCTGTAAACCGAGGACGCACCGTTTTCGTCTTTGTCCCAATCGGTGTCCCAGTCCTGCGGCTTGAAGGACGAACCGGCAGGGTCATCCTCGTCGCTCGGGCCATAGTAACGCCCGCGCGCCGCGCCGTCAAAGGCATAGTCCTTTCTCAAGACATCACGAAGTTCCACGAGTTCCCCCGTGGCTTTCAGCGAAGTCAAGCGGTTTTGCGCCGCAAGATACACGTCCTTCGCGTAACTATTCAGTCGGGCAATCTCCAAGTTCTTTTGGATTACCGCGACCGCAGGCACCGCAAGCCCGAACAGGATCGCCATGATGGCAAGAGTGATCATCATCTCCATCATGGTAAAACCGGTGCGCTTCTTAGGTTTCACGCTCCTCGGTCTGCTGTTCGCAAATGTAGTATTTGTGTTCATACTCTCGACCTCCCACAAAATTTCGTGGATAATAGATAATGTATATAATGAGGATGCTTTTTCGGCGGTCATCCGACCGCGCGGGAACCGTCCGGCACGTCGCCGGGGATTTTTACACTTTTTGTCGGTTAGCGGTGGGTTTCAAAACCCGTTTTTTACGCTTAAACACGACGAATAAGCAAAATTTACGGATTTTTCCGTAAAAATTTGCCTTTTCTTTCCTCTTTTTCGTTTGTCTTTTTAGACTTTTCCTTTTCACAAAAAGTCGCGTTTTGGTAGATAGCAACAAGAAACAACCAACAACACGCAAATCTATTGGTTATTTTGCACAAATACAGGTCTATCTACCCACCTATATAATAGTACTTTTTGCCACAAATGTCAACGATAAATTTGATTTTTTGGGTTGGATTTTTTGCACACACAGTTTTCGGCGGGTTTTCAAGGATTTTGTGGCATTTTCACAAAAAATTAAAAAATTATCAAAAAAAGTCGTTGCATTTTGCGGGGAATTGTAGTATACTCTATTTGTATACTATTTCCGCGTAAGCGGAAACCCTTTTGGGATATGCATTTCATACTTCTGCGGAGGCGAAAACGACTATGTCTTACAGGTGGTTCAAGGAATGGGCGGACAAAACCCCGAAAACGATTGTGCTGATTGAAACTCGCGAGGGTTTCGAGTCTTTCGGCACGTGCGCGACGGTGGTATTCCGCTTAATCGGTGCGCCTATGTTCCGCCCGAACAAGAAAGAAAAAACGAAAGAGCCGGAGGTTCTCGTGCCGATGCGCGACTACCCCACTCTGCTCGATAAGATGAATCGCAATCAAATCAGCTACCTTGTGGCCCGTGAGGATTTCAAGGTGTACAGCAAAGAATTTGACCCGCGGTTTTACGACATCTTCACCGCCCCCATCAAGAACTTCGAGAAAGCGACGGAGGAAGACCGTCTCGACCGCGGTTTGGCGGTGGACGACCGCGTGACCGTCAAAAACCTCGAAACCCGCAAAGAATGCTGCTGGAAGCTGGTTCCCCCCGCCGAAGCGGACGTGAGCCGCCGCGAAAAAAGCGGTAATCTGAGCATCGAGTCCGTGGTGGGCAACGCCCTCATCGGCCACCGTGTCGGCGAGGAGTTGACCATCGTCCGCGGTATGAACGACGCTGCACGCTATCGTATCCAATTTGCGCTGGATGCGGACGACCATAAACTGAAAAAAGTGAAACGCGAAGGCAAAGTCTCCAAAGCCGAACTCGCGGAAGAGGCCGCTGAGGAAGACGAAGCCCGAAAACACCTGGCGGATATCGCCGCGTTTGCCGAAACCGAAGGCAACGGCAACCTGGATTTCCTCAATCCCGAGCCCTCCGTCGGCGATGCGGGCGCGCCCGTCACCCATTTGAAAACCCAAAACGCCCACGTGTCCTCCGCTTTGATGAGCGACGAGGGCCCCGTGATGGTGTTCAAAGAGAAAACGCCGGAGGAATTGGCTGCCGAGCAGGCGGAGCGTGACCGCATCGCCGCTGAAAAGGCCGCCGAAGAAGCCGCTGCTGCGGAAGCGACCGCCGCCGAGGAAACCGTCGAAGAGGTTGCCGAAGTCCCCGCTTTCGCGGATGAGCAACCGG
>JAKSPN010000081.1 GCA_024404755.1 Clostridia bacterium | reverse complement strand
AACGGCGGTTTCGGCAGCACGTCGAAATAAACGTATAAAGAAAAGACCACCCGATTGGGTGGTCTTTTTTGGTCAATCTTATTCGTCGCAGCAGTCGCAACCGTCTTCGCAGTCGCACTCTTCGATGTCGAATTCGAGGTTTTGACCGCAGTTCGGGCACACAATCGCGCCTTCGAGCAAGGTCTCCTCGTCCACTTCAAAATCGGCGTTGCAGGCGGGGCAGGTGACTTCGTAGAACTCTTCGTCGTCATCGCCGCAACCGCAACCGCAGTCACAATCGCAATCACAGTCGCAATCGCAACCGCAACCGCAGCCGTCCTCATCGTCATAGACGATTTCTTCCACCATGGAGAGGTCTTCGTCAATCTCGTCCACTTGGGCGGAGAGTTCGGCGAGTGCATCGTCCATATCTTCCATATCGAGGGCGATATCGGACAGCACGTCGAGAATTTTCAGGGTCAATTTGTCGGCATCTTTTTCCTCGTTGAGTTTCATACCCTCGGCGAGGCCTTTAAGATACGCCACTTTTTCGCTGACAGTCATGGTGATTCCTCCTTGTTAAAATAGAAATCAGGGATAGTATACCTTACGCACGCTCCATATATTCACCGGTGCGGGTGTCGATACGAATCATTTCACCCTCGTCGATGAACAGCGGCACGCGGACTTCGGCGCCGGTTTCCAGCGTCGCCGGTTTGGTGGCGTTGGTGGCGGTGTCGCCTTTGAAGCCCGGATCGGTCTGGGTCACTTGGAGTTCGACAAAGTTCGGCGGCTCCACACCGAAGACGTTGCCTTTATAGGAAGCAACGCGGCAGACCATATTCTCTTTCACGAAACGGAAGTTGTCGCCGAGAACATCTTTGTTCAGCGGGACGAGTTCGTACGACTCGGGATCCATAAAGTAGTAGAGATCGCCGTCGTTGTAGGAATACTCCATCTCTTTGCGCTCGATGTAAGCGGTCGGGAATTTGTCGTTCGGGTTGAACGTTTTTTCAATAATCGCACCGGAAATCACGTTGCGGATTTTGGTGCGGACAAAGGCGGCACCTTTGCCGGGTTTGACGTGTTGGAATTCCACGATTTGGAACACGACGCCGTCCATATCGAACGTCACGCCGTTGCGAAAATCGCCTGCAGAAACCATAGTTTTAGTCCTCCTATAAACCTATTTTCTTCATTTTACTTTATTTTTCCTCTTTTTGCAAGAGGTATTTGACGAAAATTAGAGAATGAGTAAACTTTTTTTCGATTTTGTGAGGTTTTCGTGCCCGTTTTCGGTCACAAGCGCCATATCTTCGATACGCACGCCGCCGACCCCGGGAAGATAAATGCCCGGCTCGACGGTGACGACGTTGCCGATTTCGAGCGTTTTGTCGCCGGCGCGAGGGGAGAGATTCGGTGCTTCGTGAATCTCAAAGCCGACTCCGTGACCCGTGCCGTGGCCGAAACAGTCGCCGTAACCGGCGGCGGCAATCACGTCGCGGGCGGCTTTATCGACGTCGGCACAACGCGCGCCCGCCTTCACACACGCGAGGGCGGCGCGTTGGGCGGAAAGCACCACGTCGTAAATCTCTTTTTGTTTGTCTGACACCATGCCGAGGGCGACGGTGCGGGTCATATCGGCGTGCATTCCGCCGACAACGGCGCCGAAGTCGAAGGTGACGAGGTCGCCTTTTTGCAACGGGCGGTCGGACGGGACGGCGTGGGGGCACGAGCCGTTTTCGCCGCTGGCTACGATGAAGTCGAAGGACACGCCCTCCGAGCCGTTTTTGCGGAGATACGTCTCCAAATCGAGTGCCACGTCGCGCTCGGTGCGGCCGAGGGAAAGGTGCTCGACGATATAGGAAAAGCCATCGTCCGTCAGGGCTTGCGCCGCGCGGAGATTTTGCAGTTCTTCGGCGGTTTTGACCCGTCGATTTTGCTCGATAGCGGCATCCAAACGGCCGTCGGCAAGAACGGTTGCCACGTCCGTGAGGGCGGTTTTTAAGCGCGATTCAGCGGCGACGGTGGTCTGTTCCGCTTCGATCAAAAGCGTGTCGGCGACCTGCTCGCCGAGGAAAGCGGCGACGTTTTCAAACAGCCGCGTGAGCAGGGCGCAGGGGAGTGTTTTGACCGCTTTTTCGCCCGCCTCGATATAGCGGGAATCGAGAAGATACACGGCACGGTCGCGGGTGAGCAGAATTGCGCCGTCGTCCGCGAAAAAGCCGGAAAGCCAATGCCGCGCGGCGGGAGAGGTGATAAGCGCGGCTTGCCCGGATGCGAGAGTGCGTTGCAACGCTTCTACGTGGGTCATTTTGCCGCCTCCTCATACAGCGTCATCAGCGTTTTGGCATCGCGGGTTTGGGTGCCCGCCGATTCGCAGATGAACGTCGGCGTAAAGCCGCGGTCGGCGATCGCCTGCATCAGCGGCGCGGGGTCGGGACCGAACGTCATATCTTCAAACGTAAGGTGGCGTTTTTCGCCGCCGTCGGTGTATTCAATCTTGGAAAAATGGGCGTGGAATTGCCGCGCACGCTCGACACCGAGGGCGTTTTCGAGCGTGTCCAAAACGCGCTCGTAATCGGCGCGGGAAGCAAGCCCGCCGTGGGTGCGGGAATTGAGATGGCCGAAGTCGATACACGGCAAAAAACGTTCGTCTACGGCGCAAAATTGCATCACTTCGGCAAGGTCGCCCAGTTGGTTGATTTTGCCCATCGTTTCGGGGCAGATGTGGATGAAATCGAGCCCCGCCTCGTCGAGCGCCGCTTGGGCGCGGGTGAGCGTTTGAGAGGCGAGTGCGGTCGCGCCCTCGCGGGACAGACCGCCGAGCCCGCCGGGATGGACGACGATGCGGTTGCCGCCGAGACGGGCGACGGCATCGGCGCTGTCGAGGATATAGCGGATGCTGTTGTCGCGTTTTTGCGGGTCGTCGCTCGCAAGCGAGATGAAATACGGCGCGTGAAGCGACAACTGTACGCCGTTTTGCTCGGCGTTTAAGCGTAACGCGGCGGCGGTATCGTCCGACAAACGGACACCGCGACCGCATTGGTATTCGTAGGCGTTTAAGCCGAACGAGGCGGCATAAATCGGCATATCGGCGCTGTGTTTATAGCCGGCGGCGGCGAAATCGTCGCAGTTGCCGGCGGGCCCGAAGCGGGCGATAAGCGTATCGGACACAAGAAGCCCTCCTTACAGCCGTTCCGGATGTTTTTCGCGGAAGCGGCGGACGATGCCTTTTTCAAACCGGCGGCGGAAGAGAATGGTGGGGCGGTTGTACTCCAATTCAATCGGCATTAAGAGCAGCATTTTGACCCCGGCCAATTTCGAGCCGAGCACGTCGGTGAAAATCTGGTCGCCGATGGCGACGCATTTTTTGCGGGGAAGACCGAGCCGCTTCGCGCCGCGCCAAAACCCGATGGGCGACGGCTTGCACGAAAGGGACACGGCATCCAGCCCGATTTTATCGGTAAACGGCAGTACGCGCTTTGCAAATCCGTTGGAGACGACGGTCATTTTGAAACCCTCGTCCTGCATCATTTTGAGCCAATTTGCCACTTCGTCGGACAGTTCCTGACTGTGGAATTTCGTCAGCGTGTTGTCCACGTCGAGTAAAATCCCCTCCACGCCGAGAGAGCGCAGGTCGTCGGGCGTGACGTATTGGATGCGTTCGCGCAACATTGCCGGATAAAAAATCGACATACAAAAACTCCTTCCTCGTCACGTTGACAAAAAGTGACGGGGCAGATAAAAAAGCGGGCAAGAAAACTTGCCCGCTTTTTACGCGATATTATTTGAACTTTCTTTTGCGGGCGGCCTCGGATTTCTTCTTACGACGAACCGACGGCTTCTCGTAATGTTCTCTTTTGCGAACTTCGGCAAGCGTACCGGCGCGGGCGCAGGATTTCTTCCAGCGACGCAGGGCGCTGTCGATGCTCTCGTTTTCTTTAACACGGACTTCGGACATTCTATGTTTCCCTCCCCTCAATTTTGGAAAGGCGGTAATTTCGCCACATAACAAAGGACAGTATACCGCAAAAAAACGGTTTCGTCAAGAGATTTATAGAACTTTCCCGACAAAAAACGCGGGAATTTTTGCATTTTTTATCAAAAGTTGACGAAATCG
>JAKSPN010000080.1 GCA_024404755.1 Clostridia bacterium | reverse complement strand
TTCTGCCATTCCGGCGGCTGCCATCGTCCTCGCTGCTGCTTCCGCGGCTGTCCTGACCTTCGCCCGCAAGAAATAATTCTTGCCATTGAAGGCATGATTTAATCCATGGCACAGGAATAAATCACTAACAAAACGGGTAAGTTCCCTTGTGAACTTACCCGTTTTTCTTTTTGCTTTCTTGCATTCGCCCCTTGACAGTCGCGAACAGAGCGTGTATAATGATATCCGTATGATGACCGCGCGGGATGCGCGGATATTTTCGAAAAGATTGGTGGAATTACCGTGGCTGTAAAAGAAATTCTCATCAGCGCCGAAGGTAAGGCGCGTCTTGAAAAAGAACTCGAAGAACTGAAAACCGTCAAACGCCAAGAGATTGCGGATAAAATCGAAACGGCGCGTTCTTTTGGTGACCTTTCGGAAAACAGCGAGTACGACGAGGCGAAAAACGAACAGGCGCAGGTCGAGGGTCGTATCGCCGAGTTGGAAGAGCAACTCAAACACGTCCGCATTTTGGACGAGAGCGAACTCACGAACGAAATCGTGCACGTCGGCTCCAAAGTGAAAGTCCAAAAAGAGGGCGACAAAAAAGCAATGGAGTACCGCTTGGTCGGCCCGCTGGAAGCGGACCCGCTCAACGGGATGATTTCGGATGACTGCCCGGTGGGCAAAGCGCTTCTCGGCCACCACGTGGGCGATAAAGTCGAGGTGGAAACCCCCGGCGGCACGGTTATCTACAAAGTGATGAAAATCTCGAAATAAGCAACATTGCAAGGCGGCGACGGCGATCCGTTTGCCGCCTTTTTCCAAAACAGGAGGACAAAACGATGAGTGATACGCAGAAAGCCCCGCAAAATCAGCCGGAGCAAGACCTCAACCAACTGCTGAAAGTGCGCCGCGAGAAGCTGGCGAATTTGCAAGCTGCGGGCAAAGACCCGTTTGTGATTACCAAATACGACCAGACCGCCCACTCCACCGAAGCCAAAGCGCAGTATGAAGCGCTCGAAGCGGAGCTGATGGCGGGCGACCCCGCGCCGGCAACCGACGGGATGAGCGAGGAAGAACAGCGCGAAGCGGTCAACACCTACTACCAACACCGCCGCGAGGTGATGGATGCCAAACCCATTACCGTCAGCATCGCGGGTCGTATGATGTCCAAACGCGTGATGGGCAAAGCGTCGTTCTGCAACGTGCAGGACAAGCTCGGCAACATCCAGGTGTACGTGGCGCGCGACTCGCTCGGCGAGGAGTCGTATGCGGATTTCAAAAAATACGACGTGGGCGATATCATCGGCGTGAAGGGCTTTGTGTTCCGCACCAAAATGGGTGAAATCTCTATCCACGCGGAAGAAGTTACGCTGCTTTGCAAATCGCTCCAGATTTTGCCGGAGAAATACCACGGCCTGACCAACACCGATATGCGCTACCGTCAGCGCTACGTGGATCTCATTATGAATGAGGATGCGAAAAACACCTTCATCAAACGCTCGAAAATTATCAGTTCCATCCGCCGCTATCTCGACGGTCAGGGCTTTATGGAAGTCGAAACCCCGATGCTCGTCGCCAACGCCGGCGGCGCGGCGGCGCGCCCGTTCGAGACGCATTTTAACGCGCTCGACGAAGATTTGCGCCTGCGCATTTCGCTCGAACTCTATCTCAAACGTCTGATTGTCGGCGGTCTCGAACGCGTGTACGAAATCGGCCGCGTGTTCCGCAACGAGGGACTTGACACCCGCCACAATCCGGAATTTACGCTGATGGAACTCTATCAGGCGTACACCGATTACTATGGGATGATGGATTTGACGGAAAATATGTTCCGCCACGTCGCACAGGAAGTGCTCGGCACGACTACGTTTAAGTACGGCGATTTGGAACTCGATTTCGGCAAACCGTTCGCGCGTATGACCATGATTGAAGCGGTGAAACAGTATGCGGGCGTGGATTTCGACGAAATCCCCGACACCGCCGCCGCCAAAAAGATTGCGGACGAAAAACACGTCGAGTATGAGGAACATCACCAAAAAGGCGATATCCTCAACCTGTTCTTCGAGGAATTCGTGGAGGAGCATTTGTTGCAACCCACGTTCATTATGGACCACCCGATTGAAATCTCACCGCTGACCAAGAAAAAGCCGGATAAAGAGGGCTACGTCGAGCGCTTTGAGTTGTTTATCAACGGGTGGGAGATGTGCAACGCCTATTCGGAACTCAATGACCCGATCGACCAGCGCGAGCGCTTCAAAGCGCAGGATGCGTTGGCCGATATGGGCGACGAGGAAGCCAACCACACCGACGAGGATTTCTTAAACGCCCTCGAAATCGGTATGGCGCCGACCGGTGGTATCGGTTACGGTATCGACCGCTTGACGATGCTGCTCACCGACAGCCCCGCCATCCGCGACGTGCTGTTGTTCCCGACGATGAAAACGCTCGAGTGAGAAGCGCTGCCCACGCAAGTTTGAGAGGATGTAAGTGTGTTGAAAATTCTGGATTTTAAGACCATCAACGATTTGCATGTTGATCCCGCGGAGTTCTACGGCTGGTGCAATGACGTTTGGCAATTCAAAGACGAGTGTATTTTGCCCGCAAAAGTGAAAATGTGGCAAGGCAACTCCGGACGGTATATTACGATGCCGTGCGTTTTGCCGCAACTCGATATTGCCGGTGTTAAATTTATTGCCCGCAACGTGGACGACCGCGAGGGGATTCCGGCGCGCAACTCCAACATTATGATTCAAAACTGCTCGAAAATGGGGCTTTTGTCGGTGTGCGACGGCATTTGGATTACCAATATGCGTACCGGCGCGACGGCGGCGCACTCCTTTTTGAACTACAAAAAATCCGACACCCAAACGATGGGAATTATGGGGCTCGGCATCGCGGCGGATGCGTTTATGCATTTCGTGGGAAACCTTTACCGTGAGCCGATGACGATTAAAGTGCTGCGATATAAAGACCAAGCGGAGGAATTTATCAAGAGAAATTCCCGCTTTTCGCAGTTTACTTACGAAATTGTGGAATCCTACGAGGACGTGTGTTCCTGCGACGTGGTGGTTTCCGCCGTCGGTTATGCCCGCGACTGTTTTGCGGACGAAAGCGTATTTAAGCCCGGTTGTTTGGTGATCCCGATTCAAACCTCCGGCTTCCAAAATTGTGACTTGGCGTTTGACAAACTGATTGTGGACGACTTCGAACACGTCAAATCCTACCGTTATTATGAGCAATTTAAGCATAAAGCGGTGGAAGTCAGCGCGGTGGAAAAAGGCGACAAACCGGGGCGCGTTTCGGATGAAGAGCGTATCTTGGCGTATTGCGGCGGTATCGCGCTTCACGACGTGTATGCGGCATATAAGATTTACACGTTGGCTTGCGAACGCGGCGTGGGGACGGACGTGGATATGCAATTGCCGACCACGCGGTTTTGGATTGAGCCGTAAATTGCTTTGTCGGCAACGAAATTAAAAGAAAAAGATAACGACCTCTCTGCCATTCGCAGAGAGGTCGTTTTTTGTCCGAAAATGCACAAAAACGCTACATATAGGGGGATTACCCGACTTGCCGCCGTGTGGGCGACACGTTTATCATCACCAACACCGACTCGCTGATTTATACCGGTCAACTGAAATGGCCGATTCCCGTTTTGGCGGCGGTCGGCGTGCTTTTGGTTGCCGCCGGCGTGCTTGTGTTATCGAAAGAGAAGGGGCTGGTGCCTCGACAGCCCTCTGCGGGATTTTGATAAAACTTCCGACGGCGTGCGGTTGTAGGGTTTTGCACTCGCTTTGGGTGATTTTGTAGGGGTCGGCGATCCAGTTGCGGTGCCCAAACCGCCGAATGTGCCTGTCGGCACGGCGGTTTGACCGCTGCCATAACTCCGCCTCGCTGTATCCGCCACCGGCGGCGCTCGGCTTCGTTAGCCCCGACGACCCCAATGGACAAGCACCGACCTGGGGCGGTCGGGGACGCCCGCCCCTACAAGAGAATTCCGGCGGGCATCTCGGCATCCTCGTCAGAGGGGGGGCGAGGGGTTGATGTCCGGTTTTTTGCGCGCAAAAAGCACAAAACCGTCGATTTATTGTGCAAAATTACCAAAAACAGACACTCAAAATATGATTATTTGTACGAAATTGCAAAAACTCCGATTTTGAGTATTGACATTTACTCAAAAAGTGAGTACAATATACGTACACCAAGCGAGGGATCCAACTCATCCACCGTTTGGCAAAACCAACTCAATATCTTTGAAAAGGAGAAATGTATCATGAAAATGAACAAAAAAGGCTTTACCCTTATGGA
>JAKSPN010000008.1 GCA_024404755.1 Clostridia bacterium | reverse complement strand
AAGCCGTCTTTCGCCAAACGGCGGGCGATGGCTTGTCCGATGCCGCCGGATGCGCCGGTGACAAGGGCGATGTTTTCGCTCATATTTGTCCCTCCAATAACGCGGGAAGAAGTTTCCCGTAAACCTTAAACGCGCTCGGAAGCGCGGTGTCGTTTTTGAGTTCTTCTGCGGTGACAAACCGCCCGTTTGCGGGCGCGTTACCCGAAACGGTTGCCGAAAACCCCGTCATTCGCCATTCGACGTGGGAAAACAGGTGTTTTGCGGCGGGGAGTGGTTGCGGTGCGCTTTCGAGCGTCAGCCCGAACGCGGCGGCAAGGGCGTTTGCATCGCCCGCGCCCTCGATATTCGGCAGTTCGTAGAGCCCCGCAAGCAGTCCTTTTTCGGGCCGCTTGCATAAAAGCACTTTTTTGTCTTGTATCGCCACCAGCACCGTGCGATTTTCCACGCGGCGGGCGGTTTTTTTAATGCGGACGGGGAAGTCGGTTTCGCGCCCCGCGTTGTGTGCCGCGCAAACGGCGGCAAGCGGGCAGGAGTCGCACAGCGGCGCGGTATTCGGCAGGCACACCGTCTCGCCGAGTTCCATCACCGCTTCGTTGAACGCACCGGGTGCGTCGGGCGGAAGCACCGCTTTGACCGCTTCGGTCAGTTCGCGGCGACCTTTCGTCGAAAGCACGTCCGTGTCGTAACAGAGAAGGCGGGAAAACACGCGCAGTACGTTGCCGTCCACCGCCGGAACGGGGAGTCCGTAGGCAATCGAGGCAATCGCGCCGGCGGTGTAATCGCCGATGCCGGAAAGCGCGCGGAGTTGCTCAAAATCGGCGGGAAGTTCGCCGCTGTAGGTTTTGCAAATTTCGATTGCCGCTTTTTTGAGGTTTTTCGCGCGGCTGTAATAGCCGAGCCCCTCCCAGAGTTTTAGTAAATGTTCGTCGTCGGCGTTCGCCAAATCGGAGACGGTGGGGAACGCCGCCATAAACGCGGCAAAGTGCGGAAGTACCGCTTCGATGCGGGTTTGCTGTAACATAATTTCCGACACCCACACGCGGTAGGGAGTCGGCGCTTCGCGGAACGGAAGCGGACGGCGCACGCGATTATACCACGAGAGAAGCGCGGGCACGCCGGATTTTAACGTGTCAATCTGCTTGCTCATTTTGCGGCTTCCTGCTTGGCTTTCAGTTCGCGTTCCGCCTGCGGCAGGCGCAGGTAGGTGGGAAGCAGTTGCTCGCTTTTCACGGTGTTGCCGGCGGCGAGTTCGCGCGCGGCAACCGCGGCAACGCCGGTCGCATCCTGCATTTGCAGTTGTGCGGGCAAGCGGGTCAACTGCGGCAAAACGTCTTTTCCTAATTCATAGCACATCGCCGCGCCGTCGCCGATGAGATACACCGGAGAATCGGCTTCTTTGAGGCGGGCAAAAAGGTCGTCGATGGCAATCGCTTCGTCGGGGGTTTCTCTTGTGAGTGCGCCGTTTTCAATGACAAACGTCGCGGTGTACACTTGTTTGCACCGCGCATCCATCACGGCGCACACGCGGCCGGAAAGCGGCAACCCCGAAAGCCGATACGCCATCGCTTCGAGGGTAGAGACCGCCACGCACGGCAAATCTGCGGGGAACGCCAATCCTTTGGCGGTGGCGACCCCGATGCGAATGCCGGTAAACGAGCCGGGTCCGACCGCGACGGCAACTGCCTCGATATCGGCGGCGGTCAAATCGGCGGAGGAGAGCACGGCTTCCACCATCGGCATCAGCGTGCGGCTGTGGGTCAGCCCCGCGTTGACGGCGGCTTGCGACAAAATCTTGTTGCCGTCGGTGACACAGCAGGATGCCGCGACCGCCGACGTTTCGAGAGAGAGAAGTTTCATAACGCCGCCTCCGTTTCAATCGTTCGTTCGGTTTCGCCCTCGCGGGTAAAGACCACCCGCACCGTGTTGTCCGGCAGGGCGGATTCGATGTTTTCGCTCCATTCGGTAACGACCACCGCGCCGGCATCCAGATACTCCCAAAAGCCGGAGACGTATAAATCGTCCCAACTGTTCACACGGTACATATCAAAGTGGACAAGCGGCGGGTTGCCGGGATATTCGTTGACAAGCGCAAAGGTCGGGCTTTGCACTTCGGCGTTCGGCGACAGCACTTTCGCCATACCGCGCACGAACACGGTTTTGCCCATCCCCATTCCGCCGTAAAGCGCCACGACGGTACCGCCTTTGACGGTTTTGGCGAGCGCCTCGCCGAGATTTTCGGTTTCGGCGGGGGAAGAAGAACGGTATTTTGCCACGTTGTCCACCTCTTTTCGACACATACACTTGTATTATACCACATCTTTTTGGAAAATGGTACCCCTAAACTCTTGATTTTATAAGAAAAAAACGATATAATTACGGTTGAAATACGAGAAAGGGGGCGAACGAATGCTTCGTCGGGAGAAAAAACGCGGAAAATTGCAAACGTTTTTCGGCGATACCGATATGGCGTTGTGGACGTTGTGCTTGCTCGCCTCGGTGTACGGGTGCGTGCTCGTCTATTCGGCGGCGGTCGGCGCGGGAACGGGAAAATCCGGCTATCTCGTGCAGTTTATCGCCTCGGCGGTGGGGCTGTGTATCGCGTTTTTGATGTCCCGCATCGACTACCACGATTTGTGCGATTTGTGGTACGTGTGGGCGGGAATCGCGGTGTTTTTGGTACTCCTCACGTTTACGCCGCTTGGGCTCAACGTCTCGGGTACGGACGATACCGCGTGGCTCGGATTTCCCATCCGCAACCCGCGGATTACGTTCCAACCGTCGGAACTGCTTAAAATTGCGTTTATCCTTTCGTTTGCTACTCATCTTGATAAAGTGAAAGACACCATCAACCGCCCGCTGACGTTGCTTACGCTGTGTCTTCACGGCGGGTTGGCCTGCGGGCTGATTTTCTTGCAGGGCGACGACGGCACGGCGCTCGTGTTCGCGTTTATTTTCGCCGCGATGTTGTTTGCCGCGGGACTTCACCTCGGCTATTTTGCCGCCGCATTCGGCGCGGTGGCGGTGGCGGTGCCGCTGTTGTGGCCGCATCTCGACGAGCAAAAGCAGGCGCGGTTTTTGGCGCTTGTCAAAGTGGACGAATACGCCCAAACCGAGGGCTGGCAGCAGGCACACGGACTTTCCGCCATCGGCTCCGGTCGGCTGCGCGGGCTCGGATTACTCCACGGCGAAAATACCGACCTGTTCGCCCGCAACAACGACTTTATCTTTACCGTCGCGGGGGAGGAATTGGGCTTCCTCGGCGGCGCGGCACTGCTTTTACTGC
Organism: Clostridia bacterium; assembly: GCA_024404755.1. Lineage (GTDB taxonomy): Bacteria > Bacillota > Clostridia > Oscillospirales > Acutalibacteraceae > RGIG426. The sequence continues at coordinate 26,052 of JAKSPN010000008.1, read as the reverse complement.
TCTTGTGCATTATTTTGCGGGTACTGCATAACGCCCGCACCGCCGCCGATTTCAAAGGCACGCTCATTTGCAGCGGTATGGCGGCGCTTTTAGCGGCGCAGTCGCTCATCAACCTCGGTATGGTGCTTCGCGTGCTTCCCGTGGTCGGCATTACGCTCCCGTTTTTCTCTGCCGGCGGCAGTTCGGTGGCGACGCTCTATCTCGGTATGGGACTTGTGATGAGCGTCTATTGCCAAAGCCGGATGCGCTCGGGCGGGTTGTTCTCGAAAAAGCGGTAAATCGTCTTTTTCGGCGGAATGTTCGCCGATTTGTGCAAACATTCCGTCCGACAGTAATTTGACTATTATACTAAAAGAGAGTACAATAAAGTTGTTCAAAATCCCCGCCCTCGGGCGGAAAATTTATAAGGAGGCTACGAACAATGGGAAGAGTGTACAATTTCTCCGCCGGCCCGTCTGTCCTTCCGGAAAGCGTGCTGAAAATTGCGGCTGAAGAAATGATGGATTATCGCGGTTGCGGTCAGTCCGTCATGGAGATGTCTCACCGATCTAAAGTCTATGACGACATCATCAAAGAAGCGGAATCCCTTCTTCGCGAAGTGATGAATATTCCGGATAACTACAAGGTGCTGTTTTTGCAGGGCGGCGCGTCTTCTCAGTTCGCGATGGTCCCGATGAACCTGATGAACCGCAACAAAAAAGCGGACTACGTCGTCACCGGTCAATGGGCGAAAAAAGCCTACAAAGAGGCCGCTCGCTACGGTGCCGCCCGCGTGGTTGCCAGTTCCGAAGACAAAACCTTCAACTACATCCCGAAACTCGACGTGTCGATGTTCGATCCGGATGCCGACTACGTGCATATCTGCATGAACAACACGATTTACGGTACCGCGTACCACGAGATTCCCGACACCGGCAACGTGCCGCTGGTCGCGGACATCTCCTCCTGCGCGCTGTCCGAGCCGCTGGACGTCAGCCGCTTCGGTCTGCTGTATGCCGGTGCCCAGAAAAATATGGGTCCTGCGGGTCTGACTGTGGTTATCGTGCGTGACGACCTGCTCGGCAACGCGATGGATCTCACCCCGACGATGTTCAACTATCAAATCCACGCCGACAACGGCTCGATGTTCAACACCCCGCCGTGCTACAGCATCTATATGATGAAACTCGTGCTCGAGTGGATTAAAAACGACATCGGCGGCCTTGAAAAAATGGCGAAAGCCAACCGCCACAAAGCGAAAGTCCTCTATGACTTCTTAAACGACTCCAACCTCTTCAACCCGACGGTTGCGAAAGAGTATCAGTCGCTGATGAACGCGCCGTTCGTCACCGGTAACAAAGACCTCGACGCGAAATTCATCAAAGAGGCGGAAGCCGCCGGCTTCGTGAACCTGAAAGGTCACCGTTCGGTGGGCGGTATGCGCGCGTCTATGTACAACGCCATGCCGATTGAGGGTCTTATCGAACTCGTCTGGTTTATGTGCCAGTTCGAGGAGCGCAACGCCTAATCATATCGTAAAGTTTCGGCGGGGCATCTCTTGTCCCGCCGATTTTCTTAAAAGAAAGAAGGAACAGTTATGCAAATCAAAACGCTGAACAAAATTGCCGCCTGCGGCACCGATTTGTTCGATAAATCCGTCTACACCGTCGGTGAAGACGTTGCCGCGCCGGACGGTATCCTCGTTCGCTCCGCCTCGATGCACGAGATGGAACTGCCGGAGAGCGTGCTCGCGGTTGCCCGCGCCGGCGCCGGTGTCAACAACATCCCGCTGGACAAATGCGCCGAGAACGGCGTTGTCGTGTTCAACACCCCGGGTGCGAACGCCAACGCGGTGAAAGAACTCGTGCTGCTCGGTCTTCTCATTTCCTCCCGTCAGGTTGTTCCCGCCATCGAGTGGGTGCAGACGCTGAAAGGTGAGGGCGATGCGGTCGGCAAACTCGTTGAAAAAGGCAAAGGCCAGTTTGTCGGTCCGGAAATTAAAGGCAAAAAACTCGGTATCATCGGCCTCGGTGCGATCGGCGGCTTGGTCGCCAACGCCGCGGTGGCCCTCGGTATGGAAGTGTACGGTTACGACCCGTTCTTGTCGGTGGAAGCCGCGTGGAACTTGTCCCGCGCCGTGCATCACGCCGCGAACAACGAAGAAATCTATGAGAAATGCGACTACATTTCCATCCACGTGCCGCTGAACGACGCGACCCGCGGTTTCATCAACAAAGACACCATCGCCAAGATGAAAGACGGCGTGCGCATTATGAACTTCGCCCGCGGCGACCTTGTCGATGCGGACAGCATCAAAGAGGCGCTCGCTTCCGGTAAAGTTGCCCGCTACGTCGTGGACTTCCCGTCCGATGCGGTGCTCGGCGTGGAGAACGTCGTTGCCATTCCGCACCTCGGCGCTTCTACGCCGGAGAGCGAGGACAACTGCGCGGTGATGGCCGCCGAGGAACTCATCGACTACCTCGAAAACGGCAACATCACCCACTCGGTCAACTATCCGGACTGCAAAGAGCCGCGCGTGACCCCGTATCGCGTGTGTGTGCTGCACAAGAACGTGCCGAGCATGGTGGCGCAGATTTCCGGTGTGTTTACCGCGACCGGCAACAACATCGAGAATATGGTGAATCACTCGAAGAAAGAGTACGCCTACTCCTGCATCGACCTCGCCAACGAGCCGAAAGAGGAGAGCATTGAGAAAATCAAGGCGATTGACGGCGTGTTCCGTGTCCGCGTGATTAAATAAGGTATATATAATAGGAAAAGCCCCGACCGACGGTCGGGGCTTTTTGTGTTGCAAAAAAGATGAGAAAAGCGCCCTTGTCAATGACAAGGGCGCTTTTACGTTACAGATTATTCTTGGTCGCGTTTTTTGTTGAAGATGGACATAATGTCGATGTAATCGTCATCGTCCGCAATCGTGGAGGTCGCGGCGGAGGAAGCGTTGTTCACGAAGGACGGCGCATCCAAATCGTCGCTCTCGCTGCCGATGATGGAGGGGAGAGGACCGCCGGCGCGTTTGCCGTCGGCATCGAAATCGGTGGCGATAACGGTCACGCAGATTTCGTCTTCCATATTCTCGTCGAACGCGGCACCCCAGATGATGTTGGCATCCGGATGGGCGGCACGCTGAATCGCCGAAGAGGTTTGCTCCACGTCTTCGAGGTCGATATCCGGCGAGGCGGTGATGTTAATCAGCACGCCGTGCGCACCGTCAATCGAGGTTTCAAGCAACGGGCTGGAAACCGCGGCTTTGGCGGCTTCGTCCGCTTTGTCTTTACCTTGGGCGCGGCCGATACCCATATGGGCGTAGCCCGCGTCTTTCATCACGGCGGTCACGTCGGCAAAGTCGAGGTTGACGAGACCCGGCACTTTGATGAGTTGGGAAATGCTCTGCACACCCTGGCGAAGCACGTCGTCCGCCGCTTCAAACGCGTTGGCGAGCGTGATGCGGGTTTCGGAAACGCTCTTTAAGCGCTCGTTCGGGATGACCACCAAGCTGTCCACGTGCTCGCGGAGATTGGCGATACCGGCTTCCGCCTGGTCCATACGTTTGCGGCCTTCAAAAGCGAACGGTTTGGTCACGATACCGACGGTAAGGATACCGAGGTCGCGGGCGATTTCCGCCACGACCGGAGCCGCGCCCGTACCGGTGCCGCCGCCCATACCGGCGGTGATAAAGACCATATCCGCGCCTTTCAGGGCGGAGACAATTTCCTCGCGGCTTTCCTCGGCGGCGCGCTGACCTTTTTCGGGGTTGGCGCCGGCACCCTGACCCTTGGTCAGTTTATCGCCGATTTGAATTTTTTGAGTTGCATTCGAGAGGTAGAGGGCCTGACGGTCGGTGTTGATAGAGATGAACTCCACACCGACGAGACCCGCCGCCGACATACGGTTGACAGCGTTTCCGCCGCCGCCGCCGACACCGACGACTTTAATCTGGACGTTATCCACAAAATCGTTTTCAAACTGAAAGCCCATAAGATATCCTCCAATTTCAAATTCACAATTTTTACACGAGATTTATACATTCCATATCATAACATAACTGTCAAAAAAAATCAATGGGGAAAGCGAAAAAAATCATCGCTTTCCCCAAAATTTTCACAATATTTAGTTGTCGGGTGTAAAAATAACACGATTTATAGCGTTTTCGTCCGAATACGAGGAAACGTCCATCGTTCCGTGTACCTGCGTGCCCTTGTTTTTGAGAATCGTCGGCAGATTGGTTTTGACCACGGCGATTTCATACGCCAAATTGGTGTCGTTTCCGAGTAAAATTGTGATTTGGTTGTTCCAGTTGAGCTTGAGGTCGCCTTTGTTCGAGAGGTCCAACTCACAGATGCCGGTCAACTCGTTTTCTTCGGCGGCGGCGAGGTATTTTTTCAAAATCTCGGTACAGCGGTCATCCATCGCCTGCTTGCCGAGCCCTTTGCCGGTGGGGGTGGCGCCTTTTAAGTAAAGATAGCGGGACGGCACGTCGCTTTCGACTTTCATTTTATCGACGGCTTGACCGTTTTTACCCACCAAAATCCACTCGCCGTTATAATACATCGCGCCGACGATGGTGGTTTCTTTGACGGAAATCGTGATGGTGTTGAGCAGCGAGGAAGAAATCGACGCGCTTTCCACGTAGGGGCAGGCGGCTTTGATATTGGCGGAGGCCTGTGCTTTGTTGACCTCCCACACGCTTTGCCCGACGTAAAGCCCCGATGCGCGCAGAATTTGGTCGGCGGAGTAGTGTTTGTTGCCCTCTACCGTAATCGAGCGCACCTTAAACGTGCCGCCCTCGCCGTCGGTGGGAACGGAGGTCAGGTCCGCTTCGGAGGTTTCTTTGGCTTTCGCCAAGTCCACCAACCGCTGGTCATACAGATAGTTCACGCCGAACCCCGCGGCCACGAACACCGCGGTTAAAAGGAACAGCCACAACGCTAAACGGGCGCGGCGTTGCGCCTTGGTGCGCTTTTTCTGCGGTTTTTGTTGTGGGTTTTTGGGGATTTTCCGTTTGTCCGCCATACCGAGCCCGTTCCCTTCTTTTAATTTCTTTTGTGCTTAGCTACGATGCGTAATCCGCTTGTGCGCCGAGCGCGTTCAGCATTTCGCATAACCCCGCGTAACCGCGGTCTAAATGATGACATTGTGTAAGGCACGTGGTGCCGTTTGCCGCAAGCGCCGCAACCACGAGCGCCGCGCCGCCGCGCAAATCGGTACATTCCACCGCGGCGGCTTGCAAGCGGGGAACGCCCTCGACCACCGCTACCCGCCCTTCGGTTTTCACAGCGGCACCGAGGCGCGCCAATTCGTCCACGTAGCGGTAGCGGTTTTCAAAAATCGTCTCTGCAAACACGCTCACCCCGTCGGCGACGGTCATCGCCGCCAAAAGCGGCGCGGCGGCATCGGTGGGGAAGCCGGGATAGGGCAGAGAACGCACGAATTTCAGATGATTGAGCCGCGGTGGGGCGGTGAGAAGCAACGAATCGCCCCACGCTTTGAGGTGACACCCGCACTCGCGAAACAGCGGCAGTACCGCCGCCAAATGTTCCGGCACAACGGGGGAAATCAGCGCCGTTCCGCCGGTGACGGCGACGGCGGCGAGGTAGGTGGCGGCTTCGATACGGTCGGGAATGACCGTATGCTCGCACCCGTGAAGCGCGGGAACACCCTCGATAACGAGCGCATCGGGTTTTGCCGTAATGCGCGCGCCGGCGGCGTTGAGAAATGCGATTAAATCGAAAATTTCCGGCTCGCGGGCGGCACCGGTCAGCACGGTCGTGCCGTCGGCGGTCGCGGCGGCGAGCAACAGATTTTCGGTTGCACCGACACTGGGAAACGGGAGCGTATAGTCCGTTCCCGTAAAGCGGGGCGACACGGTACAGCGCAGGCGACCGTGACCGTCCGCAATGTCCGCCCCGAGGCGGCGAAGCCCCGCGATATGTAAGTCGATGGGGCGCGGCCCTAACTCGCACCCGCCGGGAAGCGATACGTCGGCGCATCCGGTGCGGGCGGCAAGCGGGGCTAAAAACACGATAGACGAGCGCATTTTGCGCATCAGGTCTTCGGGGATATCGCTTTGGGTGACGTGGGCGGCGTTGACGGTAATCACGTCGCCCTCTACGGTGACGGTCGCTCCCAAATGCCGCAAAATGGCGACAGAGGACGCAACGTCGGATAACGCAGGGCAACGGTGAAGCACACATTCGCCCTGACACAACACGCAGGCGGCAAGCAGCGGCAACACGCTGTTTTTCGCCCCGTGAACGGTGACGGCACCGCCTAAACGGTTGCCGCCGGTGATACGCAGTTCGGACACGGAAATTCCCCCTTTTTGCGGGGGCATGGTTGCCACCCGTACCGTATCCTATGCAGGAAGCACGGGGGCGGTGCTTGTCCGTATCAGCCGCGCGCCGAAAGCACCTCGTCAATCACGTCCGCAATGCGGTCGGCGGCATCGGTGATGGCGGCGTTTTTGGCGTTTTGCGCCATAGAGAAAAGTTTTGCGGGGTCAGCCGTCAGCGCGCGGATGGTTTCGAACAATCCGTCGGCGGTGAGGTCTTTTTCTTCGATACACACCGCGGCGCCTTTATGCACCAGCGCCTGGGCGTTGTAGAATTGGTGATTTTCCGCCACGTTGGGGGACGGAATGAGAACGGACGGCTTGCCCGCGGCAAGCAGTTCGGTGGTGGTCATCGCGCCGCAACGGCACACGACCAAGTCCGCCGCCGCCATACAACGGGGCATATCGTCGATGTACGGGCGCACCTCGATGCCGCTATCGGCTAACGCCGCGCCGTTTGCGGCGAGTTTTTCCATAAACTCGTCGTATTCCGCTTTGCCGGTGGCGTGCAGGTGGCACACCGCGCGGTCGTCGGCGGCGCGGGTGAGGACTTGCGCCATCAGTTCGTTGATTTTGAGCGCGCCCAAACTGCCGCCGAGCGACAACACGAACGGGCGCTCATCCAGCCCGAGTTCGGCGCGGGCGGTGGTTTTGTCGAAATTCAAAAATCCGTCGCGCAGCGGGTTGCCGGTGACCACGGCGTTGGTGCCCTCCGGCAGGCGGGGGATGGCTTCTTCGGTGGCGACACACACGACTTTCGCCGCTTTCGCCAGCATTTTCACGGTCACGCCGGGGAAGGCGTTGGATTCGTGAAGCACCACGGGAATGCCTTTTTGGGCGGCTTTGCGCAAAATCGGGCCGCAGACGTAGCCGCCCGTGCCGATACAGAGATCGGGCTTAAATTCTTTTAAGATGCGGCTGCAATCCTGCCCGGATGCCACCGCGTGATAGGCGGCGGAGAGGTTGTGGGCGATGCCTTTCGGGGTGAGTTTGCGGGAAAAGCCCTTGACCGTGATACTCTTGAACGGATAGCCGGCTTTGGGGACGAGTTCCGTTTCCATACGGCCGTTGGCACCCACAAACAGAAATTCACAGTCGGGATACCGTTCGCTTAATTTGCTTGCAATGGCAAGCGCGGGGTTGATGTGGCCGGCCGTACCGCCGCCCGAAAGCAAAACGCGCATAACACACCTCTTTTTGCCGACAATCGGCAGAGCGTTAATTTTTCTGTTTCATCTGGCGGGCAATCGAGAACAACACGCCCATTTCGCCGAGCAACATCATCATCGACGTGCCGCCGTAACTGAAAAACGGAAGACCGATACCCGTGTTGGGAATCGTGTTGGTCACCACCGCGATATTTAAGAGCACCTGAATGCCGATTTGGGCGCTGATACCGACCGCGAGCAACGCACCGAATTTGTCCGGCGCGCGGGTGGCGATAACGACACCGCGCCACACGAGGGCGGCGAACAGCGCAATAATAAGAATCGCACCGATAAGACCGAGTTCTTCGCAGATGATGGCGAAAATAAAGTCGTTTTGCGGCTCCGGCAGGAACAGGTGTTTTTGCCGCGAGTTGCCGATACCGAGACCCATCAGCCCACCCGAACCGATGGCGTAAAGCGACTGTACCGTCTGCCACGCCATATCGCGGTCCGCCGCGAACACGCCGAGGGGGTCAAGCCACACGGAGATACGGTCGGCTTCGTAGCCGACACCGAACACCATCACCAGCACAACGCAACCCGCGAGCACGACCAGTCCGCCGAGAAAAATCAGCGGTGTACCGCCGACAAACAGCATCACAAGACCGATGCCGGCAATCAGCATCGTGCCGGACAAGTGCGGCTCAATAACCACAAGACCGCAGATAACGCCGATAATGCACATCAATTTGATGAACATGGAAAATTCTTTCATTTTGTTGTAGTTCACCGAGATGACTTGCGCCAAAAAGACAATCAACGCGAATTTGGCGAAGTCGGAGGGCTGGAACGTAATCGAGCCGAGTCCGATCCAGCGGTGAACACCGTTTTGGGAGGGCGCAATCAGCGCAATGCCCAAAAGCAGAATGGCGGCGCCGTAAAGCCAAACGGCCAGTTTGCGCCACACTTTATAGTCTACAAGCGAGATGAGGTACATCGCCACAAGTCCTGCGGCGGCGAAAATCCCCTGGCGGAGAATGTAGTGGTAACTGTTGCCGTCGTAGTACGAGGCATACACGTGGCTTGCGGAGAACAGACACACAAGCCCGATGCCGAGCAAAATCAGCAGGATGATGAGAAGCGGCATATCGAAGTTTCCGATACGCAACAATCCGAATTTTTTGGTTTTCTTGCCCACGGCGACTCCTCCTTTCGGGAGATTTTTTTAGAAATTACCAGAGAAACACGGCGCACAGCACCGCGATAATACATCCGCACAAATCCACGGCGGAAAACACCGCCACGATTTTGTTTTCCGACCATCCGCACATCTCGAAATGGTGGTGGATGGGGGACATCTTAAACAGGCGTTTGCCCTTGGTGAGTTTGAAATAACTCACCTGCAAAATCACCGACAGCGTTTCGCAGATATACAAAATGCCGACCGGCAACAACAGAAGCGGGTGACCGATGCCGAACGCAACGGCGGCAAGCGCGCCGCCGATAAACAGCGAGCCGGTATCGCCCATCATGACTTTGGCGGGGTGGAGGTTATAGAACAGATAGCCCGCAATCGCGCCCGCGAGCGCCGCGGAGAAAATGCCGAAGCCGGCAAAACCCGCAAACCCCGCAAGCACCACCATTGCAAGCGATGCGACGAAGGTGATCGAGCCGCAAAGCCCGTCTACGCCGTCGGTGAGGTTGGTGGCGTTGGACATTCCGATGATGAAGAACATCGCAATCGGAATAAACCACCACGAAAGGTCAACAACCCCCAAAAACGGGATATAAAACTCATCCGCACCGGTGAGCACGAGCGTCACCGAAAACGCGGCGGAGAGAAGCAGTTGCAAAAAGAGTTTTTGCTTGTCGGTCAGCCCCAAATTGCGTTTTTTCACGACCTTGATATAGTCGTCGGCAAACCCGATAAGCGCACAGCCGAACGCCAGCCCGCAACCCGCGAAAAAGCGGATTTGGGACGTGTACGGCAGGTCGGTGACCACTCGCAGATGAAGCGCCGTTTCGCAAAACACGATACCGGCGAGCGTCATAAACGCAAACGCGGTAATGAAGAACAGACCGCCCATGGTGGGGGTGCCCTGTTTGTTTTTGTGCCACGACGGGCCGATATCCAAAATGGTCTGCCCGAATTTGAGTTTGTGCAGCGCGGGGATGGTCCACCGCCCGAGAAGCAACGAGGCGAGGAGCGCCGCTACCGCCACACCGATGTAAACGAGGGTACTTGTCAACGTTTCACTCATTTCTTAAACTCCCATTTATTTTTCATTCCGAGCGCCTCGGCGACCACTTCGCGTTCGTCGAGGTGGATAATCCCGTTTTTGAGCACTTGGTAGGTTTCGTGGCCTTTACCGGCGAGCAGAACGGTGTCGCCCTCTTTGGCTTCCGCCACCGCATAGCGAATGGCATCGAAACGGTTTTCGTACACCACGCACTCTGTGTCGCTCGGAATGCCCGGCAACACGTCGTTGATGATTTGCATCGGGTCTTCGCGGCGCGGGTTGTCGCTTGTCAGCACGATAAGGTCGGAGTAGCGCGCGGCGATTTCGCCCATTTGGGGGCGTTTGCCGCGGTCACGCTCGCCGGCGGCGCCGAACACGGTGATAAGCCGCCCTTTGCAGTCTCTTTTGAGCGTTTCGCAGATTTTTTCGATACCGTCGGGGGTGTGGGCGTAGTCGATAACGAGTGAGAAACCCCGTCCCGTCGGGACGACTTCGGCACGCCCTTTTACGCCGTCCAACGTTTGGAAGGATGCCGCCACGGCGTCCGCGGCCTCGCCGAGTGCGACGAGGCACGCGAGAACCCCGGTGGCATTATAAACGGAAAATTTGCCCGGAATGTTCATACGAACGGGGGTGGATTTTCCGTTTTGGGTAAAGGAAAACGCGACGCTTTCGGGGCGGTAGTCCACTTCGGGGACCGACACGTCCGCCTCGCGGTTTTCGAGCGTAAACGTCACGACGGGGCAGGTGATGCCCTCGCGCATTTTCGCAAACCACGGGTCGTCGGCGTTGAGGATTGCCAAACGGCTGTTTTGGAACAGTTTGCGTTTGGCATCGCAGTACGCGTCCATTGTTTTATGGTAATCCAAGTGGTCTTGGGTCAAATTCGTGAAAATCGCGGCATCAAAGGTGACACCGTCCACGCGGCATTGCGCGAGCGCGTGGCTCGATACCTCCATCACCACGTCGTCGCATCCCGCCTCCGCCATTTGCGCGAACAAACTTTGCAGTTCGTACGCTTCGGGGGTGGTGTGGCAAGCGGGGATTTGCCGCTGACCGATCATCGACTGGATGGTGCCGATAAGCCCTACTTTTCGGCCGCACGCTTCGAGCGCGTGTTTTAACATATAGGTAGAGGAGGTTTTGCCGTTGGTGCCGGTTACGCCGATTAAGCGCATTTTCTCGGCGGGGTGGTCAAACCAGTTGGCGGACAGTTTCGCCCACGCGGAACGGGTGTCCGGCAGGATGATTTGATTCGGAAGCCCCAAATCCCGTTGCGCCACAATGACGGTGGCGCCGTTTTCCACGGCTTTGCCGGCGAATTTGTGGCCGTCCACCTCCACGCCGTCGATACACACGAACAAAAAGCCCGGCTCGACTTTGCGCGAGTCGCAGGCGATGCCCGCGACCTCCGCCTCAAAGGGTGCGTCGCAGATAGTGTGTAACAGAGAGGATAATTTCATACGGCAACCGGCTTTCTTCGGAAATTTCGGGGTTATGCAATCGCGCTATCGGTAACAAACACAAGGTAGACCACTGTGCCGGGCGACACTTTTGCGCCCACTTCGTAGTCTTGCGAGTAGACGGTGGCTTCGCCGCTGTCCAGACCCACACCGGAGATTTCGAGGTTCAGGTTGGCGGCATCCGCGGCGGCGTTGGCTTGCGAGAGGGTCATACCGTGGAAATCGGGCACCGCGGTGGTAGAGCCGAGCGAATCGGAGTCGGTGTACAAAACCACCGTGCCGTCTTTCGGAATGGAACTGCCCGCTTCCGGGATTTGGCGAACGACGGTTTTGCCGTTGCCGATAATGGAATAGTGCAGGTCGTTGTTGGCGATAATGGTTGTGGCGGTAGACACCTCTTTATCCGTAACGGAGGGGGTCACCGTCGAGAGGTTGGCGAGTTCTTCTTCGGTATACAGCGGTTCAACGCCGAGATAGGGGAGCGTATCCGCCAAAATGCTCTGGCAAACCGGACCGGCGGTGTGACTGCCCCAACGGTTGTCGCTTTGGGCGGTATCGGTGATGGTCACGCACACGATTTCCGGATCGTCCGCGGGGGCAAACGTACCGAACGAGCCCCACACCTCGTTTTCCGCGCCGCCTTGACGGGTTTCGGTTTTATCGGCGGTACCGGATTTGCCCGCCACGCGGTAACCCGCGACGTACACGTTCTTGGAACCGCCGCCGTTGACCGCCGCCGCGAGCATCGAGGCGACTTGTTTGGTTGTTTCGGTGGACACCACTTGGCGTTTCACAACCGGTTCGGTGGTTTTGACCACGTTGCCGTTGCCGTCGAGTTCCTGCGCGACGACGTAGGGCTGCATAAGATAGCCGCCGTTGGCAACGGCGCAAAGCGCGGTCGCCATTTGGATGGGTGTGATTTCAAACGTCTGGCCGATGGACGAGGTCGCCACGTCCAAGTCGGTCATATCAATGCCGTGGTACAGCGAGGTGGTCGAGTGCCCTTCGCTCAACATATCGATGCCGGTGGGCTCGGTAAAGCCGAAACCGACGAAGTATTTGAAAAAGCGTTCACCGCCGAGCCCCACGCCGAGCGTGATAAAGCCGGGGTTGCAGGAGTTGGAGATGATGTCGGGGAAGTGCTGCATACCGTGACCGGCGTGCCAGCAGGTAATCTGCTGACCCATGACCTCGATGTAGCCGGGGCAGTAGAACGAGGTGTTCATATCCGCCACGCCCTCTTCGATTGCCATACACGAGGTGAACACTTTGAACACCGAGCCGGGCTCATAGAACTCGGAAACGGCCTTGTTCGACCATTGGGCTTGGCGGGCGGTGGCGAGTGCATCGGATTTTTCGTCGCCGGACAGCAGTTTCATCGCTTCCAGGGCGTTCGGGTCGGTGACCGTCCACGGGTCGTTCAAATCGAAGTCGCCTTTGACCGCCATCGCCAAAATCGCGCCGGTGTGGACGTTCATCACGATGGACACGCCGCGGTTTTTAACCGAGTTTTCGATAATCGACTGTTCGAGATATTTTTCCGCGAAATGCTGGATGTTTTGGTCGATGGTCAGCACAAGACTGTGGCCGTCTTCCGCATCCACGGTTTTTTCATAGGTGAGAGACACCGGCATATCGCCGCCGACACCGTTTTGGGCGGTGACCACGCGGCCTGCCACGCCCGCAAGCACGTCGTTGTACTCCGCTTCCAGTCCGTACAGACCGTAGTAGTCGGTGCCGGTGAAGCCGATGACACACGAGGCAAGCGAGCCGTAGGGGTAAGTACGTTTGTAGTCGGTGACCACGCGGAAAATACCGCTGTTCGACAGTTTGTTTTTCTCCGCCCACGAAATCAACTCTTCCACGACGGGGTATTCCACTTGGGAAGCGATTTTTTCGTATTGAGATTCGGTGCGGGTGGTCTTTTTATACAGCGTGTCGCGGTCTACGTCCAAAATCTTGGACACCTCGTCGGCAATTTTCACGCGCACCGCCTCGGCATCGTCCAGCTGGGCGATGTTGTAAGGGGTCATAATGACCGTCCACACTTCCATCGACTCGGCGAGCACTTTGCCGTTGCAATCGTAAATCGTGCCGCGGTGGGCGGCAACCAAACTGTCGTTCAGTTGTTGGGAGACGGCTTTGGTGGACCAAAATTCGCCCTGCACGATTTGCAGGAAGCCGAGCCGAAGAATCAGCAAGCCGAAAGCCACGCCGATGATGCCGGCAAACACTCTGCCGCGTCTGCGCATTTTGCGGGTGGGCAATACGGAATTTTGGTCTTTTTCGTTTTTGCGGCTCATACGCGTGTCTCCTTTCGATGGGCTTTATACAGAAAACGAGAGTCAAGGTAGTATTGACTCCCGTTTTTGTGCTTCAAATTGTATCGGGACGGGTCTGTTTATCTCTATGCCGCCGTCAGCGGATTATGTCAAAACAGGTCCCGAAGATGATCCAGGAAGGTTTCTTCGGTTTTGGGGGCTTTCTCGACGTGGTCGCCGCCCTCAACGGAGAAGTAGTGGATTTGACCGTTCTCCATTTTTTGCAAGCCGTGTTTGGCGGCGTACGCATCGATTTGCTCGGAGGAGGCGATTTCGGTCAGTTCCGAGTTGAGCCGCACGTTCTCGCTTTGCAGAATGGACAGTTGGCTGTCCAAATCGGAGATTTTCTCGTTCATCTCGGTAAGCCGCACTTTGCTGATAATCGCGGCCAGCACCGCCGCCAGAATAACGGCGCCGATCACAGCCACCACTGCGGCGGAGGCAATCGTTTGGGTCAGCGAGCGACGTTTGGCTTCGCGTTTTTGCTTTTTATTTTCCTCAATCGAAACGATTTTTCCGCGCTGTCCGTTCGAGAACAAGGACAGGTCGTAAGCGGCGTTGGAATACGTTGCCATCAAAATCGCTCCTTTCTTCGTGATTTCCTTTTCGTTTTACGTTTTGTCGTAAAGTTCGTGAATTTTTTCGATGCAGCGGAGTTTCGCGCTGCGGCTGCGGGGATTTTCCGCGAGTTCCTCATCGGTGGCGGTGACGGGCTTGCGAAGCGCGAGCACACCGGGCGGCGTTTTGCTGCATACACAGACGGGAAATTCTTTCGGGCAGGTACACCCGACACAAAAGCGGGCAAACTGTTCTTTCACGATGCGGTCTTCGAGCGAATGGAAGGTGATGACCGCGAGTCGTCCGCCGGGCTTCAAAAGAGAAAACGCATCTTCGAGCGCTTTCGGTAACAATTCCAACTCGCCGTTGACCGCGATACGCAACGCTTGGAACACGCGGCGGGCGGGGTGCTTGTCCCGTCGCGCGGCGGCGGGAACGGCGTTGGCGATGAGTTCCGCCAAACGAGTGGTTGTCCACGTCGGGTCTTTTTCGCGTTCGCGGACAATGGCGGCGGCAATCGGTTTTGCGAATTTTTCTTCGCCGTAGTCGCGAAAGATGCGGACGAGGTCGCCGCCCGTGCTTTCGTTTAATAGGTCGGCGGCGGTTTTGCCGCTTTGGCTCATACGCATATCCAGCGGCGCATCCGCGTGGTAAGAAAACCCGCGAGAGCCGTCGTCCAATTGGTGGGACGAAACGCCGAGGTCGAGGAGAACGCCGTCCACAGCGAACACGTCGCGCTCTGCCAAAACGGCTTTCATATCGCGGAAGTTGGTTTGAATGACGGTGGCGGGCAAATCCGCCAGCCGCGTGCCCGCCGCTTTGATTGCGTCCGGGTCTTGGTCGAGCGCGAAGAGATGACCGCTTGTGAGTTTCGCGGCAACGGCGCTCGCGTGACCGCCGCCTCCGGCGGTGCCGTCCACGTAGATGCCGTCCGGTTTGACGTTAAGCACATCAATCGTCGGCTCGAACAACACGGGGACGTGGTAACTGCTGCCCGCGCTCATCAGAAACCGAGCTCCGTGAATTCCGCTTCCACTTCGTCGGCGGTCATTTCACTCATACTCTGTTCGTAGGCGGCGGGGTTCCAAATCTCGGCGCGGTTGCCGGCACCGGTAAACAGCGCCTCGCCCTCGATGCCCGCGTAGGCGAGCAGATGTTTCGGAACGAGGATACGGCCCTGCGCATCCACGGTGGCTTCGTCGGCGTTGGAGGAGAGGTAACGCTGTAACTTGCGGGCTTTGCTGATGGGCATCTCCGCGAGTTTGGCTTGGAGTTTGTCCCATTCCTCCATCGAGTATACGGTAATGCAGCGGTCGAGAACCGCGGCAACGACGAACGTCTCGCCCAACTGGGCGCGGAGTTTCGCGGGCACGATCACGCGCCCTTTTTGGTCAATTGCGTGTAAAAAACGGCCAACCAGCACGGTTCTCACCTCCTGTCGTAAGCGTGTCGGTTTTTCGGGGAAACACGGCGTGTTTTCGCGGTGTTTCCGCGGTGGAATGCGGGTTGTTGAAAACTCGGTGGAATTTGTGGAAAATCACCACTTTCCACCTTTACCCACCATTTTCCACCACTTATGCTCATATTATAGACCATTTGCCCCCAAAATGCAAGTGTTTTTTGAAAAAAATCCATACTTTTTTGCAACTTTTTTTGGGGCAAATTTGCCGAAAATCAAAAGGAAACTGCCCGGAGAAAAGCGGACTTTTCTCCGGGCAGTTTTGGGCTTCAAATTGCAGAATTATTTCAGGTTGTTCTCATACTGCTGGATCATCTTTTTGACCATCTGACCGCCGATCGAACCCGCCTGTTTGGAGGTCAAATCGCCGTTGTAGCCCTGTTTCAAGCTGACACCCACCTCGGAGGCGGCTTCCATCTTGAAACGGTTGAGACCCTCGCGGGCCTCCGGCACCATCGTCTTGCTCTTGGACATTTCGTTTTCACTCCTTTTTGAAAAATCTTGTCGTCCGTATGAAAAAACGGACCGCAGCAAATCGTTTTTGTTCGCTGTGATGTTAGTTTGACCGACAATTTGACGGATATCACAAGAAAATTTTGTCGTGTTTTTTGTCGCTTTGGGCAAAAATAGGTGTTGCAATTTGAAAAGAAAGGTGTTACAATGTTTCCACGACACAAAAAGTTTTATCTTACAAAACTTTATCTATTATAGAGGGGAGGATGCCTGATGGCTGAACGGGACGGTTTTCGTACGTCGTTTCGCGGGTTTAACCGCCAAGACGTGATGGACTATATGGACAGCGTGCAGGCAGACTTCTCCGAACGGGAAGCGGGCCTGCGGCAAGGACTTTCCGAAGCCAACGCCTGCCTCGCTTCGCTGACGGCGGAAAACGAGCAACTGAAAACCGCCGCCGCGGAGGCCGCCCAAAAAGCGGAGAGCATCCGCGCCGAGGCGTTCGACCGCTTTGAGCAGATGAATGCCCAACTGATTATGCTTAAAAAAGAGAACGAACGCTTAAAAGCCGCGCCCGCGCCCGCGCGTACCAACGCTTCCTCCGCCGATACGGGCGAATTGCTTTCGATGATCGACGAATTGCGCACGCGCGGAACGGAGTATCTCGCCGCCACCGCCGGTGCGGGGGATGCCTGCCTCGATGAGATGGACCGGCTGATTGAAACGCTGTCCGATGCGCTCGAACAGATGCGCTCGAACGTGGGTGCCGCCCGCGCGGATTTGAACGGGCGCAAAAACGCCGCCGGTCTGCGGCTTGCGGAGTTGGAGGCCTCGCTCAAAGGCGAAGCGCCGCTGAAACCGTCGCCCGCCGCGCCGTCGCCGGAAAAACCGGCCGCACAGCCGTCGGCGCAACCCGCCGCAACGCCCGCCGCGAAGCCGGCACAACAATCGGCTCCCGCCGCGCAATCGGCGCGGCTCGTTTCCCAACCGACCCGTCCGCGTGACGGTCTGCGCCGCTTTTTAGACGGTTTGCTCGGTTGAGCGCTTATATTTGGTATACTTTTTGCCCGCGGGGCATAGATAAATAAAAAAAGGAGAATTGACAATGCCGGAACTGAAGTATGAAATCGTGAAAGAGTGCGGCGTTCTGTCCCAGACCCCCTCTGGCTGGACGAAAGAACTCAACCTCATCAGTTGGAACGATCGCGCGCCGAAGTACGATATCCGCGAGTGGGCGCCGGAACGTGCCAAAATGGGCAAGGGCTGCACCCTGACGCCGGATGAGGCCATCCTGCTCCGTGACCTGCTCAAAGAGATGGACCTGTAAGAAACACGACGACGAAACGGAGAAGTTTTCTTCTCCGTTTTTGTCGTTTCGGCACAAAGGAGAATGGCTATGGCCGCATTTTTTGAAATTGTAAAATCGATTTTGATGGGAATCGTGCAAGGTATCACCGAGTGGCTTCCCGTCAGCAGTACCGCCCACCTTTCGTTGCTCGACGAACTGGTCAAAATGGACGTTTCCGAGGGCTTTTTCCGCATTTTTGAGGTGGTTATCCAAGTCGGCTCGATTTTGGCGGTGTTGGTGCTCTATTTCAACAAGTTGAACCCGTGGGCGCACGGCAACACCGACGAGGACAAGAAAAACACCCTGCTGTTGTGGGTGAAAGTGGCGGTGGCCAGCATTCCCGCCGCGATTGTGGGACTGCTCATCGACGACTGGCTGGACAGCGCGTTGGCAACGTCGGCTATGTGGATTATTGCGGCCACGCTGTTCATTTACGGTGTGCTGTTTCTTTGGATGGAAAACCGCAAAAAAGAGTCGAAAATCCAAAATTTTGAGGATATGAGTTTCAAAACCGCGCTGCTCATCGGCGTGTTTCAGATGCTCGCCCTCATCCCCGGCACGTCCCGTTCCGGCTCGACCATTTTGGGCGCGACGGTGCTCGGCACGTCCCGCGTTGTGGCGGCGGAATTTTCGTTCTTTATGGCGATTCCCGTCATGTTCGGTGCCAGCGGCTTAAAACTGTTCAAAGCGGGCTTGGACGGCTCGCTATTCACCTTTACGGGCTTCGAGTGGCTGCTGCTCGTTATCGGGCTTGTGGTATCGTTCCTCGTGTCACTCGTGGTGATTCGCTGGCTCATCGCTTTCGTGAAAAAGCACAGTTTCAAGCCGTTCGGTTGGTACCGTATGGCGCTTGCCGTCGTCATCGTGGCGGTGGAAACGGCGAAATTGGTTGGATAAAAAACAAACAAAAAAGACCTTGTAACCGAAGTTACAAGGTCTTTTCTTTATGCTTACAGATTGTCGAGATACCGGCAGGCGGCGAGGGCGGCTACCGCACCGTCCGCGGCGGCGGTGGTGATTTGCCGCACCGATTTCGAACGGCAATCGCCCGCGACAAAGACGTTTTCCGCGGGGGTCAGGCAGCGCTCGTCGCTGTCGAAATAGCCGTAGTCGTTAAGGGGCGCAAACTCCTTAAACGGCTCGTTTTCGGGGATTAACCCGATGGCGATAAACACACCGTCCACAAGCAGTTCGGACGTTTCGCCAGCCTCGTTTTTAAGCGAAATGCCGGCAAGCGTATCGTCGCCCAAAATGCCGGTTACGACCGTGCCGAACACCGCGTCGATGTTGTCTTTCGTGGCGACCGCTTGGCGCAGTTTTTCCTCGCCCGTAAAGGTGGGCAGGTTTTGCACCATCACGACCTTTTTGCAGTTTTCGGACAGCAACAGCGCCTCTTGCAGCGCGGAGTTGCCGCCGCCGATGACCGCTACGGTCTTGTCGCGGTAGAACGCGCCGTCGCACACGGCGCAAAACGAGATGCCGTTGCCGACAAACTCGGTTTCGCGGGGAAGGCCTAACATCCGATGTTTGACACCGGTGGCCAAAATGACGGTGCGCGCGTCAAAGGTGTGGCTGCCCGTATCAGCGGTCACGATACCGTCGTGGCGGGAGAGGGATTTGACACAGCCGAAATCCATATCCGCGCCCTGTTCGAGCACTTGCTCGACCAGTTTATCGGCGAGTTCGTTGCCGCTGACCTGCAAAAAGCCGGGGAAATTCTCCACTTTCGGCGAAAAGGTCATCTGGCCGCCGGGGGTGCTTTTTTCAAGCACCAACACGCTTTTGTTGGCGCGCAGGGCATAGAGTGCCGCGGTCAGTCCGGCAGGGCCGGCACCGACCACCAAAACGTCATAAATCATTGAGGGACACTCCTGCCTTACTGTTTTTCGATGAATTGGATAATCTCGTCCATTTGGGCGTATTTCACCGAGCTGCTTTGATGACGCACAACGAGCGTCGGGGCTTGGCGGATGCCGAATTGGGCGACGAGTTCCGGATTCTCCTCCGCGATGAGTTTCGTGTAGGGGATGCCGGCTTTGTCAAGGCGCGCCGCAATCATCTTGCATTTCGGGCAGGTCGCGGTGGCGAACAGCAGGATTTTGCCGTTCACTTCGGCTTCTTGCGACACTTCGATCGCGCAGCAGTCGCACGCTTCTTCGTTGTGGTAGACCGGGCCTTCGTGGGTCAGGTTGGAACGGCCGATGTCGTAGACTTTGCGGTCTTTGTATTCCTGGGTTTTACCGTCGTTCCAGTTTTGCACCGGACGGTAGTAACCGGTAATACGGCTGTACACCTCGGTGGGCTCACCGCACTCGGGGCAGGTGTATTGTTCGCCCGCCACGTAACCGTGTTTTTTGCAGACGGAGTAGGTGGGGGACAGCGTGTAATACGGCAGTTTGTAGTTCTCGGCGATTTTGCGCACGAGGGACGCCGCCGCTTTCCAGTCGGGGAGTTTTTCGCCGAGGAAGGCGTGGAACACCGTGCCGGAGGTGTAGAGCGTTTGCAGTTCGTCCTGAATGTCGAGGGCGGCAAACACGTCGTCGGTGAAGCCGACCGGCAGGTGAGAACTGTTGGTGTAGTACGGGGTGTCGCCGTTTTCTTTCGCGGCGGTTTTGATGTTCGGGAAGCGTTTCACGTCGTGTTTCGCAAGGCGATAGCTCGTGGATTCCGCCGGAGTGGCTTCGAGGTTATACAGGTCGCCGTACTGCTCCTGATAGTCGGACAGACGCTCGCGCATATGGTTGAGCACGTCCTGGGTGAATTTCTGGGTTTTCGGGTCGGTCATATCGCCGCCGAGCCAGTTGGCGTTGAGACCCACTTCGTTCATACCGACAAGGCCGATGGTGGAGAAGTGGTTGTCAAACGTGCCGAGATAGTGGCGGGTGTAGGGATAGAGGCCCTCTTCGAGCATCTTGGTGACCACCGTGCGTTTCACTTTGAGCGAACGGGCGGAGATGTCCATCATATGGTCGAGGCGGCGGTAGAAGTCTTTTTCGTCCGCCGCGAGATAGGCGATACGCGGCATATTGATGGTGACAACGCCGATAGAGCCGGTGGATTCGCCGCTTCCGAAGAAGCCGCCGGATTTTTTGCGCAGTTCGCGCAGGTCAAGGCGCAGACGGCAGCACATACTGCGCACGTCGCTCGGCTCCATATCGCTGTTGATGTAGTTGGAGAAGTACGGCGTGCCGTATTTCGCGGTCATCTCGAACAACAGACGGTTGTTCTCGGTATCCGACCAGTCGAGGTCGCGGGTGATGGAGTAGGTCGGAATCGGATATTGGAAGCCGCGGCCGTTGGCGTCGCCCTCAATCATAATTTCGAGGAACGCTTTGTTGACCATATCCATTTCGGCTTTGCAGTCTTTGTACTTAAACGGCATCTCTTTGCCGCCGACAATCGCCGGCAGTTCCGCGAGGTCGTGCGGCACGGTCCAGTCGAGCGTGATGTTGGAGAACGGCGCTTGGGTGCCCCAACGGCTCGGGGTGTTGACACCGAAGATGAAGGACTCGATGCACTTTTTCACCTGATCGTAGTCGAGGTTATCCACCTTGACGAACGGGGCGAGATAGGTATCGAACGAGGAGAACGCCTGCGCGCCCGCCCACTCGTTTTGCATAATGCCGAGGAAGTTGACCATCTGGTTGCAGAGGGTCGCGAGGTGGCTCGCCGGAGACGAGGTGATTTTGCCCGGAATGCCGCCGAGGCCTTCTTGAATGAGTTGTTTGAGCGACCAACCGGCGCAGTAACCGGTCAGCATCGACAGGTCGTGCAGGTGGATGTCGGCGTTGCGATGGGCGTTGGCGATTTCGTCGTCATAAATCTCGGAAAGCCAGTAGTTGGCGGTAATCGCGCCGGAGTTGGAGAGAATCAGACCGCCGACCGAATAGGTGACGGTGGAGTTCTCTTTCACGCGCCAGTCGTTGATTTTCACGTAGTTGTCCACGAGCTCTTTATAGTCGAGGATGGTGGATTTCATATTGCGGATTTTTTCGCGCTGGCGGCGATAGAGGATGTACGCTTTCGCCACGTCGTCGTAACCCGCTTGGCTCAAAACCGACTCCACGCTGTCTTGCACGTCTTCGACCGCGATGAGGCCGTCTTTGATTTTCGGCTCGAAAGCGGCGGTCACGCGCAGGGCGAGCATATCGATGATGTCGGGATTATACTGTTTTTGGCAGGCGTCAAACGCCTTGGTGATGGCTTCGGAAATCTTTTTCAGGTCGAAATCCGCGATTTTGCCGTCACGTTTTTGAACTTGATACATAAAAAGAACCCCTTTCTTGTGGTAAATTGTTTATTGCCAAACTATAATACCACAAGATTTAGGGGTTGTCAAGAATGATTTTTTCAACATATTGTATTTTTTCGAGGATTTTTTCAAATGCCGCGAAGGGCGGTTTTTGGGACAAAAGGTGTCAAAATCCCTTGAAATTCCCGCATTTTCGCGGGGGTGTGGGCGGAAAAACCCGACCCCAAGATATCGCCCGAATCGGTAAACGACTGCAAAAAATATTTTTGATTGCCCGCAATCCACGCCCCAATATCTTGTATCGAGGTTTCGTCGTGCAGTTCGGCGACGACGGTGGTGCGCAACTCGAACGGAACGCCGGATGCGCGGAGCAGGGCAAGCGATTCTTCGATTTTTTTCACGTCAAAACCGGGCACGCCCACCGTTTCGGCATAGCGCGCGGGGGAATTTTTGATATCCATCGCCACGTAATCCACGAGGTGTTCGTCCAAAATGGTTTTGAGGACGTGGGGAAGCGTGCCGTTGGTGTCTAATTTGACCGCATAGCCGAGCGCGCGGATTTTGCGGATAAATTCCACGATGTCGGGTTGAATCAGCGGCTCGCCGCCGGTGATAGCCACGCCGTCCAGCACCTTTTTGCGGTTTTCGAGAAACGCGAAGAACGCTTCCTCCGGCATTTCGTCGGGTAAAGCGCGTTCGGGCACGACGAGCGACGCGTTATGGCAAAACGGGCAGCGCAAATTGCACCCGAGCGTAAACACGGTGCAGGCGACGTGCTCCGGAAAATCTAAAAGCGTTAATTTTTGTACTCCGCCGAGGCGCATAGACGGCACTTCCTTTCCTTATACATTTATTATATAGTATTCCGTCGAGGATGTAAAGAGAAAAATCCCCGCTGAAATAATCAGCGGGGATTTTACAAAGCGATTTACTCCGCCACGTAGGGGAGAAGAGCAATCTGACGGGCGCGTTTGATGGCGACGGTCAGTTCGCGCTGGTGACGGGCGCAGGTGCCGGTCACGCGGCGGGGCAGGATTTTGCCACGCTCGGAAAGGTGACGGCGCAGGCGAGCCACGTCTTTGTAGTCGATGGTTTGCACTTTGTCCATGCAGAAGGTGCAGACTTTACGGCGGCCCTTGCGCACACCGGCGCGCATCGGGCGGTCGTTTCTTTCGAATTCGGCCATGAAAATGCCTCCTTTACACAAAAATAGGAAGTTCTAATCGGTGATTAGAACGGAAGGTCATCGTCTCCGGCGATTTCCTCGAAGTCACCGGCAGAAGCAGTAGAAAACGCGGTGGACGGCTCGTTCCACGCGGGAACCTGCGATTCGCCGCCGGGGACGGAGTTGCCGCCGCCGTTTTTGGATTCGCAGAAGTATGCGTTGTCCACGACCACTTCGTAAGAAGTGCGTTTGTTACCCTCTTTGTCGGTGAAGGGGCGCGCCTGCAACGAGCCGTTAACGGCGATGCGGTTGCCCTTGTGGAAATAGCGGGTGATGAATTCGGCAGTCTGCCGCCACGCGACGCAGTTGATAAAATCGGTCTGGCGCTCTTGTCCCTGGGAGACAAAGCGGCGATCCACCGCGATGGTGAAACTGGTGACTGCGATTTGGTTGGAGGTGTGGCGCAGTTCGGGGTCAGCGGTCAAGCGACCCATCAGGCAGATAACGTTCATAGCGCTTTATTCCTCCTCGGCTTTTTCTTCGGCAGCAGCCGCTTCGGCAGCCGCTTTTTCAGCCGCTTTGGCCGCTTTGGCGGCTTCAGCAGCGGCTTCGGCGGCGATGGCTTTCTCATCTTTGCGGATGATCATATCGCGCAGCACGCCGTCGGTGATTTTCGCAACGCGTTCGAGTTCCGCCGGGAATTCCGGACCGGACACGAAGTTGTAGAGGACGTAGAAACCTTCGGTTTCGTCCTGAATCGGGTAAGCCAGACGACGGGAACCCCATTCGTCGACTTTGCCTAATTCCGCGTTGTCGGCGATCAGTTTCTCGAATTTGTCTTTGACCGCCGCGATGCCGTCTTCACCAAGAGCGTTGGAGAAGATGAACACCGCTTCATAAGTCGCTTTAACTGTGGGCATAGTTGACACCTCCTTGTGGTCAGTTGGCCCCGTTTCACAGAACGGAGCAAGGATAAAACTCTTTGCAAGCGCAAAGGCAACAGTTATTATACCAACTTATTTCGTCCTCGTCAAGCATTATTTTTATAAAAGAGCAAATATTTTTCTTTACAAACGGCGCAAAGTCCGATATAATGACGAATGGAGAAAAAACAAGGAGTTGTACACGATGTTACAATACGACGAATTGCGCCTGAAATTAGAAAATCTGCGCCCCGACTTGGAAGACCTCGAAAATGCACTCGGGATTTCCCAAATCAAGCGCGAAGTGGCGGAACTGGAACAGCGCGCCGCCGCACCGGGATTTTGGGACAATATGGAAAACGCCCAAAAGGTGACCCAGCGCACCGCGCAGTTGAAAGATAAAATGGAGGGCTACGAAAAACTCGTGGCCCGTCACGAAGACACCTTGGCGCTCATCGAACTCGCCAACGAGGAAGAGGACGAAACCCTCCTCGAAGAATGCGAGCAGGGCGTGGCCGAGGTGGAAGAAGGTATCGAAACCCAGCGGCTTGCCACGCTGCTCACCGGCGAGTACGATGCGAAAAACGCCATCGTCACGTTCCACGCCGGCGCCGGCGGCACCGAGGCGCAGGATTGGGCGGAGATGCTCTACCGTATGTATACCCACTGGGCGGAAACGCGCGGCTTTAACTACCGCATCCTCGACTACCTCGACGGCGACGAAGCGGGTATCAAGAGCGCTTCCATTATGGTCGAGGGCGACAACGCCTACGGTTATCTCAAAAGCGAGTCCGGCGTGCACCGCCTTGTGCGCGTGTCGCCGTTTGATGCTTCCGGCCGCCGCCACACCTCGTTTTCGGCAGTGGAGGTGATGCCGGAAATCGACGATTCCGTTGAAGTGGATATTCGCCCCGAAGACATCAAAATGGACGTGTACCGCAGTTCCGGCGCGGGCGGTCAGAAGGTCAACAAAACCTCGTCTGCCGTGCGTTTGACCCACATCCCGACGGGTATCGTGGTCGCTTGCCAAACCGAGCGCAGCCAGTACCAAAACCGCGACACCGCGATGTGTATGCTGCGGTCGAAACTCGTGGAAATCAAAGAGCGTGAACACCTCGACAAAATCGAGGATATCAAAGGCGCCCAAGCGCAAATCGCGTGGGGCAGCCAAATTCGCTCCTACGTCTTTATGCCGTACACGATGGTGAAAGACCACCGCACCGGTTTTGAGACCGGCAACATCTCCGCGGTGATGGACGGCGGACTGGACGGCTTCATCAACGCCTATCTGAAACACAAGGCCTCCGGCGCGGCGGACGTCGGCGGCGACGTGGAGTAATTGAACAATCAAAAAACCCCAACCTCACGGTTGGGGTTTTTCTTTCTTTCATCATTATACAGTCGGACTTTTTATAGTCGGATAAGAACAATAAGCAAGATGGGTGCGCAGCCGCAGCACGTCTTTCAAATCTATTTGTCCGTCACCGTAAACGTCAGCGTTTGGAAGACTGCTTTCCGTTCCTTCAGCAATGGCTTTGCGCAACAACAACAAGTCTCTCAAGTTAACGGTACCGTCTTCGTTGACGTCGCCGGCATACACGACAACTGCAGGCACCGCCTCATGAGCGCTGGCAAAAACCGAAAACGCCGTCGCAAGCAGGCAGACCGTCAACAGAGTGCAAAGAATTTTTTTCATAAAAATCATCCTCCTATAAACTAATACCCTAACAACACCGCGCAAGCCATTCAAGCGCTTATGTCGCAATTTCCGCTAAATATTTCTCCAACTCTAAAACATCTTGCAAATTCACATTTCCGCTTTGATTGGTATCCGCAAGTTTTAGTTGCTCGCTATCTAATGTTATCGCTTCTGCCAAATATTGTCTGGCTAACAACACATCCGACATATTGATTGAATAGTTTTTGTTAATGTCTCCTAACGGATATTTGTTGAAAAATGCTGTTGTCATTTTATTATGTCGATAAAAGCAGATGTCTTGATCTATCATTTGAAAGTTCTGCAGATGATGAGTCGTTCCATAGTTATTACAATAATTTACAACATCCTCAAGAAAATCGGCAGATGTCTCGCCAAATTGTTGTGCCGTTATAATCCCATCGCGGTTTGTATCGGCTCCAAAAATAGAAGTTGTAAATGTATAGCCATTAACGCTCGTATAGTAATAATTCCCCAAGTTCCTCATCCACGCAAGTGTGGCAAAACCTATCCCAAAATCATCCTGGCCAGTCCCAAACACCTTCGACTTTTGATCAGAATGCGAAGAGCAAAAAACCGTGTATTTTTGCGAGCCGGCGAATTCTCCGCTTCGGGTATCTTCTCCAAAAAATTGGTTCAACAATTGTTGAGAAAAACTTTCAGAAGAGATACTGCTA
>JAKSPN010000079.1 GCA_024404755.1 Clostridia bacterium | reverse complement strand
TGTCTGCGGTGTTTTTTTGTTGCAAAAACCTCAATCCTCGACCGGGCGGCAATGCCAAATGCGGTCGGAGTAATCTTGGATGGCGCGGTCGGCGGAGAAAATGCCGCTTTCGGCGGTGTTGCAAAGCGCCATTTTCGTAAAGCGGTCGCCGTCTTGATACGCCGCGGCGGACTCGCTTTGGGCGCGGCGATAATCCTCGAAATCCGCCAGCACCATATACGGGTCGGCGGTGAGCAGCGAATCGACAATCTCTTTGTAGTTCTGTCCGCCGAAGCCCGCCGCCATACAGTCGAGCGCGCGGCGAATACGCGGGTCGTTCTCATAATAGCGGCGCGGGTCGTAGCCGCTTTGTTTTAAGCTGACCGCTTCGGGGGTGGTCATACCGAACAAAAACGCGTTCTCTTTCCCGACGGCTTCCACAATTTCGATGTTCGCGCCGTCGAGCGTGCCGAGCGTGACCGCGCCGTTCATCATCAGTTTCATATTGCCGGTGCCGCTGGCTTCCGTGCCGGCGAGCGAGATTTGTTCGCTCACGTCGGCGCAGGGAATCAGCCGTTCGGCGAGCGTCACGCGGTAGTCTTCGAGATAGACCACTTTTAAGCGGTCGCGCACCGCGGGGTCGGCTTCGATTTCCTGCGACAGTTTGCAGATAAAGCGGATGATTTCTTTCGCGAGAAAATAGCCGGGCGCGGCTTTCGCGCCGAACAGATACGTCCGCGGCGCGAAGTCCTTGTTCGGGTTTTCTTTGAGGTCGAGATAGGTGTCCAAAATGTGCAGGGCGTTTAGGTGTTGCCGCTTGTATTCGTGAAGCCGCTTGACCTGCACGTCGAACAGCGAGTCGGGGTCGAGCGCCACGCCGTTTTGTTTCGCCACGTAGTCGGAGAACGCCGCTTTGTTTTGGCGTTTTACGTCGGCAAACGCGGCGAGCGTTTCTTTGTCGTCGGCAAACGCGGCGAGTTTTTTGAGTTCGGCGGCATTTTTTACAAACCCGTCTCCGATGCGGTCTTTGAGGAACGCGGTGAGCCGCGGGTTGGCTTGGCACAGCCAACGGCGGTGGGCGATGCCGTTCGTGACGTTCTTGAATTTTTCGGGATAGGTCGCCGCCGCCGCGGGAAACACGTCGGTTTTGACCAGTTCGCTATGCAGTTTCGACACGCCGTTGACCGAATGGGAGGCGGCGACACAGAGGTTGGCCATTTTCACAAGCCCGAACTGCAAAATCGCCATTTGGTCCACCGCGGCTTGGTCGCCGCCGGTTTTCTCCCACGTTTCGGCTTTGTGCCGCGCGTCGATTTCGCGCACGATTTGATAAATGCGCGGCAGGCGCTCGGAAAAGAGGTCTTCCGGCCAGCATTCGAGCGCTTCCGCCATGACGGTGTGGTTGGTGTAACCGACCGTGCGGCAGACGATGTCCCACGCCTTTTCCCACGGATAACCGCAGTCGTCGAGCAAAATGCGCATCAGTTCCGGAATGGCGAGTGTCGGGTGGGTATCGTTGAGGTGAATCGCCGCCATATCGGGGAAATTCTCCATCGTGTGATACTGTTTTAAGTGGCGCTCGACCATATCCTGCACCGAGGCGGACACGAGGAAATACTGCTGGGTCAGCCGCAACGATTTGCCCTCGCGGTGGTTGTCGGCGGGGTACAACACTTGGGTGATGACTTCCGCCATGGCTTTTTTCTCCATCGCGCGCAGGTATTCGCCTTGGTTAAAGAGGGTCATATCCATCTCCGGTGCGGACGATTTCCACAGCCGCAGGGTGGATACGCAGTTGCCGCCTTTGGACGGCACCATCATATCGTAGGCGTGGGCGAGCACACGGGTGGCGTTTTCGTGAGAGACGTGGTGATAGCCGCCGTCCCACGATTCCACGACGTTGCCGCCGAACAACACTTCTTTGGTGAGTTCCGGACGGGGGAGCAGCCATCCGCCGCCGCCGGGAAGCCAAAAATCGGGCAATTCCGTCTGCCAGCCGTCCACTAATTTTTGGCGGAAGATGCCGTATTCATATAAAAGCGAATAGCCGGTAGCGGGGACTTTCGCGTTGGCGAGTCCGTCTAAAAAGCACGCCGCGAGCCGCCCGAGACCGCCGTTGCCGAGACCGGCATCCGGCTCTAACTCATACAGCGACGACAGTTTGGTACCGAGCGCTTTGCACGCCGCTTCCGCTTCATCGACAAGCCCTAAATTTTCGAGGTTATTTTTAAGCGACCGCCCCATCAAGAATTCCATACACAGATAGTACACCTGCTTGGATTTTTGGACGTAGGCGCGGTCCATAAACGCCACGCGGTTTTCGTGGAGCCGGTCACGCAGCAACAAAACGAGCGCATCGTAGAAGTTTTCGTCCGTTGCATCCGACGGCTGTACCGAAAACTGCCGCAGCAGTTTTTGTTCCCATTGTTCTTTGAGATGAGTTCCCATTACGCGTAACTCCTTTCGCGGATTACTCCTTTATTATATGCGGTTTTTTGCGGAATTGCAAGGCGGTAACCAAAAAATTACCCCCGATTGTCGGGAGAATGTGGAAAAACCTCTTGACAAACGACGAAAAAAGTGTATAATAGTTGTATATGTAAAGTGTTCTGCCTTTACGAAGGCATAAAATTCCTTAAAGTGTGGTGTGTTCCCGTGGCGAAAAATATGGAAATGGCGTTCTTGTGTGATTTTTACGGCGATATGCTGACCGATAAACAACGGGACGTTATGGAATTGTATTATAACGACGACCTCTCTCTGTCCGAGATTGCCGAAAACGCCGGCATTACCCGTCAGGGCGTGCGCGATTCGATTAAACGCGCCGAATCCCAGCTGGTGGAAATGGAGGAGCGCCTCGGTTTGGCGCGCCGCTTCCGCGAGTTGCGGGCGCAGATGGAGATTGTGGAGACGGCCGCCAAAGAAATCCGCGAGCAGAACAACTACCTTTCCCGTTCCCGCGAAATCGAGGAGCGCGCCGCCCGCATCGAGGAGATTGCCTCGGCGCTCGCGGAAGAATAATCCGACAACCCCGTTTTGTAAAGGAGATTTCCCGTGGCATTTGAAGGACTTTCCGATAAACTTGCCGCCACGTTCAAACGTCTGCGCGGTCGAGGAAAACTGAATGAAGCGGACGTAAAAGAAGCGATGCGCGAAGTGCGCCTCGCCCTTCTCGAAGCGGACGTTAACTATAAAGTCGCCAAAGATTTTACGAACACCGTCACCGAACGTGCCGTCGGCGCGGACGTGATGGAGAGTTTGACCCCTGCCCAGATGGTCATCAAAATCGTCAACGAGGAGTTGACGGCACTGATGGGCGGCCAGGCGGAACGCCTCGCCACCACCAACCACCCGCCTTGCATCATTATGATGTGCGGCTTGCAGGGCTCCGGTAAAACCACCCACAGCGCGAAACTCGCGAAAATGCTCAAAAGCCAAGGCCGCCGCCCGCTTCTCGTGGCGTGCGACGTGTATCGCCCCGCCGCCATCAAGCAGTTGCAGGTCGTCGGCGAGCGCGTGGGCGTGCCGGTGTTCGAGATGGGCACCGAAAACCCCGTAAAAATCGCCGAAGCCGCCGTGAAACACGCCCGTGACCACGGCAACGACTACGTGATTTTGGATACCGCAGGCCGCCTGCATATCGACGAAGAACTGATGCAGGAACTGCAAAACATCAAAAAGACGGTCGAGCCGCACGAGCAGTTGCTCGTTGTGGACTCCATGACCGGTCAGGACGCGGTCAACGTCGCCAAATCGTTTGACGAAACGCTCGGTATCACCGGCGTGATTCTCACGAAGTTGGACGGCGATACCCGCGGCGGTGCGGCGCTCTCGGTGCGTGCCGTCACCGGCAAACCCATCAAATTCGCCGGCACCGGCGAAAAGATGGACGACCTCGAGGTGTTCCACCCGTCCCGTATGGCGTCCCGTATCCTCGGTATGGGCGACGTGATGTCCCTCATCGAAAAGGTGGAGGCGCAGGCGGACGAAAAAGAGGCGGAGGAACTTGCGAAGAAACTGCAAGAGGAAACCTTCGACCTCGAAGATATGCTGGACCAGTTCCGGCAAATCCGCAAAATGGGCAACCTCAAAGAAATGCTCGGCATGGTGCCGGGGCTTTCCAAACAAGTGAAAGACCTGGACATTGACGATAAACAAATCGTTCGCGTGGAGTCGATTATTTTGTCGATGACCCCCGCCGAACGGCACAAACCTTCGCTTATCAACCCTTCGCGCAAACGGCGTATTGCCGCGGGCTGCGGAATGAAGGTGGAGGACGTGAACCGGCTTCTGAAACAGTACGAACAGACGATGCAGATTATGAAGCGGTTCAAAAACCCGAACAAAGGCAAAAAAGGCAAAAA
>JAKSPN010000078.1 GCA_024404755.1 Clostridia bacterium | reverse complement strand
GCAAAGTTACTAAAATAAACCTAAAATTGACATACAACAACACGCAACCCTCTTTCTTCGCCGCCGGTTTCTTCGCGGTGGAAGTGGATTTCTTCGCCGCCGGTTTCTTCTCCGCATCCGCAGCGGCTTCTTTCTTCGCCGCCGGTTTTTTCGCGGTGGAGGTGGATTTCTTCGCCGCCGGTTTCTTTTCGGCGGTCTCGCCGTCGTCCGCTTTCTTCGCGGTGGACTTCTTCGCCGCCGGTTTGCCGGCTTTGGCGTTGTCTTTCACGAAGTGCATCGCTTTTTCGACGGTCAAATCCTCGCGCAAGCTCTTCTCCGGAATCGCGGCTTTGATTTGCTCGACTTCCATTTTGTACATCTCGGCAAATTTGGCATACTCGGCTTCCACGTCCTCGGCGGTGGCTTCAATGCCCTCTTTCTTCACGATGGTTTCAAGCGCCAAGCGCACTTTAACCTGTTTCTCCGCTTGCTCGCGGGTGGTCTCGCGGAACGCTTTCTCGTCCATACCGGTGTATTGCAGATACATATCGAGGGACAGACCCTGCATTTGCAGACGGCGGGCAAAATCCTCCACCGCATCGTCCATCGCGTTCTCGAACATCGCCTGCGGGATATCCGCTTTCAAGAGGTCGGCGAGTTGCTCGGCCAACGCGGTCTCAAACGCGGCATCCGCCTCTTTCTCGGCGGCTTCGGTCAATTTCGCTTTCACGTCGGCTTTGAACTCGTCCAGCGTGTCGAACTCGCTGCAATCTTTGGCGAAGTCGTCGTTGAGTTCCGGCAGTTCGCGCATTTTGATTTCGTTGAGTTTGCATTTGAACACCGCTTCTTTACCGGCGAGTTCGTCCGCATGGTATTCGGTCGGGAAGGTGACGTTCACGTCGAATTCCTCGCCGATTTTTTTGCCGACAATCTGCTCCTCAAAGCCCGGAATGAATTGACCGGAACCGAGGGTCAGGGATTGGTTCTCGCCTTTGCCGCCGGCAAACGCCACGTCGTCCACAAAGCCCTCGTAGTCGATCATCACGATGTCGTCCATTTTGGCTTCGCGGTCCTCAACGGACACAAGGCGGGACTGACGGTCTTGGAACTTTTTGAGTTCGGTATCCACGTCGTCGTCCGACACGGCAACGGCGGCTTTCTCGGCTTTAAGCCCTTTGTAACCGTCGATGTCGCACTCGGGTTTCACGGTGATGACCGCAGTGAAGGTAAGACCCTCTTTGCCGACGGAGGTCACGTCGAGGTCGATTTTATCTTCGACAAACGCATAACCGCTTTCGGCGATGGCTTCGTCGAGCGCGGACGGATAGACCGCGTTCATCGCATCCTCATAGAAGAACTCCTCGCCGTACATCTTCTCGATGTAGCCGCGAGTGGCTTTACCTTTACGGAAGCCGGGAATGTTCAATTTCTTGACATTCTTGCGATAGGCGGCGTTGAGCGCCTGCTCGAAGGTGGCGGCATCCACGTTGACTTCCAACTTGATGCGGTTGGCGTTTTCGGTTTTTTCTGCTTTGACTAAACTCATTGGTACTTCCTCCCGGAATAATTTGATATTTTTTCCACAAACGCTTGTGGTAATGTAACAAGATTAAATTTCCGCTTCCTGCGGAACAAACAGCGGCGTAAATTGCAATCCGTCGCAGGAGATGAGCGTGAGCGAAACACCCTCGTAATCGCCCGTAACGGCGTGACGGATGCCCGCGCCGTGAACGTGGCCGTAGTAGACGCGGTCAACACCCTCGTCTTTGATGACCTGCCAGATTTCGTCGCATTTCTGATCGCCGAACACCGGCGGGTAGTGAAGAAACACCACCGGCGTAAGTCCGGTTTTTTTTGCGGCTTCAATCGAGGTGCGTACCCGCCCCGCTTCGCGCAAAATCACTTTTTTGTCCGCTTCGCCGGCATCGAAAAACCAGCCGCGGCTGCCGCAAACAGCGACGTTTTCCACCGCCACGGCATCGTTATGGACGATGCGCAACGTGGAAAACCCGTTTTGTTCGAAAAACAAATCCATTTGGCGGCGGGTGGTCCACCAGTAATCGTGGTTGCCCTTAAAAATCAACTTTTTGCCGGGCAGATTGTCTAAAAACGCAAAATCCGCTTTCGCCTCTTCCAGCGACATCCCCCACGACACGTCACCGGCGATGACCACCGTGTCGTCATCCGACACGAGCCGGCGCCAGTTTTGTTCTAATCGGGTAACGTAATCGTCCCACCCGGAGAACACGTCCATGGGCTTGTTGACGGAAAAGGACAGGTGCGGGTCTGCGATTGCAAACAGCGCCATGCACTCACCCCTCGGTGATGCCGAGCGTCGAGAGCACCTCGGCACGCATCTCCTCTTTGTTGCAAACGGTGGTAAACCGCACCGCTTTGCCTTTGAGGGTTTTCAGCGGGTCGGGCATTTCCACACCGGATTTTTCGCACAGCGCATCGGCGCAGTCGAAATCGTCCGCCGGAGCGCTGCCGCAAAGGGCGGTCAGCACGCTCGCCGGGAATTTGTAGGGGTTGGCGGTCGAAGCAATCACAGTGGGCGTTTTGTCCCCCGTTTCTTTCAGATACTCCTCGCACACGCCGACGGCGACCGCCGTGTGGGTGTCGATGAGGTAGTTGTAGTTTTCGAACGTATCACGGATGACGGCGGCGGTTTTCGCTTCGTCACAGCAGCCGGAGGCAAATTGCTCATCCAGTGCCGCGCGCACTTTGTCGGAGACGGTGTAGTTGCCGTCGGCCACAAGCGCTTCCATCCACGCTTTTACCTCGGCATCGTCTCCGTCGCACAAATCAAACAGCAGACGTTCAAGGTTGGAAGAAATAAGAATATCCATCGACGGCGACGTGGTCGTAAAGAACTGACGGCGGCGGTCGTACGTGCCGGTTTCGAAGAAGTCGGTCAGCACGCGGTTTTGGTTGCTGGCGCAAATCAGTTTCTTAATCGGCAGACCCATTTTCTTCGCGTAGTACGCGGCAAGGATGTTGCCGAAGTTGCCGGTCGGCACCACGACGTTCATCGGCTCGCCCGCTTTGAGCGCACCGTTTTTCAAAAGGTCGCAGTAGGCGGAGACGTAGTACACAATCTGCGGGCAAAGGCGGCCCCAGTTGATGGAGTTGGCAGACGAGAATTTCTTGCCGTTTTCGGCGAGCAGGTCGCCGGTTTCGCTGTCGGTGAAAATGGCTTTCACACCGTTTTGCGCATCGTCGAAGTTGCCGCGAATGGCAAACACACCGACGTTTTGTCCCTCCTGGGTCGCCATCTGCAGTTTTTGCATTTTGGAAACGCCCTGGTCGGGGTAGAACACCAAGATGCGGGTGTTCGGCGCATCGCAGAAGCCCTCGAGCGCGGCTTTACCGGTATCACCGGAGGTGGCGACCAGAATCACGACTTCTTCGCCGTTGCCGGCTTTGGCAACGGAATAACGCATAAAGTGCGGCAGGATTTGCAGCGCCATATCTTTGAACGCGCAGGTCGGGCCGTGCCACAGTTCGAGAACGTAGGCGTTATCGTGCAGGTGGGTCAGCGGCGCCACGTCCGCCGAACGGAACTTTTTGGCGGTATACGCGCTGTCCACGCAGTCGGCGACTTCCGCTTCGGAAAAGTCGGTCAGATACTTACCGAGAATGAACTTGGCGCGCGCCGTATAGGATTCGCCACTCATTCGTTCCAAATCCGCGAGCGAAATCTGCGGGAATTCGGTCGGCACAAACAGACCTTTATCCGCGGAGATGCCGCGGGCAATCGCCTGCGCCGAAGTGACGCGAAGTTCTTTGTTTCGGGTGCTTTGATATTGCATAGAAGTTCACTCCCGTGTAATAATTAAAAAAATATATAGACATCTTGTCTATCATAATACAAAACGGCCGGTTTGTCAAATCAAAACCGACCGTTTTTTTATATTTTTCGAAAAAAATCGCGTGCATTGCCGAAAAACACCCGCAAAAGCAGATCTTTTTCATAGCCGCGCCCCAAGAGATACGCAAAAAGCGCCTCGTTCACCGCCACGCCGCCCCATTCTTGCGGCAGCGCCGTGCCGTCCAAATCGAAGCCGAGCGCTAACACGGTTTCGCCGCCCAAGTCGAGAAAATGCGCGAAATGCCGTTCAAAGCGTTCAAAACTTTGCTCACCCAACTGCGCCTCGCAGAGATTTAAGCCCACAAGTCCCCCGCGCCGCACGATTTCCGAAAACTGGTCGTCGGTAAGGTTGCGCTTGTGGTCGAACACCGCGCGCGACACCGAATGGGATGCGATAAACGGCGTGTCGCTTGCCGCGCACACGTCGTAGAATCCGCGCTCGTTGAGATGGGACACGTCGGCGACGACGTTTTTGCGTTCCATCTCGCGCAAAAGCGCGTTTCCGAACGCCGTCAGCCC
>JAKSPN010000077.1 GCA_024404755.1 Clostridia bacterium | reverse complement strand
CTTGATGCGGTGTCACAATGACAACTCTTTGTTGTCGGTTCTTTCCACCTTACCTTCTCAATTCGCTTCTTTATTCAGTTCTCAGGGTATAGACAAAGCAGGATGAGAAATCATCCTGCTTTTTTTCTTTTTGTGCGTGCTCAAAATTACCGCAAAAAGGTTGCAATTTCGGGAAAAATGTGGTATACTGACCGTGTGAAACAAGTTCGTTTCGGGAGATGAAATTATGAAACGCAAAGACGGAAGACGAATCAAGACCGGCGACCCGATGTATGCGATTGCGGCGCACGTGATGGCGGAGCGCAGCGATGCGATGAACAACATCAAAGTGCATATTCCGGTGGAGCCGATGCGCCAATATATGCGCGACAAGAAAAAAGAGGGCTACAATTTGAGCCACATCGGGCTGGTGCTTGCCGCGTTTATCCGCACGGTGGCGGAATATCCGCAATTAAACCGGTTTGTCGTCAACAAAACCATCTACGCGCGCAACTCCATCGACATCGGTATGGTGGTGTTGCAACCGGGAGTGGAAGACGGCGAAACGATGGCAAAAATGCACTTTGACCGCACGGACGACGTGTTTGAGGTGCAGCGCAAAATCGACGAATTTATTGAGCACAACCGCGAGGCGCAAGCGGACAACGCGACCGAAAAAATGATTCGCTTTTTGTTCTCGGCGCCGGGTCTCGTGCGGTTCGGCGTGAACTTTCTCAAATGGGCGGACAAGCACGGAATGCTGCCCGCGTCGGTCATTGAGATGAGCCCGTTCCATGCGACGATGACCCTCTCGAACCTTGCGAGTTTGCGCACCAACTACATTTATCACCACGTCTACAACTTCGGCACGACGAGTATGCTGCTTACGATGGGCAACATCGAGGAAGTGCCGCGCCGCAAAAAGGACGAAATCGTGTTCGAACGGTGCATTCCGATGGGGCTCGTGATGGACGAGCGCATCTGCCATGGCAGTTATTATGCGATTGCGTTCCGTCGGTTTGCGGAATATCTTGAAAACCCGTCGCTGCTTGAAGGCGAGCCGCGCGTAGTGAACGACGACGTATTGTAAACGACAAAAAGACCTTCCGCGGAAGGTCTTTTTTCTTGGAAAAGAGGGATTTTGTTGAAACTGTTTCGACTTTTGCCGCTGACGCTGGCGGCGTGTCTGCTTCTTGCCGGGTGCGGCGGGAAAGAAGAGGTATCCTCGCCGAAACCGCAGGTGCCGACGGCTACCGCGACGGTGACGGCAACCGAAACCGCCACCACGACGGCGACGGCCGCCACGACAACGACGAAAAAACCGACGACGACCACCGAAGCGCCGACCACCGAGGTCGCAACCACAAAAGCGCCGGTGACCGAAGTGCCGACGACGAAAAAACCGACCGCAAAGCCGACCACCAAAGCCGTCGCACCGGACAGCGTGTCTACGTCTTCCAAAGGGTATGAGATTAAAACGGTGGGCGGCGTGACCTACGTGGACGGCGTGCTGGTTGCGAACAAAACCTACGGGTTGCCCGCGTCGTACTACACCGGTGGGCTGACGGCGGACTGCGACCGCGCCTACGATAGCTTAAAAGCCGCCGCCGCGAAAGCCGGTTACTCGCTGTATATTTCCTCCGGTTTCCGCGACTACGAAACGCAGGAGGTTATCTATAACCGCTACGTCGCGAACGACGGCAAGGCGAACGCCGACCGCTATTCCGCGCGGCCGGGGCATTCGGAGCACCAAACGGGGCTCGCGATTGATCTAAACGGCGTGTCCGATTCGTTCGGCGACACGCCGACCGGCAAGTGGGTGGCGGCGCATTGCCACGAATACGGCTTCATTCTGCGCTATCCGAAAGGCAAAGAGGCGCAGACCGGCTATATGTACGAGCCGTGGCACATCCGTTACGTCGGCAAGGACGTGGCGAAAAAGATTTTTGATTCGGGGCTTTGCCTCGAAGAATATTACGGCATTACGTCGGAATATCAAAACTAAAAAGCAAGGGGCTGACACCAAGTGTCAGCCCCTTTTTGGTGGGTTTTTCGTTTAGAAAAGTTGCCCCGGGAGTTTGAGCTTTTCCTTTTTCGGGAACTGTTTGTCAAATTCCTCGGCGGCGGCTTCGTCTACGTAATAGCCGACGGGCGTTTGGTACACGCCGGTCACGTCGGAAAGATAGCCGGGGATGAGTTCTTTACACAGAAAGAACGAACTGTCCGCGTCCTCGGGCAGGTCGTGGTAGCGGATGCCGAACTCGGAAGCGGTGGAAAATCCGCTTTTGCCGTAAAAGCCGATGTTCCCCTCGAACAGCACCGCGCCGAAACCCATTGCGGCGGCTTTTTGCAGGGAATAGTCGAGCAAAAATTTGCCGTAGCCCTGCCGTTTTAAGGCGGGCGTAATGCCGATGGGCCCCATTGTGAGCACGGGAATTTTTCGGCCGTCGTCCGCTTCGATGATGGTGCGCATAAACATATTTTGCCCGATGAGTTCGCCGCCTTTTTCCATCACAAAATCGAGTTCTTTCACGAACGCGGGGTCATCCCGCAACACGTGAATGACGAAATGTTCCAGGCAACCGGGGCGATACACGTTCCAAAACGCCTCGCGGACGAGAAACTCTACCGCGCGGTAGTCTTCGGATGTTTCTAAACGAATGGTGACGTCATTTTGATTCATTATTTTTCCTCCTGAATGTTGTTGACTTCAACTGGCGACCGCCGGGAGGTTTGTGGGATTGTCGCAAACCTCTCGGCTTACGCGACAATCACCGTGTGTTGGTACTTGTTCAAAAAGCACTCTCCTGAAAATTTTTTATTTTCACGCCGCAAAGCGGAATGAATGAGATGGCCGCTTTTCAGAAAAAGCGGAGCAGCGACACGACTTTGCCGAGCACCACCACTTCGGGGACGATAATCGGCTCGAACGCGTCGTTTTCGGGTTGCAGGCGGACGTGTCCGTCTTCCCAGAACACGCGTTTGACGGTGGCTTCGTCCTCAATCAGCGCGACAATCACGTCGCCGTTTTGGGCAGCGGGCGTGCGGTGGACAACCACCACGTCGCCGTCGAGAATGCCGGCGTTAATCATACTCGTGCCGCAAACGCGCAGGGCAAACATCTCGCTCGCGGGGAACTGGCCGCCCGAATAGGGGACGTAGTCCTCGATTTCTTCCACCGCCAAAATCGGTTTACCGGCGGTGACTTTGCCGAGCAGCGGGATTT
Source organism: Clostridia bacterium (assembly GCA_024404755.1). Classification (GTDB taxonomy): domain Bacteria; phylum Bacillota; class Clostridia; order Oscillospirales; family Acutalibacteraceae; genus RGIG426. Next base: position 1,214 of record JAKSPN010000077.1, on the reverse strand, counting down.
TCGCCACCTGCTCGCCGGGCATACGAATCGAGCGATTGAGGCCGCTTTGACGGTTGATATAGCCCTCGTTTTCGAGCAAATTGAGATAGGCGTGGACCGTCGAGGTGGATTTGATGCCGCAGGCATCGCAAATCTCACGCACCGACGGGGGCACGCCCTCCTGCGCACGGTTTTGGAGATATTCCAGCACGCGCTGTTGCTTTTCATTTAAGGGTTTCATACAAAAAACCTCCTATCGAACGTTTGTTCACAGTCAGTATAGCACACGGTTTTGCATTTGTCAAACATTTGTTCGATATTTTTCCAAAATTCGCAAAATTTTCCGCGATTTTACCCCAAATTCGTAAAAATTCGGTTACACATTTTCGGGACAGGCCTGCTATACTGTAATCGAACCGAGGGACAAGCGGAGCCGCACCGCTTCTCGGTTCAAGGGAGAAAACCCTCCTCAAAACACCCTCTTAAAACGAGTGCCCCGTGAGCAATCACGGGGCACTTCGTTGTTGTTGCGACGTAAAAATTGACCTATAATGCAAAAGAACGGACGGGTTAGCCATTGACAACCGCGCAAGGGGTCGATATACTATTAAAGTATCTTTTACTACAGGAGGAAAACCCCATGAAAAACATCTTCAAACTCGGTTCCGTTTTCATGGCGATTGCGCTTTTGATCAGCACGTTGCTGCTCTCCGGCGTGTTCGCTTCGGCGGAACAGAAAAACCTGCTTGTCAACGGCGATTTCAAAGTGACCGATATGGCGGCCGAAGATTTCGGCTGGGCGGATGGCGGCATTTCCAAAGCGGATTCGACGCTTTCTTCCGGCTCGTTCACTTTGAAGAACGGCAACAGCGGCGCGAAAGGCCTCTATCAAGCCATCGCGTTTGACACTGCCAAAGAGTACACTCTTTCGTTGGACGTGACGGTTACGTCCGGTACGCTTGACATTCGTCTGTACGACCAGACCGGTAAAACGAAAATTGCCTCTGTTGCAGAGTATGCAGCGGGCACTACCGGCAATCAAACGGTTAAATTTACGCCGGGCGAAGGCGCGGCGCGCATCTATCTTGGCGGTTCTAATGCGTTGTTCACCATCACCAGTGCGGTGCTGACCGACGGTTCTACCGAAGAAACCACCACCGCTTCCGCTTCTGAAACCGAAGCGACTGCGGCGGCTACCGAGACCACCGCGACTGCGGCGGCTACCGAAGCCGAGC
>JAKSPN010000076.1 GCA_024404755.1 Clostridia bacterium | reverse complement strand
TTTGCCGCTATCGTCCGTTGAACCATCGTCCACCAAAAGAATTTGGAGATTTTTGTAGGTTTGCGAAATCAAACTCTCCACGCAACGGTCTAAATAGGCAGAAACATTATAAACGGGAACAATGACACTAATCAGTGGCTCGTGCGGCATTCTCTCACTCCCCTAAAAACACACTTTCGTATCTGCTTGCAATAAACTCCCAACTGTACGCCGTTTGGATGCGGGTTTTAGCGCGGCGTTCAAAGGCGGCTTGCTCGTCCTCGCTCATGTTATCGACCGTATCGACAAGCGCCGCCAAGTTGCCCGGTTCTTTCGTCCAATACAGCGCGGCGTCCTCGCCCACTTCCTCGTTAAACCCGACTTTCAAAAGCAAATTCAGCTTTGTCGCGCCGAGCGCTTCCAACAGCGACGGATTCGTGCCGCCGACCTCGTGGCCGTGGAAATAGGCAAACGCTTCCTCGCGGATTTTCATCAGCAACTCGGCATCGTACACCGTGCCGACGAATTTCACCCGCGCATCCGTATCAAAATGCAGTTTTTGGTTAAGTTGCGCCAAAAACGCATCGTCGGCGGTGGACACGATGACAAGCGATTTTTTGGTGTGACTGTTCATAAACTCGCGGATCATCGTTTCAAAATTGTTTTCCGGCACGAATCGCCCGACGATCAAAAAATAATCTCGGTTCTCCACGCCGAAACGCTGTTTCCACTCCGCAAACGCCTCATCTGCACCGACACTTTTGCGCGTTTCCGCGCCGTAGGCGATAAAGGTGGTGTGCGGCGAAAATTTGCGGTAGGTGTCGGCGATATACTTTTCGATATTCACCGAATCGCAAATCGCCAAATCGCAAAATTGCACCATCTTTTTCTCGGAATATTTCCAATACTTGCGAATCGGTGCCGACCATTTGGCGCGCATCCATTCGTGACCGTCGGGGTTAAGAAACACCTGTCCGCCGAGCACGTGAATTTTCTTATAATATCGCCGCATAAACGGTCCGATACGACACGCCATGATATACACGACAAAGTCGGTGATGTGTTCTTTTTTTACGTAATCGCATACAGCGGCAAGCGCTTTACAGTCATAATAAATCGCCTGCGCCGCACCGAGTTTTTCGGGAACGGAAACTCGAAAGCACCGCGCATTGTGATACAAAAACTCGGACTCGGACAACACGGTTGCGCCCGCCATATTCTCCGGTGCGAGCGAGCCGGAGCCGTTGGCTTTCACGGCAACGTGGTATTGGATACGCTCGTTGTCGGCGTGATATTCGGTCAACTTATTGATAAAAGTTTCATAGCCGCCGTAAGCGCCGAGAGATTTTGCTCCGATAAGAAAAACGTGTTTTTTCATCCCCCTGCGCCTCCTTATCGAGCACCGGTGCGGCGAAACAGCACCACCAGCGTTTTGAGCAAAATTTTGGCATCGAGGCTCAACTTGAAGTTGGCGATATATTCCGTATCCAGCCGCACGACTTCCTCAAAATCGGTAATATCGCTTCGGCCGGAAACCTGCCACAACCCGGTAATGCCCGGTTTTTGCGCGAGGCGTGCGCGGTGGCGGAAAGCATATTTTTCCCACTCATCCGGCGTAGGCGGGCGGGTGCCTACCAGCGACATTTCGCCTTTCAGCACGTTAAAAAACTGTGGAAATTCGTCCAGCGACGTTTTGCGGATAAACTCGCCGATACCGGTTTTTTGCTTGCCGTCGGCGGTCACGCGATTGCCGATGATGCGCGGGTCGAAATCGAGCTTGAACATCATCCCGTCCGCCACACGGTTTTTCGCGGCAAGGTCTTGTTTTTTCGCTTCCGCATCGGGAATCATCGAACGGAATTTGAGCAGCTTGAACTTTTTGCCGTTTTTGCCGATGCGCTCCTGCTTAAACAACAACGGCCCGGGCGATTTCACAAGAATAAACGGCGCAATCACAATGCCGATGACCACCGCGAGCAAGCTGCCCACGAGCCCGCCGACAATATCCACCGTGCGTTTCACAAACGCCTGCGCGGGCGACACGTGGTTGAGCGACACGGTCAGCACCATGCGGCCGCCCACCTCGTCCACGTACTGCACGTTGCGACCTTGGGTGGCAAGCGGCAACACCGAGTGGACCGCCACGCCCATTTCGGCACACGCATCCACAAACGCGGTCGGCGCCGCCGACTGCGCGGGCAGGCAGATAACCACCTCGTCCACCCATTCGCGGCAGATAAACGAAAGCGCCTCGTCCACCGTGTCGATTTGCGGCAGTCCCTCCGGCGCTTTTCCGCCGTCCACCAACGTTACGGCGCGGATTTCAAAGTGGTCGTACACGTCCGCCTGCAAATCGGCAACGATATTGCCGACGTTGTCGCCGTCCGACAGCACCAGCACCGAGCGCGTACGGCGCGCGGCGGGGTTTTTGCGCAACCGGCGTACAGCGGCGGCTTTGTGCCAACAACGCAGAAAATAGTCAAGCACGAAAAACACGCCGACGGTATAAAACACCTGCAAACGGGAATAGTCCGTGCCGTTGTGCGCGGCGTACATATACAAAGCCGCGAGGGCAAGCGTCAGCGCGGTCAGCACCGCCACGCTCCACAGTTCATCCGCCTTTCCGCGGCGCAACACGTGATTGAGGTTTCCGGCGGCAATCGACCCGCCGATTTGGATGAGAGAGAGAATGAGCACCAAACTGCGATATTCCGGCACGGCATACGGAATCGTCCCGAAGCCGAAGCGTAGGAAATATGCCGCCACAAACGCAACGTGCAAACACACAAGGTCAATGAGCATAAAATCGGCGTGTTTAAGCCACCCGCCTTGACGAGTTTCCCCCATTCTTTCTCCCTCCTTTTTCTTTTATCTGTCTATTATACCACATATATAAGCATTTGTAAATATCTCGTTTTTTACGCAAAAAAGCACCGTCCGCAGACGGTGCTTTTTATACTTTCGGTTTATTTTACGGTCGGGGTGTTTTCTTTGCGGATAACGTCGTGAGCGCCGCCCTCGACGATACTGGTTGCGGAAACAAGGGTTAATTTCGCCTTCTCCTGCAACTCCTGAATGGTGAGCGCGCCGCAGTTGCACATGGTCGATTTCACCTTGGACAGCGAGATGGCGACGTTGTCTTTCAGACTGCCGGCATACGGCACGTAAGAGTCCACGCCCTCCTCGAACGAGAGCTTCTTATCGCCGCCTAAATCATAGCGTTGCCAGTTGCGGGCACGGGCGGAACCCTCACCCCAATATTCTTTGTAATAGGTGCCGTTGATGCTCACTTTGTTGGACGGGCTCTCATCAAAACGGGCGAAATAGCGACCGAGCATAATGAAGTCCGCACCCATCGCAAGCGCCAGCGTGATGTGGTGGTCATAGACGATACCGCCGTCGGAACAGACCGGCACGTAGACACCGGTTTCTTTATAATATTGGTCGCGCGCGGCACACACCTCAATCAGCGCGGTGGCTTGTCCGCGACCGATACCTTTCGTTTCGCGGGTGATACAAATCGAGCCGCCGCCGATACCGACTTTGACGAAATCCGCGCCGCAATCGGCGAGGAAGCGGAAGCCCTCGGCATCCACGACGTTGCCGGCACCGACTTTCACGGTGTCGCCGTAATGCTCGCGAATCCAGCCGATGGTCAGTTTTTGCCACTCAGAGAAACCCTCGGACGAGTCGATACACAGCACGTCCGCGCCCGCCTCGACAAGCGCCGGCACGCGCTCGGCATAGTCGCGGGTGTTGATGCCCGCGCCGACGATATAGCGTTTTTGCGCGTCCAGTAACTCGTTCGGGTTTTGTTTGTGGGAATCGTAGTCCTTGCGGAACACCATATAGCAAAGGCGACCGTCTTTGGACACAATCGGCAGGGAGTTCAGTTTGTGGTCCCAGATAATATCGTTGGCGGCTTTTAAGCTCGTGCCCTCTTCCGCCGTATACAGTTTTTCAAGGGGAGTCATAAACTCGCTGACTTTGAGGTCGAGCGGCATACGGGAGATACGGTAATCGCGGCCGGTGACGATACCGACAAGTTTGCCGTCCTGCGTGCCGTCTTCGGTGACGGCGATGGTGGAGTGACCGGTTTTTTTGGTCAACGCAATCACGTCGGCGAGGGTCGCATCCGGACGGATGTTGGAGTCGCTTTTGACAAAGCCGGCTTTGTAGTCTTTCGCGCGTTTAACCATCGCGGCCTCGTCTTCCACCGACTGCGAGCCGTAGATAAACGACACGCCGCCTTCGGTGGCGAGCGCCACGGCAAGGCGGTCACCGGACACCGCCTGCATAATGGCGGAAACGAGCGGGATGTTCATGGAAATGGCGGGCTCTTCACCCTTTTTGAATTTCACAAGCGGAGTTTTTAAGCTCACGTTTGCGGGAATGCATTGGTCGGAAGAATACCCCGGAATAAGCAGATATTCGTTAAAGGTATGCGCCGGTTCTTGGATAAAAGTCGCCATTTTCAATCTCTCCCTTGTTTTTATTATTTTGACTATTGTACCACACGCGCGACAAGGTTGTCAACGAAAAACCCCGCCAAAAAAAGGTGGATTTGTTGCACGACCCGACAGGGGTTGACGGAACACCGCCGCCG
>JAKSPN010000075.1 GCA_024404755.1 Clostridia bacterium | reverse complement strand
GCCCCAAAAAGCCGGATGCACCGGTAACGATGACGGTCATTTTGCCGCCTCCTTTTTCTAAAAAATCAGTTTAGAGCAAACTCAGCGTTGGACTCTGCCCGAGCCGCCGCCGTTTTGAAGCGCTTCCACTTCGGCAACGGACACGCGGTTAAAATCGCCCTTAATGGAGTGTTTGAGCGCGGAAGCGGCGACCGCAAATTCCACCGCGTTTTGAGTGGAGTCGCCGCGGCGCAACGCGTAAATCAGTCCGGCGCCGAAACTGTCGCCGCCGCCGACGCGGTCAACGATGTGCAGGTGATAGGTCTTGGAAAAACAGAAATCGTTTCCGTCATAAAGCAGTGCCGCCCAGTCGTTGTCGTCGGCAGAGAACGAGGAGCGCAGCGTGATGGCAACCTTGTCAAAACCAAAACGGTCGCGCAGTTCTTTTGCCACCGCGCAGTAGCCGTCTTTAGACAGTTTGCCGCCCTCAATATCGCTTTCGGGGGCTTCGATGCCGAACACGTCTTTGGCATCTTCCTCGTTGGCGATGCACACGTCCACGAATTTGCATAGTTCGGTCATCACGGCTTGTGCTTTTTCACGCAACCACAGTTTTTTGCGGTAGTTTAAGTCGCACGAGACGGTGAGTCCTTTTTCTTTTGCCGCTTTGCAGGCGGCTTTGCAAAGCGCGGCGCACTCGTCGGACAGCGCCGCGGTGATGCCGGTGAAATGGAACCAACTTGCGCCGTCGAAAATCGTATCCCAGTCAAAATCGGCGGCGGTGGCGTTGGCCATCGCGCTTTCGGCGCGGTCGTAAACACAGACACTGCTACGCTTCGAGGCACCTTTTTCCATAAAATAGATGCCGAGCCGTTCGCCGCCGCGGGCGATATACGAAGTGTCCACTCCGAACGCGCGTACCGCGGATAAAGCGGCGTTTCCCACCGGATTTTCCGGCAGTTTGGTTACAAAAGCAACGGATTCGCCGAAGTTCGCAAGCGACACGGCGACGTTCGCTTCCGCGCCGCCGAACGTGGCGGTCAGGCGGTCGTTTTGAAACAGCCGCGTGCCGGAATCGGGGGATAAGCGCAACATGATTTCGCCGAAGGTAATGACGTTTGCCATAGAGCAAACCTCCTTTTACATTTCGTAATACGTGGGAGTGATAAAGCGAAGTTTCATCGTTTTTTCAATCTCTTTCAGTTCGCCTGCAATCAGACGGTTGCGGGTTTCCGCTTGGCTCGAAAAATCGTGTTCCAGCGTTTTGTCAAAATAGACGTTGCCGCTGTCGGGAGAATAGCCGTCCATACCGGCAACGGTGGCTTCTTTGATGCCGATGGCTTGCAGAAGTTTTAACAGCATCACGCCGGAGTTGTCGATGATGTCTGCTTTGTCCGAGGCGTAGCTGCTGAAATTCACGACGAAATCGGCTTTTTTCGCCTCTTTCATATTCGACGTGATGATGCAGGGCACGTCGGTGTTCTCTTGGATTTTGGCGAAGCGGCGCATATTGCTGCTGAAAATGTAGTCAGCTTTGTATTGCCCGCCGTCGAAGTTTAAGGCGATGACCGCGGTGTCGGGTTTTTGCAGTTCCGCTTTCACCGTTTCGGCGTGCTCCGCGATGCTCTTGCCGGGCGCTACGACCACGATACGTTTGCCGGAAAGTGCGTTTCCGAGCGCCGCGAGCGCGTCGCGGTCATCGAGGAAGTTTTCCATATATTCGCGGTAGTATTTTTCGGCCTTATCTTTTGAGAATTTGGCTTTGTCCTCGTTCGGAATGGATTTGAGAAGTTCCGAAAACGCCTTGACGGTCAGCGTGCCGCGCTCCGCCAGATGGATAGCGTAGTTCGGGTGACAGCCGAGACTGGCGGAGAGGTACAGCGGCAGGGAATAACCCCAGAACTTTGTGTTGTAAATTTCGGTGAGGTATTCGTCCATGATTTCGAGCATCGGCTCGACACGGTAACTCGTTCCGTAGTTTTCGTTCATATACTCGGCGAACAGTTCGAGGTTTAAGTTGCCTGCGCCGCGGCCCATACCGAACACACAGCCGTCGATGCAGATATCGCGGTTTAAGTTCATTTCGACAAGCGCTTCCGAGTTGCCGAACGCTTGTTGGAGGTTGTTGTGGGAGTGGTAGCCGAGCGCGATGGTCGGTTTCATATTGTTGTCCGCCAAATGGACGAGGCGGAGAAATTGTTTTTTCTTGATGAGCCCGAAACTGTCCACAATGGACATCGCATCCGGCTCTAACTCGTTGAATTTCTCGATGCCCTCGATAAATTCTTTGTCGGAGTACATATCCGTTCCGACAAACTGCACGAAGGTTTTGTAGCCCTGCTCTTTCGCATATTTAACGTACTTATAGCCCTCGTCGATTTTCTCTTTTTTGAAGATGACGCGGATGCCGTCGATGGAACTGCCGTCACAGGGCGTGATGCGGTCAAGCGGCACGGGCGCACTCATATCCACCATACCGACGTAGAGCATTGTATCGTCTTTCGGGGCGATTAAGTCGGCGATGCAGGCGGTATTCGGGAAGACGGCGCGGTTCGGGTCAAAGGTGTCGCCTTTGATAAAGCCGACTTCGCAGATTTCCACACCGGTTTGCGCCATTTTTTTGCAGATGCCGCGAATGGCGGGTTCACCGAACTTCCAGTCGTTGACGTAACCGCCGTCCCGCAGGGTGCAGTCAAGTAACGTAATCTTTTTCACGGTTGTATGCTCCTTTCGTGAGAGCGCTTATTCTTCTTCCATCAGCGGAATGAACATTTGGGCTTTCAGTTCTTCGCGCGGCAAGAACGGCGCTAAGTCCTCAAGCGGCGGGCTGACAAGCGTGCCGTCCGGCAGGCGTTTGGTGCTGCTCTTCGGCTCCCACACTTGGGCGGTGTCGGTAAAGATTTCGCAGAACACCGGACCGTCGGCGGCGAGGGCTTCGTCCACCGCTTTTTTCATTTCGGCGTTGGAGTGGGCACTCATATAGGGATAGCCGAACGCTTTGGACAGTTTTTCAAAATCCGGGAACGAGAGATCGCCGGAATCTTCGCCCACGCCGACGAAATTCTTGTTGAAAAGATTCGTCTGGGTGATGCGGATGGAGTGGTAGCCGCGGTTGTTGATGAGGAAAATTTTAATCGGAAGGCGGTTCGTCAGCACGGTTTGCAGTTCCTGCAAATTCATCATAATGCTGCCGTCGCCTTCGAGACAAATCGTCTGTTTTCTGCCACCGCCGATGCAGGTGCCGATGGCGGCGGGCAGGCCGTAGCCCATACTCGCAATGGCGCTGTTGTTCGCCATACGGCTGCCTTTTTGGATGGCGTACGCTTGGTTACCGACCACACAGCACGCGCCGTTGGACACGGCGGTCAAACTGTTTTCCGGCAAACGCTTACTCAAATAGTCGATAAAGGCGTAGACGTTTGCCGTTTCGCCGTTTTCGGCGCGGTGTTTTTCCTGTACGACCGGATAGTCGTTCTTCCAGCGGCGGCAGGTGTCGTTCCACACGCCGCCCGCAAACACGGTGTCGGACGTGGCGGCATCCACTTTTTCGAGGAAGTCTTTTGCATCCGCCCACACGGGGTATTCCACGTGGAGCGTCGGTTTTTTGAGTTCGGCTTTGTCGATATCCACCATCATTACTTCGGCGGCACGCGCCCACGTTTTCCAGTTATAGCCCACTTGACGGATGGAAATGCGGGTGCCGATTGCCAAAATGAAGTCGGCGTTTTGGATGGCCCAGTTGCCGGGGCGGTCGCCCATATTGCCGGCGCGGCCGCAATAAAGCGGATGGTCGTTTTCGATGAGGTCCACCGCGTTCCAGTAGGTGACGATCGGAATGTTGAGTTTTTTCGCGACACGGCGGAAGGTTTCGTAGGCGCCGGAAAGGCGAATGCCGTAGCCGGCGTGGAACACCGGACGTTCGGCACTTTTCAGTTTTTCGAGAAGCAGCGCGATGGTCGCCTCGTCCACCGGCGGGGGAAGCAGCGCATCGTCCTCGGCGGGGTCGTAGCCCTCTAATTCGTCCGTTTCGATAAAGCACCCTTGATGGTTGACGGGGATGTCCACCCACACGGGACCGGGACGGCCGGTTGTCGCGAGGTGCCACGCTTTTTCGAGCGCGAAGCGAATCTGTTTCGGGTCTTCAATCATCGTGGCGTACTTCGTCATCGGGGTGACGGATTTGACGATATCGTACTCTTGGTCGCCCATCGCACGCAAGGGGGTTTCGGTATATTGCAGGGCATAGCGGGCGGTGGTGTCGTAGCGCACCTGACCGCTTAAAACAAACATCGGAATGGAATCGAGCCAGCCGCCGACTACACCGGTGAGCGCGTTGGTGCCGCCGGGGCCGGTGGTCACACACACTGCCGCGATTTTGTTGTCGAGACGAGCATACGCCTCCGCCGCGATGGCGCAGGCCTGCTCGTGGTGGTTATAGGTGACGTGAAGTCCCTCTTTATGACCGAGGGCATCGTTTAAGTGCATCGCACCGCCGCCGACCACCGAAAAGGCATCGGTTACGCCATGGTCTACGAGGAAGTTTGCAACGTAATCTGCAAGACGAATTTTCATACTATTTTCTCCTTACGACCGAAAGCACGGTCAGTTTGGCTATACAAAATTTATTATATCACGCGCGCGATAAAAAGGCAAGCGGTTTTCGACAAAAAGAAACCCCATCCGCACGCGGCGGATGGGGAAAATTCAAACCGGCAACCCCACCAGGAATTTGCGGAGAGTCAGTACGTCTTTCATATTGAGAGAGGAGTCGGCGAC
>JAKSPN010000074.1 GCA_024404755.1 Clostridia bacterium | reverse complement strand
GCCACCGCGCTTTGGGGCAACGCCGGCAGCGATATCTTCACCATTGACCAGCGCCGCGACCTGTATAACACGCTACGCGACGAACTGAAAACGGTGGATGCGGACAAGTGGATGGCGATTTTCACCGACGACAACGGCGCGGCATCGTATGACTGTCCGGCGTTCCTTAGTCTCGAAGTCTACATTCCGCAAAACGGCAAAACCATGGTGATGCAACTGCCGATTTGCACGCTGACACCGAAAACACTCCAATCGGCGCAAAAGACTATCTACGCGAACTTTAACGCCGAAGAATTCAAGAAAGCCATGCACATCCCCGCCAATTACGGCACGAACGAGTGGAGTTCCATGGCGTGGGATATCCAAATGTCCCTCTATCAAAACGGCGGCGTTGCCGAACGGTTAGAGTTCTCTCCGAGTCAACTTATGTATACGAACGACGGTGAAGAAGTAAAAATAACCGCCGAGGAAAAAGCCGCGAAAACCAAAAAGTGGAACGATGCCATCAACTATTTTGCCGACCACAACGCCCCTGCGTTCGATATGACGAACGGTTGTGTGGAGATCTGGGCAAAATTCTACAACTTCAACGGCATCGGCAAAGACTACGAGGGTGTGGTCTTCCTGCCGCTGGACGACGAGACGTTGCCCAAAGAGTTGTGGGGTCTTATGGATTTCTTGGAGTATTCCACCGAATTTGACAACGACGACATTATCGTCGAAGACGACGAACTCCCCGCCGATTTCGGCTCGACGACCGCGACCGCGACCGCCACGGCTGTAAGCGAGCAAACGCAGCCCGCCGCGTAACAAACGACGTTCCCCTCCATTTCTATTTTCCATACGGAAAGAGCCCCGGACAAAGTCCGGGGCTCTTTTCAAATTCGTATTTATTTGTCTAATTGCAAGCGGGCGGCGACGGGTTGAAGCGCCTTGCAAATTGCCGTGCCGAGTACCAAGTTGACACCGATTTCGATAACGGCGTTCCATCCGGCGAAGATGGCGAACAGCTTACCGAAGCTCTCCACCGCGCCGCCGAACAGGTTTAACACCTGCGGGTCGTTTTTGAGGTCGGACAAAAAGCAGACCCAGAAAAACCCAAGGAACAACGCCGTGTTGAGCAGCGCGACCGCGCCGCAGGTCACGGCATCGGCGACCGTGTGGTTTTTCGGTTTGATGGCCTTATGCAACAGCGCCGGCACAAGCCCGCACGCGATACGCGGCACAAGGCAGGTGATAAACAAAAGCACCGCCTGTTTCCACCCGAGCCCGATTAAAAGCGCACCGAGCGCATCGAGCCCGAACAGCCCCGTCGCAAACGACGTAAGCCCGAACACCGTGCCGAGCACCAAGCCGGCTTTCACCCCGCATACCGCCGCGCCGATCGCGACGGGCAAGGTCAACCGTGTCAGCTTAAACGGACCGACGGGGATATACCCGATGCCGGTGACGGTCATCAAGATGAGAAGCGCCACCAAAATGGAAATGACGGTCAACTGAAACGTAGACGATTTCATTTTTCATTCCTCCTGCTGCTGCTCCAAGCGGATACAGCGCAAATTTTCTATAAACACCACCCTTGCGGCATTGGCTTTAACTCCGAAGCGGTAGTCCTGCCGTTGCCCGGGCGGAATTTAACGGTTTTTTTCGTAAATGAGGCGAAGTCCGGTCAGCACCAAACGGTCGTCGCAAATCATCTCGCGGCGGCAATACGGCACCACCGTGCGGGCAAGGCCGCCGGTCACGACCACTTTGCAGGGCGCGCCGATTTCTTCCTCCACGCGGTCGGACATCTCGTCAATCATCGAGGCCGTGCCGTAGATGATACCGGACTGCATCGAGTGGATGGTGTTGCCGCCGATGACGTGGGGCGGCGCATCCAGTTTGATGCGCGGGAGCAGCGAAGCCTTATCGACAAGCGCATTCAGCGAAGTATTGACACCCGCCATAATGACACCGCCGAGGAAATCGCCCTCTTTGCCGACGGCGGAAATCGTGGTTGCCGTGCCCAAATCCCACACGATGGCGGGCGCGCCGTACTGCGCCACCGTCGCCACCGCGCCGACAAGCAAGTCCGCGCCGAGTTGGGCGGGGTTGTCGAGCCGCACCGCCACGCCGGTTTTGACACCGGGCGCAACGACGAGCGTGTCGATACCGCAGATGAGCTTGACCGCTTCTTTTAAGCGCGCTTCCACGTTCGGCACGACCGAACACAAAATCGCGCCGTCAAAGGAGGAGGCATCCACCCCGTACAGTTTTAAGATATCCGACAACTCCACCGCGTACTGGTCGCGCATTTTTTTGTGGTCGGTGGCGATACGCGATTCCACAAGCAGTTTGTCGCCGTCGAACACGCCGACGGTGATGTTGGTGTTGCCCAAATCCAAAGCCAACAGCATAGCCGTTTCCCCCTTTTGTCATTTTTCACCGACAGTATAGCACACTCGTTTTGGATTTTTCAAGTTTTTTCGCAAAAATACATAAATTCGGGCTTTTTTCGCACAATAGCGGTGGAAAAAGGAGTGACGTCTGTGGAGTTGACAGCAAAAGAGTATAAAAAAATGACAAAAATCATCGCGCCGCGCTCGAAAGTGGCGACCAACTGCCTTAAAGCGTTTGCGGTGGGCGGTTTCCTCTGTGCGCTCGGCGAGGCGGTGGCGGAACTTGCCGCGCTGGCGGGTATCGAAGAAAAAACCGCCGCATTTTGCGGGTCGCTTACGCTCATTTTTCTCGCCGTATTGCTGACGGGGCTCAACGTCTTTGACAAAATCGCCAAGCACGCGGGCGCGGGCACGATTGTGCCGATTACCGGCTTCGCCAACGCAATCGCCTCCCCCGCCGTGGAGTTCAAAAGCGAGGGATTCGTGCTCGGTATGGGCGCAAAGATGTTTTCCGTCGCGGGGCCGGTGCTGGTCTACGGCATCTCCGCCTCGGTGGTCTACGGCGTGATTTTGTGGCTGGTGTCGCTCGCATAAAAACCGCCCTGTAACGCGGTTACAGGGCGGTTTTCGTTATTTCTTTTTGCGGGTTTTATAGTCTTTTTCCAGCCGCGCATTCCAGTCCTCGTTGACCGCGCGGTTGGCACGCACGCTCGCCACCGTTTCGGACACCGATTCATAGAGAATGTGCGTGCCGGCGCCGTCGGCATTGTAGTTGGCGGCGCGGTCGGCAGAAATGCCGTAACGCCCCGCGGTTTCCACCGCGTCGATGTTCGCGCCGATAAAGAGGAATTCCCAACCGTATTTCTCTTTTTGCCGTTCGACCGTTTTCCTCACCTCGTCGGCGGTATAGCGGCGGGAAGCGTTCTCCATTCCGTCGGTGGTGATAACGAACAGCGTGTGCGCCGGCACGTCCTCGGGGCGGGCGTATTTGTGGATGTTGCCGATGTGGTGAATCGCACCGCCGAGCGCATCGATGAGCGCCGTACAACCGCGCACGGTGTAGTCCTTGTCGGTCAGCGGTTTCACCTTTTCAAGCGGCACGCGGTCGTGCAGCACCTCGCACCGGTTGTCGAACAACACGGTGGAGACGAAGCAGTCGCCGTCCTCGTTTTTCTGTTTTGCGAGCAGGGCGTTAAATCCGCCGATGGTATCGCTTTCGAGCCCCGCCATCGACCCGCTTCGGTCAAGGATAAACACCAATTCGGTTACGTTGTTGTTTGCCGTTTCTTTCATAAATTCTTCCTCCTAAAAAAATACTGTGATTGTGTCGGCTTTCACCTTACAATCACAGTATAGAGGATTTTTCTTGCCAAAAGGTCGCCGAAAAAGCGACATTTTTCAGCCGCCTAAAAGCGGCTGGTCAAAGGCGAACAACGCCTCGTTGATTTCAAAAATATCGTAGTTGCCCGTCTCGACGAAATACTCGATAATGACGTCGAACTTGTTGCTGTGGGACAGCGCATAGCCCGCTTTTTCGAGCAGTTCGCGCGTTTCCCAAAGCGGCAACCGCAAGGCAATCGCGAACGCCACCGCGGTCGCTTTGCGCGGTTTATACAAGCGGTCGCTTTTGATTTTCGAGAACAGTTTGCGGTCGATGTTGGCTTTTTTATAGCAATCGGAATCTTTCATCCCCGCCTCGTCGATTTTACGAAGAAGCATCTCGGAAAAACTCTCGTCCAATCGCGAAAGCCGTTCGTCCAAATCCAGCGGCATCATCGCATCGGAGAGCGCCGTCGCATCGGAGAGCATCATCGGCGCGCCGAAACCCACGTTCAACCGGCGACTGCGATAGCGGCTGTCGTCTCGTACTTCCACGTAGTGGTCATCGATATACGCTTTTACGTCGGAGAACAATTTGTTGCTGACAGCCAGCGCCGCCTTATCGAAAAGCACCATCGTGACCTGCATTTCGTGGTCGAGCAAAAACGTCGTAATCTCGTCCATCGCGACTTTGAGCGCCTGCTCTTTCGGGTAACCGTACACCCCCGCGGAAATCAGCGGAAACGCCACACTCTCGCATCCGTGCTCTGCCGCAAGCGCCAAACTGCGGCGGTAGCAGGAACGTAAAAGCGCCTCCTCGCCGCCGTTTCCACCCTGCCAAATCGGGCCGACGGTATGAATCACGTACCGCGCGGGCAGGTCGTAGCCGCCGGTGATTTTTGCATCGCCGGTTTTGCACCCGCCGAGCGTGCGGCATTCTTCGAGCAGTTGCGGTCCGGCAGCGCGGTGAATCGCGCCGTCTACCCCGCCGCCGCCTAAAAGCGACTCGTTGGCGGCGTTGACAATCGCATCGCCCTCGAAATGGGTAATATCGTCTCGAATAAGGTTGAACGGCATA
>JAKSPN010000073.1 GCA_024404755.1 Clostridia bacterium | reverse complement strand
GCTGAAGCCGTTCTGCGGGAAGGTCGTCGGCGTGGTCGACTACGAGGTCGCCGAGAAGGCGTCGAGCCGGTGGTACTATCCGGGCTGCAAGGCGTGGAAGATGTCCAATCCGCGTCAGATCGCCAATCCGTTCCCCATCACCGGATTCGTCAACATGTGGAATCTCAAGCCCGCCGACGCGAAGAAGATCCAGGCGCAGCTTTAGTTCCCCAAGCATTCGCCATCGTGCGCATTTGTGGCCAGGACAGGTCTGACCTGTTCCGGCCACTTCGGTCACAGTGGGGGCTCCTTTCAGGCATGCCGGCACGATTTCGTCCGCACCGTAATCTGGCATGAATGCTTCCGGCAACTGCGACGGCGTAGGGGGCGGCGTCCGCGCCCCTCTCCCCATTTTTTCGCCGCCCGCACCGCCGTTTTTGGCCGGATTTCGGCGAAAAACACGACGGATTGTGTAAACTTTTCAACTTTTTTTGAAAATTTTTCAAACCCGCCAGCCCTTGTGCCGCAACGGTTTGCGGGTTTTTGTTGTGAAAAATAACCAAAAATGTAAAAACTTTTTTGAAAAAATCTATTGACATTTCCCAAAAGGTGTGGTACAGTATAGTCACAGAAAGGAACACGAAAGTCGAGAAAGAAACAGAAAGGAATGAGTCCCGTGAACTAAGCTCGATCGCAACCCCTAAAAAAACCGAAAGGATGATGCGTTATGGTAAGACGCCATCGGAAAGGTCTCAAAAAATAAAGGATAGGGGATAGTCCAATGTACTACGTAACTTTTGAAACGATCGAACATCAACCGTGACGATAAGGAGATACTCCCATGAACTAATCAAGTTCGCGATGTTCCAACATTAAAAAAAGGAGATCACTCCCATGTACTGAGTTGATTTTTATAGTCCCTGAAAGATGACAGTTGTCATTTGTGTAATACAACGAAAGCCCGCCATTGTACCCGGCGGGCTTTTTGTTTTGGATTTTTATCGCCACACGAAAAAAGCCGAGAGAACAAACGTCCTCTCGGCTTTTGGCTGCGGAACAAGGATTCGAACCTTGACAGGCAGATTCAGAGACTGCAGTGCTACCCTTACACAATTCCGCAATATGCAATTCGGCGCTCGTTTTTCACGAGCGTCTTTTATTATATCCTATTTTTTCCGTTTGTCAAGGGCTTTATGCCAAATTTTCGTTTTTTGCTCGATTTCGGTATCATTCCCCCGCGCGACGCATAGAATTTTATGAAATTTTCAGTCCGAAAGGCGGAACAAATATGCCCGAAAAAACCGATTGGAACGATACCATTCGTCGCTACGGCGAAGAAATGCGCCGACTGTATGAACAAAGCGGTCGGCCCGCGCCCACCCCGACCAAAGCGCCAACCGAAGAAACGCCGCCGCCCATTCCCACTCCCGCGCCCGCGGTTGAGGAAGAACGCGCGCCCGCGCCGGAAGAAAGCCGCGAAACGCCGATAGCGCCGCCGTTCGGAAACGCGACAAACGGCACCGCCGAGCCGGACGACCCGTTTTTTTCGCCGGAACAAGCGGGCGAAACCGACGTGGGGATTCTCTCGGTACGGTTGATATCTGCCCGCGGCACGATTCCCATCGTAGGCGCGACGGTCACGGTGTTTCGCAACACCGCCGACGGCGCACGGCTCTACTACGTGGGCGAAACGGACGAAAACGGCGAATCGCCCGAATGGGCGCTCCCCACGCTTGACCGCGATTTGTCCCTTGAACCGGGCGTTATCGTGCCTTACGTCAACTACGCGGTGCAGGCGAACGCCGTCGGCTTTGCGGCGGTGCTCAACGAGGGCGTGTCGGTGTTCGGCGGGGTCAAAACCGTCCAGCGGATTGCGATGTTGCCGCTGCCCGAGCCGACGGAGGCGTTCGACGACGTGTTGCTCGTCACCCGCCCCGAAAGCCCCGAAAACGAGTTGAACGGAGGTGCGGTATGACCTTCGAGCCGACTATCCCCGACGTGATCACCGTCCACTTGGGTGCGCCCGCGGCGGAAGCGGAAAACGTAACGGTGACCTTCCCCGACTATATCAAAAACGTCGCGTCCAGCGAGATTTTTCCGACCTGGCCGGAAAGTGCGCTGCGCGCCAACATCTACGCGGAAATTTCGTTTGCGCTCAACCGCGTGTACACCGAATATTACCGCTCGCGCGGCTACGATTTCGACATCACGAACGTCACCGCCTACGACCAGGCGTTTGTGAAAAACCGCGACTTTTTCGACAGCATCATCCGCATCGTGGACCAGATTTTCAACGACTATCTGCGCCGCGACAACGCGATTGAGCCGCTGTTTGCCCAGTATTGCAACGGCACCACCGTCACCTGCAACGGGTTGTCCCAATGGGGCTCGGTGGCGCTCGCAAACGAGGGCTATATCCCCTACGACATTTTAACAAACTACTACGGAAACGACCTCAACATCATCCAAAACGCGCCGGTCGCCATCAACCAACCCTCCTACCCCGGCACGGCGCTTCGCCCCGGCGATGCGGGCGAAACGGTGCAGCAAAAACAAATCCAATTAAACCGCATTTCGCGCAATTACCCCGCGATTCCGAAAATCAACCCGCCGAACGGCATCTATCTGGAAACCACGGCAGAGGCGGTCCGCACGTTCCAAAAAGTGTTCGGGCTTGCGCAAACCGGCATCATCGACAAAGCGACGTGGTACAAAATCTCCTACCTCTACACAGGGGTCAAGCGGTTGTCCGAACTCGATTCCGAGGGCATCGCGCTGGAGGAATTGCCCGTCCAGTTTACGCAAACGACCGGTCTCGGCGCCACCGGCGACAGTGTGCGCACCATCCAATATTACCTCGAAGTCATTGCGCTGTTTTACGAAGCCGTGCCGTTTACCGAAATTTCCGGCACCTACACCGAAGAAACCGCCGAAGCGGCGCGGGCGTTTCAGCAAACGTTCGGCTTGCCGGTCACCGGTCAGGTGGATTTAGCCACGTGGCGGGAGTTGCAAAACGTCTATAACGGCATCGTCGCCGTTACGCCGGAACTCGAAGGCGGCATTGTGCTGTTCCCCGGCGAGATTTTGCAGGTGGGCAGTCAGGGCGAAAACGTGCGGCTGTTGCAAGAATACCTCGCGTTCATCCGCGAAACGTATACGGACATTCCCCCGCTTTACGTGGACGGCGTGTTCGGCAACCGCACGCTCGCCGCGGTGAAAGCGTATGAAAAGCGGTTCGGACTGGAACAAAACGGCTTGGTGGGGGCGGCCACGTGGGACAGTATCGCCCGCACCTATCAGGAT
Source organism: Clostridia bacterium (assembly GCA_024404755.1). GTDB lineage: Bacteria > Bacillota > Clostridia > Oscillospirales > Acutalibacteraceae > RGIG426. Next base: position 1,765 of record JAKSPN010000073.1, on the reverse strand, counting down.
TTGCAGTTGGGGCTTAACAAACGCGCCGGTCAATTCGGCGGCGTTCTGGCTTATGAGGAGGCAACGGAATGAGAACGGATTTTCCCGAAAACGACCTGCGGTTTGACCGCGCGTTATACGTGCGGGAGTTACAGACCTATTTGCGCGTGATTGCCAAAGCGGACGGGCGCGTGCCGCTTATCGAGGCGGACGGCGTGTTCGGAAAAGAGACCGAAACCGCGGTCAAAGCCGCCCAAAACTGCGCCCATTTGCCGGAAACGGGGCGGGTGGATTTTGCGACGTGGAACGCCGTTGTACGCGCCGCACACGTCGCCGCCCATGCCGCCGAAACCCCGCTTGCCTGCGCACCGTTTACCCGAAGGACTGCGCCCGTTTGCGAGGGCGGCTGTTCGCCGGTCGTGCCGTTTGCCAAAGCGATGTTCAACGGCTTGTGCGGGCGGTTTTGCAACTTTGAAACCGAGCCGGTGACCGACGAGATGACCGACGTGACCCGCCAAAACGTCCGCGAACTCCAAAAAATCTGTTGCCGCCCGCAAACGGGCGTGTTAGACGAAACGACGTGGAACGAACTGGCCACGACGTTCAACCTCTGTGCGGTAGACCGCTATCGAATCAAAGAGGACTGACCGCGGATGCAAAAACGGCTCTTTTTCAAAAACGCCGCCATTTTGTCGGTTACGTCGTTGCTTCTCAAAACGGTCGGTATCTTTTTCCGTGTCTGGTTGTCCGGCAAACTCGGCGGCGAAGGTATGGGGCTTTACCAACTGCTCTTTTCGCTGTACGTGCTCGGCTCAACGCTTGCGACAAGCGGGCTTTCCACCGCCGTCACGCGGCTTGTAGCCGATGCGCTCGCCGTAAACGGCGGCGCGGGCATCCCCCGCATTTTGCGGCGGGCGGTCGGGCTGTCGCTCGCGGCGGCACTTGCCTCCACCGCGCTCTTTTACGCCGGCGCACCCCTCCTCGGCAACGTGTTTTTACACGATGCCCGCGCCGTCCCCGCTATCCGCGTGTTGTCGCTCGGATTTCCGTTTATGGGAGTGTCGGCGTGCCTCAAAGGATACTTTTTAGCGCGGCGAAAAACGCTTCCGCCGTCCCTCGCCCAACTCATCGAGCAACTGTCCCGCATCGGCATTATCGCGGCGCTCTTTTTCCGCTTTCGAGGATGCTCACTCACCGTCGCCTGCGCCGTTGTGATGGGCGGCGACGTGTTGTCCGAAGTCGTTTCCTGCGCGTTTTGCGCCGTGTCTTTCCGAAACGACCGCCGCACCCTGCCGCAAAGCGGCGGCGCGGCAACACCCGTTACCCGCCCGCTGCTTTCGATTGCCGTACCCATTACGGCGGGGCGGTATCTCGGCACGGCGCTTCGCACCGCGGAAAATTTGCTCGTACCGTCGGCGCTCGCGGCGTTTTTACATAACCGCGCGGCGGGACTGTCACAATTCGGCACGCTCAAAGGCATGGCGCTTCCCTTGCTCTTTTTCCCCGCCTCGTTTTTGGCGGCGTTTTCCACCCTGCTCATCCCCGAAATGTCCGAAGCACTCTCGCTCGGGCAAACCTTGCGGGTCAAGCATACGGTTTCCCACACACTCCACATCACGCTGACCGCCTCGGTGCTGTGCGGCGGGGTGTTTTTCGCTTGCGCCGCCCCGCTTGGGCAACTGCTGTACCACACGGACGAGGTGGGCTTTTATCTCAAAGTCCTGTCGCCGCTTGTGCCGGTGATGTATCTCGAAAGTGTCGCGGACGGCATCTTAAAAGGGCTCAA
>JAKSPN010000072.1 GCA_024404755.1 Clostridia bacterium | reverse complement strand
GATGAAAGGGGGAACGGGCGTGAAAGTCAACCAACTGAAATGGGGCGCGGCGCTGTCTTACGTGTCGCTGATTTTGGGCACGCTTGTGTCGCTTTTGTACACGCCTGTGATGCTCGAACGCCTCGGCGACAGCGAATACGGCGTTTACAACTTGGCGCTTCCCCTTGTCGCGTATTTGAACCTTTTGAGTTTCGGTCTCGGCAGCGCGTACACCCGCTACTACTCTCGCTTTAAGGCGAACGACGACAAAGCGGGCATGGCGAAGCTCAACGGAATGTTCCTCATCACCTACACCGTTTTGGGGTGCGTGGTGCTGGCGCTCGGTTTGCTCGTTTCTCACAACGCGCCGCTGGTGTTCGGCAACAAACTGACCGACGACGAGTTGGCGCTGGCGGAAAAACTGATGGTGGTGTTGTCGTTTAACGCGGCGATTTCGTTCCCCATCAGCGTGTTCGAGTCGCACGTGATGATTAACGAGCGCTACGTGTTTCAAAAAATTGTGGCGATGTTAAAATCCGTCGTCAACCCTCTTGTAATGATTCCTCTGCTCATCATCGGTTTCCGTTCGGTGGCGATGGTGGTGTTGTCGCTCATCTTTACGCTCATTTCCGGTGTCTTAAACATCGGCTACTGTGTCGGCAAACTCAAAATGCCGGTCAGTTTTAAGGTGTTCGACTGGAAACTTATGCGCGAGATGCTCGGTTTTACGTCGTACGTCTTTATCGGCATCGTGGTGGACCAGTTAAACTGGAGTATCGACCGACTCTTGCTCGGTTGGCTTCACGGTACCGCCGCCGTTACCGTGTACGTGCAGGCATCGCAACTCAACATCTACTACCTCTCGCTGGCTACCGCGTTTTCCGGCGTGCTGACCCCGCGGGTACATCGCATTGTGGCTTCCGGCGGGGACGACAAACAGTTGTCCGACCTGTTTACAAAAACCGGACGGTTGCAGTTTATCTTAATGTCGATGGTGATGCTCGGGTTTGTGGCGGTCGGTCGTCCGTTCGTCGTTCTTTGGTCGGGCGGCGGCGCGCGGTTTAACACGTCCTACTACATCGGACTGATTTTGTTCGCCTCGACGCTGATTCCCGCTATCCAAAACGTGGGTATCGAGATTCAGCGCGCCAAGAATATGCACAAGTTCCGTTCGCTCGTCTATTTAGGCGTGGCGGTGGGCAACGTGTTTTTGAGCATCCCGCTGACAAAACTGTGGGGCGGCTTCGGTGCCGCGCTCGGCACGCTGATTTCCATCCTCGTCGGCAACGTCATTCTTATGAACTGGTATTACCACAAGAAAATCGGGCTGGATATTCCGGGCTTCTGGAAAGAAATCGGGAAGATGATGCCGTCGCTCGTCATGCCGATTATCGTCGCGGTGGTGATTGCGATGTTTGTGCCGCAATCGCTTTGGGGCGTACTCATCGGTGGGGTTGTCTTTGTGGGAATTTTCGTCCCGAATATGTGGTGTATCGGGATGAACGAGTATGAACGCGAATTGGTGCGCGAGCCGCTGTCGCGGGTGTTGCGCCGTTTCAAAAAGGGGGAACCGTCGTGAGCAAATTAAAAACCTTTATCCGCCGCTTAAAACATCTGAGTTTCAAACGCTGGTTTATGCACGTTCGTCAAGTCAGCGAGGAAACCGGCGGCAACAAACTCTATATCGCCGTCGATATGCTGTGGTGTATTGCGCGTTACGGTATCGGCTACCTCGATTATCACTCGTTCGGGTTTTATAAAAAGCCGAAAGCACAGCGGCTGACCTATCTCACTATGAACGACAGCCAGATTATCACCCGCTATCTCAACGACCGCGACTATTACTACGTGTTCGATAACAAAACCGTGTTCGACAAACGGTTCGAGAAATATCTTCGCCGCCGCTATTTCGATTTGCGCGAGGCGGATGCGGAAACGCTCCGCGATTTCTGCGAGGAAACGTCCACGTTTTTTGCCAAAGCTACCGAAAAATGCGGCGGCGAGGGCATTCGTCGCGTGGAAGTGACCGCCGATACCGATTACAACGCGCTGTTCTCCGAGTTGATGGAAAACGGACAGTATCTCATCGAAGAGCCGATTAAGCAACACCCGAAAATGAGCGAACTTTGCCCGACTTCGATTAACACGGTGCGTATCGTCACCGTGCGGATGGACGATGTCGCCCACTTTATGTACGCGCTCGTGCGGATGGGCAACGGCGGCTGTGTCGATAACGTGTCGAGTGGCGGTATGTATACGTCGGTCGGCGAGGACGGCAAACTGTCCCGCCCCGCGTTTTGCGACAAAACGGGGCTTTACTACGACGAGCACCCGATGACCCACACCGTGTTTAACGGGTTTGAAATTCCGTTCTTTAACGAGGCGGTGGAGATGTGTAAAGAAGCCGCGTTCGTCGAGCCGCATATGCGCTACGTCGGATGGGACGTGGCGATTACGCCGGACGGTCCGGTGTTCGTCGAGGGCAACAACCTGCCCGGCTACGATATGTGTCAAAACGCCCGCCACCGCGACGAGGGCATTCTGCCCCGTTTCGAGGAAGTGCTGGGCACGAAAATCCGCGATTTGAAATAAGCACACTTTAAGCGAACATCGAGAAAAAGGAGGGGAGTGCCGTGGAAAAAGCCAAACGACTGCGCCGCGTTTGTCCGAAAGACAAGTACGCGCTGTTGGCGTTCGGGTTGGTGTTTTTGATGGCGGTCGTGCTGTTTTTGCCGTTTATTTTGACCACCCGCGGCTATTTCACCTACTACGGCGACTTTAACGCCCAACAACTCTCCTTTTACCGTATGGCGCACGATGCCGTGCGCGCGGGCGATTGGGGCTGGAACTGGAACACCGACCTCGGCGTGAATTTTATCGGGTCGTACAGTTTCTATCTGCTCGGCAGTCCGTTTTTCTGGCTGACGATTCCGTTCCCGTCCGCCGCCGTGCCGTATATGATGGCGCCTCTGCTTATCCTCAAAATGGCGATGATGGCGCTCGGCGCGTATCTGTATCTCAAACGCTTTGTGAAAGCGGAATACGCCGTTTTGGGCGCGATTTTGTATGCGTTTTCCGGCTTTTCCATCTACAACATCTTCTTTAACCATTTCCACGAGGCGATGGTGTATCTGCCGTTTATTCTGCTCGGGCTTGAGCGCAACTTAAAAGACGGCAAGCGGGGGATGTTCGGGATTTTCCTCTTCCTCTCGGCGCTCAACAACTACTATTTCTTCATCGGGCAGGCGCTGTTTTTGCTGATGTATTTCGGCATCCGCGCCTGGTCGGGCGAATGGCAACTGAACGCAAAAAAAGTGGTCGGCATTTTTGTCGAAGCGGCGCTCGGGACGTGCGCGGCGGGGATTTTCCTGCTGCCGTCGTTTTATGCCGTGATTCAAAACAACCGCACCGGCAACCTCGTTGCCGGATGGAACGCGCTCTATTACACCCAACCGCAGCGATTGTGGGATATTCTCCACAGTTTCTTCTTCCCGCCGGACATTCCCGCGCGGCCCAACTTCTTCCCCGATGCGGATAACAAGTGGTCGTCGATGTCCGCGTGGCTGCCGATGGTGGGCGCTACCGGCGCGATTGCCTATTTTCAGTATAAGTCCCACAAGGACTGGCTGCACCGTCTGTTGATTGTGCTTTCGGTGTGCGCGGTGATTCCGCTGTTTAACGCGGCGTTCCAACTGTTTAACTCGCAGTACTACGCCCGTTGGTTTTATATGTTTACGCTGATGCTGATTGTCGCCACCGTCAAAGCGCTCGAAGATTCCGAGCCGCGGGAGGACGGTGCGCCCACCGACGTGCGGTGGGGTCGCGCCTTCGGGTGGAGCGCCGGTATTATCGCGTTCTTTACGCTGATGATCGGCGTGGTGCCGAATAACTGGCGACCGGAGGACGGCAACTACGTTTTCGGGCGCGAGAACACGCCGGAACTCTTTTGGGCGTACGTGGTGATTGCGCTGATCGGCTTGGTCGCGTTCGCGGTGGTCTTGTATATGCGCAAACGCGCCAAAGAGATTTTCTTCCGCTGGGCGGCGCTTGCGCTCACGGTGGTTTGCCTCGGATACAGTTGGGTGATGATGGGGCAGGGCCACGGCGTGTCCGTCTACGTGCCGAAATTCGTGGTGGAACGCGCGATTGAGGGCATCGACAAGGTGCATTTGCCCACCGACCAAACGGGCGAATTCGTGCGCATCGACTCGCCGGATTGCATCGACAACCTCGGCATCTTTTGGCAGCGCCCGTGTATCAACGCGTTCCACAGCGTGGTGCCCGGCTCGATTCAGGAATTTTACGGCACAATCGGCATTCAGCGTTCGGTGGGCAGTCGCCCCGAAACGAGCCATTACGCGCTCCGTTCGCTGACCTCGACCAAATACGTGTTTGACTACGCCAACAACGAAGAGCCGAAATACGAAAAGGCATCGAGCAAGTATTTTGCCGATTCGTCGTCTACGACGAAAATGCCCGGCTACACCTACGCGCTCGAAACGAACGGCTTTTTCGTGTATGAAAACGAAAACTATATCCCGATGGGCTTCACCTACCAAGATTACGTGACCCGCACGGAATACGAAACCCTCTCAAACGAAAACCGCGAACTGCTTTTGGTGCGCGCGCTCGTGGTGGAGGACGAGGACGAATACAAAGTGTCGTCGCTTCTCAACCATTTGGACGTGGGAGTCCAGCCGTTTTCCTACGAGTGGTTTCAGGTAGACTGCCAAAACCGCAAAAACGGCGCGGCGACCTCATTTGAAACTACGAAACACGGCTTCGCCGCCACCGCTGCGCTTTCTGCCGAAAACCTGCTCTTTTTCAGCGTGCCTTACGAAAAGGGCTGGTCGGCGACCGTCAACGGTCAGCCGGCGGAGATTGTGAAAGCGGATGCCGGCTTTATGGCGGTGAAATGTCCCGCGGGCGAATGCGCCGTGGAATTCACCTATAAAACCCCGGGTCTTGCGGGCGGCGCGTGGGCGACGCTCGGCGGGGCGGCGGCGTTTGCGGTGTACGTTCTGTTTTATGACAAACTCCCCGACCCGAAACCCCGCAAAAAGAAAGCAAAAAGCGAAAAAGAGGTTCAAGAAAACCCCTTTACAGAGGAATAAATTTGTGGTATACTG
>JAKSPN010000071.1 GCA_024404755.1 Clostridia bacterium | reverse complement strand
AGCCGTCGTTGATGACACGCTCCACCGTTTCTTTGAGTTTCATCCGTGCATCGACCGGCATATGGTTGAGTTTCGTGTGCAGACCCTCGTTCACAAGCCCGTACAGCGACGTGCCGAAGATGTTGGATTCCCAAATCTTCTGCGGCTCCTCCTCGAACGCGCGCAGAAGGTACTTGATGAGTTCTTCCGACTGGTGTTCCGAGCCGACAATCGGTGATACTTCCGTTTCAATGTCGGCGCGCATAATGTGGAACGACGGCGCTTTGGCGCGCAGGCGCACGCCGTAACGCCCGCCTTGACGCAAAATTTCCGGCTCTTCGAGTTCCAGTTCATCCGCCGCAGGCATCACGATACCGTAGCCGGTTGCTTCCGCCTCGTCCAAGGCGTTTTTGATTTTGTCATAGCGGGTTTTGGCATCCGCGAGCAAGGTCATCGTCTGCATCAGTTCGGCATCGGTTTTGCAGGAAAGCCCCGTTACCTCGGACAGCACTTCGTAGAACAGCCCGCTTTCCACCTCGAGCGACAAAAGCGCCTTGCCGGTCCCCAAATCCACGCATTTAACGTGGCTGTCGGTCACGTGGTCACAGGAAAACAGGTTCTCCGCCATTTGCGCCACGTCTTTGATTTTTTCGCCGCAGGCGCAGGCGCTCTTGACCCCCGCGAGCAGGGCTTTGCGCACCGGATGAGTCGGGTCGAGGGTCATCATCCAGCGCGGCAGTTCCACCCCGATTTCTTTGATCGGGAACTCAAACAGCACCCGTTCGAGCACCGCCTCAATCTCCCCTTCGGAAAGCGCCGTGCAGTTGACGGGGCACACCGGCACACCGTAGGCATTTTCAAGCGCGGCGGCGAGACGGCGGGTATCGGAAGAATGCGGCTCGGTGCTGTTCAGCAGCACCGCAAACGGGCGGTTCATCGCGTTCAGTTCGTCCACCACGCGGCGCTCGGCCTCCTCATATTCCGCGCGCGGAATTTCGCCGATACTGCCGTCGGTGGTCACAAGAAGCCCAATCGTCGAGTGGTCGGTAATCACCTTGCGCGTGCCGATTTCCGCCGCCATATTAAACGGGATTTCCTCGTCGTACCACGGGGTTTTCACCATACGCGGCTGTTCTTCTTCAATATAGCCGAGCGCCGACGGCACGATATAGCCGACACAGTCGATAAGCCGCACGTTTAAGTTCACGTTGCCGTCGAGCGTGACGTGCGCCCCCTGCTCCGGCACGAATTTCGGCTCGGTCGTCATAATGGTGCGCCCCGTCGCCGATTGCGGCAACTCGTCGGTGGCGCGCTCGCGGAGCGTGTCGTTTTCCATATACGGCAACACCATTTTGTCCATAAACTGCTTGATAAACGTCGATTTTCCCGTGCGTACCGGCCCGACGACCCCGATATAAATATCCCCGCCGGTCCGTTTGGAAATGTCCTCATAAAGGTTGTTGGTGCGTTCCAATCGAATTCCTCCCCTGTCCACGTTTTGAAAGTTGTTCCATTCCTATGCGGGCAAGGTCGGGTTTATGCAAAAAAAGACCTGCTCGGCGAGCAGGTCTTTTTTATGGAGATTATTTTTTCTTTTTCACAAGCACCAACACGAGCGCGACAATCAACGCGAGAAGCACCACGCCCGCGCCGATCCACAACAGCGGCTCGCGAAGCAGGTCGCCGATTGCGGTCGGTTGTTTTGTGTCTTTCGACTGCGGCGCGGTGGTGGCGGTAGCCGCCGTCGCCTGCGCCGTTGTTCCGGTGGGAAGCGGCTCGTCGGTCAAGGCGAAGTTGAGCCCGTTTGTAAAGGCGTAGGAATGCGCCGTCGATTGGTCGTAGCCGGAAAGCACGAAATCGTCGCGGCAACCGTCGAACACGTCGCCGCTTATACTGGACGAGGCGTTAAGAAGCGTTACACGTTTGAGATACGGGTTGCCCGCAAACGCGCAATCCATCAGTTGCGCCACCGTCAGCGGCACCACAACCTCCTCCGCTTTGTTGGCGGGCGAGTAGAAATAGAGTTTGTAGCCGTCGGCGGAAAGCAGCGTGTCGTTCTCCCACTTAAACGCGGTGTTGCCCGCCGCTACGTCGATTTTTTCAAGCGACGAGCAGAACGCGAACACGCCCGCGCCGAGCGTTGCCACGCTCTTCGGCAGGGTAATCGTTTTGATTTCGGTCACGTACTCGAACGCGCGGTCGCCGAGTTCGGTCAAACTGTCCGAAAGCGTTACCGCCGTCAGCGTGTGGTTGACGGCGAACGCGTACGGCGCAATGGTTGCCACCGTATCCGGCACGGCAAACGTCGTTCCCGCAAGACCGGACGGATAGCACACGAGCGTGGTTTTGTTTTTGTTGTACAGCACGCCGTTTTCCACGGTAAACCAACCGTTTTTCTTGTTGACCGCAATCGTTTTAAGCGACGTGCATCCCATAAACGCCGCATCGCCCAAATCTTCGAGCAACGCGGGCAGGGTGATTTCTGTCAGCCGCACACAGCCGGAAAACGCGAATTGACCGAGCGTTGTCAGCGATGCGGGCAGGGTCACTTTTTCGAGCGCCGCGCACTCGTTAAACGCTTCCGCGCCGATTTCGGTCACGCTGTCGGGGAGTTTTATCTCTTTAAGCGCATCGCATTTACAGAACACGTCGCCGCCGATGGTCGTGAGTTTCGCCGGCAGGTCAATCGACTCTATCGGCAGTTCCGCGAACGCGTAATCGCCGATTTCGCGAAGCGTAGACGGCAGTTTGAGCGTTTTAATCTGCGTACGCGACAACGCCTCGCCGCCGATTTTCGTCACGCCGACCGGAACGGAGAAAGACGTATCTTTTCGCCCGCGCGGGAAGCAGACGAGTTCGGTCATATCTTTGGAATAGAGAATGCCGTCTTTGGCGCAGTAAGTGTCGTTGCCCGCCGCCACGGTGAATTTTTCGATGCCGGTGCAGTCGAGGAACGAGCCGTCCCCCACGCTTGTGACGTTTTCGGGGATTTTGACGGTTTTCAAGTTCGAGCATTTATACAGCGAGTACGCGCCGAGCGCGCGCAGACTGCTCGGCAGTTCCAGTTCGGTCAAACCGATGCAATCGTACATCGCGTAGTTGGCGATACCCACCACGCTGTCGGGAATATCCAGTGTCTTTAAGCTCTCGCAAGCATACAACCCGTAGTCACAAATCTCATAGAGGTCTTTCGGCAATTTCAGCGTTTCGAGCCCGAGACAGGCATACAGCATATATTCGGAAATCTCGGTCACGCCGTCAGGAATGTCGAGCGATTTCAGTTTGTCGCAATAGTAAAACGCATAGTCGCCGATTTGGGTCACGCTTTTCGGAAGCGTGATGCTTTCCAAGTTGCGGCACATATAAAACGCCTTGTCGCCGAGGGTGGTCAACGTGCTCGGAAGCGTTACCGACGTAAACTGCCCTTGGGCAAACGCCGTTTCGCCGATGCCCACGACTTTATAGCCGGCAATAGACGACGGCACGGTCAGCGTGTCGCCGATGTCGCCCGCAGCACCCGTAATTGCCGCCACGCCTTCCGCGGCAGCATAGGTAAAGGTTACGCCGCCGATTTCCTGATAGCCCTCAATGGCTTCCGCCTCGCTCTCCTCGTCCGCCAACGCGGAAAACGGTAACGCGAGCAAAAGACACGTCGTGAGCAGTACGCCCACGAACGATTTTCCAAAATGTCGTTTCATAAAAACCTCCGTTGCGCCGATTGCGCTTTTACTATCATACCTTATAGAGGGGTTTCTGTCAACCGAAAAAACGCGGAGGAACGAATCCTCCGCGTTTTTGCCTTAACTTTCTTATTTCGTGCCGAAAATGCGGTCGCCGGCATCGCCGAGGCCCGGAACGATGTAGCAGTTCTCGTTGAGTTTTTCGTCCACGTGGGCGCAGTAGATTTCCACGTCCGGATGGGCTTTGGTGAGCGCTTCCACGCCTTCGGGCGCGGCAATGAGGCACATAAATTTGATGTTTTTGCCGCCGCGCTCTTTGATGAGCGAAATCGCGTCAATCGCCGAGCCGCCGGTGGCGAGCATCGGGTCGGTGACAATCACGAGACGGTTTTCGATGTTGTTCGGGAGTTTGCAATAGTACTCGTGCGGCTCGTGGGTTTTGGGGTCACGGTACATACCGATGTGACCGACGCGCGCGGACGGCACGAGAGTCAAGAAGCCGTTGACCATACCGAGACCGGCACGGAGAATCGGCACAACCGCCAGTTTCACACCGGCGAGCATATTGGTTTTGGTTTTGCAAATCGGGGTTTCGACTTCCACTTCTTCCAGCGGCAGGTCGCGCAGCGCCTCGAAGCACATCAGCATCGTGATTTCTTCCACGAGCGTGCGGAACTGGTTGCTGCTCGTATCCACACTACGGAGAATAGAGACTTTATGCTGAATCAGCGGGTGATCGAACACGGTAACGTTTTTCATATCCATCGTTTATAACGACCTTTCTATATATTGTGGATACAGTATACCACACATCCTCGAAAAACACAAGCCCTATTTTCGACAATTTTTGTGCAATTTTACGCGATGCGGCACGTTCTTGCAAAAGGCGCAAGAAAAACCCGACAACCTCTTGCGAGATTGCCGGGTGTTTGCATTTCGTTAAAAACTCTTAAAACCGATGTCCGACATAGTATAGCCGAGACCCTCGGAACTCAAAAAGTTGCGGACACACGACAGCAGGTCACAGATACCGCCGCGGCTCAATTCCATAAAGTTGATGCGGTCCGCCTCCGCCCCGTAATAGGAAGAACACGGCAGCGGGTAGTTGCTTGTAAATTCGCCGGCGGGAAGGGTGCCGTGCGCTTCGGTGATGCTCTCGCCCGATTGGTAACAGTACGAGGTGACGTACGAATACGACGTGCCGCTTTGCGGGACGTAAATGTAAATATTCAGCACGTGGTCCGCGTCAATCGGACAATACAGACAGAACGACAAATCGCCGTCATTTGCCCAGTAGGTGGCGTTAAAGTTCTCGGCCGACGAGCCGCCGTAGACGTTGGAAGAACGCACGAAGAAGCACGCATTGCCGCTTGATTGGCCGTTTTTCAGCACGAACGCTTTTAAGTCGGAATAGAAATTCTTCGGTGCGGGCGGTTTGGTTGCCGCTTTCGTGGGGGCTTTGGTGGTTTTCTTGGCGGGCGCTTTGGTCGCCGCTTGATTTTGCGGCTGTACCGGCGTAACCGCGGCGTTGCCGCCGTTATCGTTTGCTGCCTCTACCAGACAACGACTCAATTTATGCATAGTTGAAGCAGAAGCTGCAAACTCTGCCATTTTTTCCTCCGGTACTTCTCCGTATAAGCCATCAGTACACATGATTC
>JAKSPN010000070.1 GCA_024404755.1 Clostridia bacterium | reverse complement strand
ACGGAGATTTTGATTTCGCTCGTGGAAATCATGCTGATGTTGACACCCGCGTCAAACAGCGCCTCGAACATTTTGGAAGCGACGCCGTCGTGGGTTTCCATACCGGCACCGACAATGGACAATTTCGCCACCGAATCGTCGAAGGTCACGCTCTGCGCGCCGACGTTCTCGCAATACGGGCGCACCGCTTCGCACGCGGCTTCGCCGTCGGAATCCGGCACGGTAAAGGTGATGTCTTTGGTGCCGTCGCGGCCGACGGACTGCAGAATGATATCCACGTTAATGTGCGCTTTCGCCACGAGCGAGAACAGTTTGAACGCCACGCCCGGTTCGTCCGGCACACCCACAATCGACACACGCGCCACGTGTTTGTCGCACGCCACGCCTTTCACCAACATTTTTTCCATTTTCGTTGCCTCCTTCACAATCGTTCCCGGTTTACGGGAGAAACTGGAAAGCACTTCCAGTTCGACGTTATATTTTTTCGCCATTTCCACCGAACGGTTATTGAGCACCTGCGCACCGAGCGTCGCGAGTTCCAACATCTCGTCATAGGTGATTTCGTTCAATTTCCGTGCGCCTTCCACCTTGCGCGGGTCGGCAGTAAACACGCCTTCCACGTCGGTGTAAATCTGGCACAAATCCGCGCCCATCGACGCGGCGATCGCCACCGCGCTCGTATCCGAGCCGCCGCGACCGAGCGTGGTAATATCGCCGAAGCGGTTAAGCCCTTGGAAGCCCGCCACAATGACGATTTTTTTCTTATCGAGTTCGGCGCGAATGCGCTCGGGATCGACTTTTTTGATGCGCGCGAAAGAATACCGGCTGTCGGTCGAGAAGCCCGCCTGCCAACCGAGCAGGGAGATGACCGGATAGCCCATTTCCTCGATCGCCATCGCGAGCAGCGAAATCGAAATCTGCTCGCCGGCGGAGAGGAGCATATCCATCTCGCGCTTGCTGGCTTTCGGGTTGATTTCTTTGGCTTTTTCAATGAGGTCGTCGGTCGTGTCGCCTTGCGCCGACACGACAACCACCATATCGTTGCCCTCGTTGTACTTGTCCGTGATGACCCGCGCGACGTTACGCACGCGGTCGGCATCCGCCACGGAACTGCCGCCGAATTTTTGTACGATTAACATGGTATCGCCTCCGATTTGAGATTACAAAGCCGCCATACGGATACGGCTGATAAGTTTTGCACCGCGAAGCGCGGAAACTTTTTCGTTGAGCGCCGCTTCGCTCATCACGTTCGTGATGAACGCCAGTTCGTTGTCACCGGCATCCGGACGGGACACCGCTTTTACGTCGCCGAACGCGGAAAGCACTTCCGCCCACGCGGTCTGGCGGTCGTCGCAAGAAAGCCGCACGAGATACGCCATTTCGGCAACGTCAGCAGGCAGCACGTAGCCGTCCACCGCACCGTCCCAGAACAGGCTTTTGCGGTTGCCGATGTGTTTGGCTTCGTCAATCACGTCGCCGACCACGGCGGAAGCGGTGGGCAGTTTGCCCGCGCCTTGACCGTAGAACACCACGTCGCCGATCGCATCGCCGCGCACGAGAATGCCGTTGAACACGCCGTTCACGTCGGACAAAAGACTGGCTTTCGGCAGCACCATCGGCGCGACCATCACCTGCACTTTATCGTCCGCGACCTTTTTGACGTGGCCGATGAGTTTAATCACGCCGCCGGCGGCACCCGCCGCGGCAACGTCTTCGAGCGTGATTTTACGAAGACCCTCGGTATACACCGCATCGGGATAGACGTGTTTACCGAACGCGAGCGACGCCAAAATGCAGATTTTGCGGCAGGCATCGTGCCCGTCGATATCCGCCGAGGGGTCACGTTCGGCATAGCCGCGCTCTTGCGCGAGCGAAAGCGCCGCATCGAAATCCATATGCTGCTCAATCATTTGGGTGAGCATAAAGTTGGTCGTGCCGTTTAAGATGCCCGCAATCTCGGACACTTCGTTCGCGGCAAGGCACTCGTTAATCGGGCGCAAAATCGGAATACCGCCGCCCACACTCGCCTCAAACATAAAATTGAGGTTGTTGTCTTTCGCCAGTTTGAGAAGTTCGTCGCCTTTCGCCGCCACCAACTCTTTGTTGGAGGTGACCACGCTCTTGCCCGCTTCGAGGCAAGATTTGACGAAATCATACGCCGGACGAAGACCGCCCATCGTCTCGACCACAATTTGGATGCGGTCGTCGGTCAAAATGTCGTTGAAATCTTTGGTCAGGCACGCCTCGAACGGGTCGCCCGGAAAATCGCGCAGGTCGAGGATACGAAGTACTTTCAGTTCGTCCCCCGCTTTGCGCGCAATGCTCGCGGCGTTCTTATTAAGAACTTCCGCCACGCCGGAACCCACCGTTCCGTAGCCCATAATGCCGATTCCTATCACAGTATATTCCTCACTTTCGCGGATTGTCTTTCGTAATATTTTGCCCCGCCGCCGCCGACGTGATTTTTAACACGCCTTTTAAGTCGGCAAGGGTCTGCAAAAATAAATCCATCGTCATATCCAACCGGTCCACCCGCGCCGAAACCGACACGCTCGCCGTGCCGCTGTCGGGGATGTTCTGGTTGACGGTTAAAATGTTCGCGCCCGCTTCGGCAAACGCCGACAACAGCGACGACAACACGCCCGGGCGGTCCTGCAACAAAAAGTGCAAGGTCAAAAGCCGCCCCTCGGCTTCCTCGTTATACGGGAACACCGCGTCTTTGTATTTGTAAAACGCGCTGCGGGAAATGCCCGCGCACCGCGCCGCTTCCGCCGCCGAATTCGCTTCGCCGGAAGCGAGCAATTCTTTGGCTTTCAGCACTTTTAAGAAAACTTCCGGCAGCGCCCGCGCATCCGCAAGCACCCACGCGGTCTGTTTCTCGCTCATAGCAACACCTCTTTTGAGTTGTCCGCGTGTGGCGGACTTGTGTTTCGCAACGAAATACACTATACCACACATCTCTTGGAATTGCAAGGGGTTTTTGCAATTTTTTAAGAGGAATTTTTTCGGGCGAAAAACCAAAAACCGCCCACCCGAAATCGGGCAGGCGGTTTCATAAACGAATTTATTTCTCTTTCCGCGTCGGAACGAACGCAATGGACACCACCGAACTGACAAGCAGGAACATCGGGTAGAAGAGGAACGGAATGATATCGAACGCCGAAATCTTCTGTCCGAGCGTGGTCACCGCAGCGAGCGCAACCAGCATCTGCGCGCCGTAGGGCAACACGCCTTGCACGATGCAGGAGAAGGTATCGAGCAACGAGGCGGTCTTGCGCGGCGAGATGTCGTAGGTTTCGGTCATCTCTTTGGCAATCGGGTTGGCGACCACAATCGCCACCGTGTTGTTGGCGGTCGCAATATCGAGCAAACCGACGAGCAGACCCATACCGAACTGACCGCCGCGTTTGCCTTTGAACACCTTGCGGATGAAATAGAGCAGCGCATCAAATCCGCCGTATTCGCGGATGAGGGCGCAAATCGCGGCAACGAGCACCGCCACCATCGCGGTCTCGAACATACCGGCGGCACCCGTGCCCATATTCGCGAGCAAATCGGTATACGCCGTCGCGCCGGTCGCGAGCATAATCACCGCGCCGGACACAATGCCGATAAGAAGCACCAAAAACACGTTGATGCCGATAATGCCGCCGAGCAAAACGAGCACGTACGGAATGATTTGCACCAAATCGTAGCTCTCGTTGACCGCTTGCGGCGCATCCGCATTCAGCGACAGCACGATAATCAGCGCGAGGGTCGCCACCGCAGCGGGAAGCGCGATAAAGAAGTTCTTTTGGAACTTGGTTTTCATCGAAACGCCCTGACCGTTGCAAGCGGCAATCGTGGTATCCGAGATAAACGAGAGGTTATCGCCGAACATCGCGCCGCCGATGACCGAGCCGACACACAGCGGCATACTGAAACCGGAAGCGAGCGCCACCGGCACCGCAATCGGGGTAATGAGCGTAATCGTGCCGACCGACGTGCCCATCGCGGTAGACACGAAGCACGCCACCACGAACAGCACCGCCACCGCAAACCGCGGCGGGATAATCGACAGCATAAAGTAAGCGACACTCTCGGCGCTCGAACGGCCGACAACGCCGACAAACGCGCCGGCGGCGAGGAAGATTAAAAGCATCGTGAAGATGTTTTTGTCGCCCACGCCTTTCGCCATTACGTCCAATTTGTCGTCGAATTTGAGCGCGCGGTTTTGGAAGCACGCCACCGTCAACGCAATCAAAAAGACAATCACAATGGGAATGTTATAAAATCCCATATCGATTTTTAAGACGTACTCAAACAGCACGCCCAGCCCGAGGTACAACACCACGAACACAAGAATGGGAAGCAACGCAATTGCTTTGCCCTTTTTAATTTCCTGATTTTCCAAAAAAATCCCTCCTAAACTAATTCGACCCATTGTAGCATTATTTCGCAAAAAAGTCAACCTTGCATTACCGCACGGGTTTTGTTATACTTATGGAAAGACAAAAAAAGAAAGGATTTTTTCACTATGCAACAATTTTTAGACAAACTCATCGACCTCGGCACCGCGGCAGGACTCAAACTGCTGTATGCGGTGGTCATCCTCGTCGTCGGCTTAAAACTCTCGTCGTTTCTCGTTAAACGGTTTGACAAATCCCCCGCTTACGCGAAATTAGACCCGAGTGTCAAAAGCTTCTTAAAAAGCGGCGCAAAAGTTCTCCTCTACGTCCTTGTGTTTTTGACCGCCGCCTACGTTATCGGCATCCCAATGACCTCGTTTATGACGATTTTGGCCTCTTGCGGACTGGCTGTCGGCTTGGCGCTGCAGGGCTCGCTCTCGAACCTTGCGGGCGGACTGATGATTTTGCTCTTCAAGCCGTTTAAGGTGGGCGATTTCATCGAAGCCAACGGCGAACAGGGCACGGTAGAAGCCATTACCATTTTCTACACCATTCTCCACTCCCCCGAAAACCGCGTGGTGACCATCCCGAACGGCACCATTACCTCCGGCGACGTGGTCAACTATTGGACACTCGATAAAGCCCGCCTCGACATCCCGTTTTGCACCGCCTATGCCGACGATATCGACAAAACCCGCGAAGTGGTGCTGGCCGTTGCCGCCGCGCGCGACAACGTACTTGCCGATCCCGCGCCGCAAGTGCTGCTCGATAAAATGAACGAGAGTTCGCTCGATTTCATCCTGCGCGTGTGGGTTGAGGGCAAGGATTACTGGGACGCGCGCTTCGGGCTCGCGGAAGAAGTGAAAAAAGCGCTCGATGCGAACGGCATCACCATTCCGTTCCCGCAATTGGACGTGCACCAAAAATAAAAATCACAAATAAACGCGTAAAAAATAAAAAAACTCTTGACTTTTCCCCAAGAATGTTTTATGATATACAAGCGTTCGAAAAATGGGGGCGTAGCTCAGCTGGGAGAGCGTACGGTTCGCATCCGTAAGGTCGAGAGTTCGATCCTCTTCGTCTCCACCA
>JAKSPN010000007.1 GCA_024404755.1 Clostridia bacterium | reverse complement strand
CGTGCTGTCCGTCTTGGACGGCGCGGCCACGCTTCTTTCCGGCGACGATGCGGACGAGGCGCTCTGTTTTGTGGCGATGTCGCCGCAGATTACGTCCCTTCGCACCGACGGCGAAACAGCCACCGCGTTTGCGGCGGCGCGCGGGCTTGCGGTCCGCACCGGAAACGTGCTGAAAGCGCCGCAAAACATCCTGCCGACGGGGAGCGCAAAAGCGATTGCGCCCGCGGACTACTATCCGCTGGCCAAGCGGGTGTTCGGGGAGTCGATGCCGCCGTTTGACGCGTGGTATGCCGACGTGACCCATCGCGTGCGGCGGGACAAATGTCGGCTGGTTGCCGTGTGCGACGAAAAAACGCCCGTGTCCGGCGGGATGACGGTCGCCGAAGCGGAAACCGCGTGGCTGCTGGGCGCTATCTGCACCGATGAAAATTATCGCAAGCGCGGGTACGCCGCCGCGTGTGTTACCGCGCTCGCAAGCGCGGGGCAGGCGCAGGGGAAAGACGTGTATATCGCCGCCAAAAACGAGGCGGCGCAACGACTATATGAATCGCTCGGCTTCACCGTCTGCGGGACGTGGGGTCAAGTGGATTTTAAGTGAGGAAACCGTATGAACACACCGTTTTTTGAAATCAACGAGAAACTGTCCGCGCTTTCGGACGAGGCGCTTTTGCGGGTGAAGCCGCAATTCGCCCACATTGACGAGGTGGCAGAATACAACGTGCAAAAGGTGTTGGCCGCTTTTGCCAAACACCGCGTGAGCGAGAGCCATTTCGTTCCGACCACCGGTTACGGCTACGGCGACCGCGGGCGGGATACGCTCGATGCCGTGTTTGCCGAGGTGATGGGCGCGGAGGATGCGCTCGTGCGCCACAGCATCGTCTCCGGCACCCACGCGATTACGATTGCGCTGTTCGGCGTACTGCGCCCCGGCGACACGATGCTTGCCGCGACCGGCGCGCCGTACGATACGCTTGAAACCACCATCGGCCACAAGCGCGAGGCGGCCGGCTCGCTGAAAGAGTTCGGCGTGGGCTACAAAGAAGTGCCGCTGAACGCCGAAAAAGCGCCGAATTTGCCCGCCATTGCCGCGGCGCTTGCGGACAAGAGCATTAAACTTGTACATATCCAGCGCTCGCGCGGGTACGACACCCGCCCGTCGCTTAAAATCGCGGATATCAAGGCGATTATCGACACGGTGAAAGCCGTGCGGGACGACGTGTGCGTGTTTGTGGACAACTGCTACGGCGAATTTGCCGAAACGGTCGAGCCGACCGAGGTCGGCGCGGATTTGATGGCGGGTTCGCTCATCAAAAACGCCGGCGGCGGTATCGCGCAAAACGGCGGCTATCTTTGCGGCAAAGCGAAGTATATTGAACTGTGCGCCGCGCGGATGACGACACCCGGCCTCGGGCGCGAAGTGGGCGCTTCGCTCGGTCACAACCGCGAACTGTTTATGGGGTTGTTCCATGCGCCGCAGGTGGTGGGGGAAGCGATGAAAACCGCTGTCTACGCCGCGTCGCTGTTCGATTTGCTCGGCTACGACGTGTCGCCGAAACCGTTTGACGAGCGCGGCGATATCATTGAAGTGCTGTTTTGCAAATCGCCCGAAGCCCTCTGCTCGTTTTGCCGCGGAATGCAGCGCGGCGCGCCGGTGGATGCGTTTGTCGTGCCCGAGCCGAGCGAGATGCCCGGCTATGAGTCGCAGGTGATTATGGCGGCGGGCGCGTTTACCATGGGCTCGTCGATTGAACTGTCGGCGGATGCGCCGCTGCGTGAGCCGTTTGCCGCGTTTATGCAAGGCGGGCTCAATTTCCACGCGGGCAAACTCGGCGTGCTTTTGGCGGCACAGACGATGCTCGACGACGAGATTTTTACGTTGTAAGATATTTTAGAGCGACCGATACGGTCGCTCTTTTTTTGTGCCGTTTTCGACGTGTTTCGACAAAACAGACACACAATGTCGATAAAATCGGCAAGAAAAACACGTTTGCAAAATCTCACATATTGAGAATGAGCAAAACGCCGCGGCGAAAAAGCGTCATTTTGCAAACGCAAATATACCAACGATTTCCAATCTGTAAAGCACAAGCGCTTTCCACCGAAATTGGCCGGTTTTGTTCTTATGTTGTCGATAACACTCACAAAAAATATTGACAAACGGCAGGACTTGTGGTATAATACAGGCAACCTCGAGGAAGAAAATTTTGGAAAAGAGGAACCGACCTTATGTGTGAACTTTGTCACGAAGAACCGTGTCTTTCCGGTTGTCCCAACGCGCCGGTGGATACATCCCGCCGTATCTGCGCGTGGTGTGACGAACCGATTTTTGACGACCTGTATTTTTCCATTGACGGCGAGCCCGTTTGTTCCGACTGCGTGGACGATTGCCGCCGCTACGACACCGAACGGGAGGCGATGTAACCGTGGCGCGGAAGTATCAGCCGTTGACCGCCGACGGACAACGCGCCAAGGAACGTCTCTCGCCCTGCATCGAAAAAGCGGTGCTGATCGAGGAACTGACCGAAGAACGTTCGGATATCGCCGCCCGCGGGTTTCCCGAGGAAAAGGAGTTGTCCGCCCGCATTGACACGCTGTTTGCCGATTTGGTGACCGCCCGCCGCGCGGTGGGCAAACTCATCCACGAAACGCCGTCGCTTACGTCGCTTGAACGGCGGGTGTTGCGACTTCGCTATTTGTGTGTCGAGCCGTGGGATGCGATTTGCGTGCGGCTTTGCCGCGAACGGGCGTGTGTGTTTTCCGCCTACCGCCGCGCACTCAACAAGGTTGCCGAAACGATGGATGCGTGGGAGGAGGATGAAGCGGGATAACGGATTTGCCGAAAACGAAAAAGAAAAAGCCGCAAGGAACGTGTCCTTGCGGCTTTTTTTTGTGTAAAATTATTTGGTTTCCAGATTTTTGAGGAATTCTTCGCCGGTGCCGTAATGCTCGACCACGTAGTCGATGTCTTTGTCGCCGCGACCGGAAAGGTTGACGAGAATCGAGGCGTGTTTGCCCTCGCGCGCGAGTTTAATCGCACCCGCCAAAGCGTGGGCGCTCTCAATCGCGGGGATGATACCCTCGTAGCGGCAAAGCAGGAAGAACGCTTCCATCGCTTCGTCGTCCAGCGCCGTGATGTAGTTGACACGGCCCTTGTCGTGCAAAAACGCGTGTTCCGGACCGACACCGGGATAGTCAAGACCGCTTGCCACCGAGTAAACGGGGTCGGGCTCGCCTTCTTTTTGGTTTTGCAGCAAGATGCTGTCAAACCCGTGCAGGCGGCCTTTGGTGCCGTACGCCATCGAAGCGGCGTGCTCACCGATACCGGAGCCCTTGCCAAGCGGCTCCACGCCGTAAATCTCCACCGGGTCGGCAACGAACGGCAGGAACATACCAATCGAGTTGGAACCGCCGCCCACGCACGCGACCACCGCATCCGGCAGAAGACCGGTCATACCGATAAACTGCTCGCGGGCTTCTTCACCGATGCACAGTTGGAAATCGCGCACCATCATGGGGAACGGGTGCGGTCCGAGGACCGAGCCGATGCAGTAGATGGTGTCTTCGTATTCGTTGAGATACGCCTCAAACGCGGCATCCACCGCTTCTTTGAGGGTTTTCAGCCCTTTGGAAACCGGCACGACGTTCGCGCCGAGCAGTTTCATACGGGTGACGTTGGGGGCTTGTTTGGCAATGTCCACTTCGCCCATATAGATGTCGCATTCCAAACCGAAGTAGGCGGCGGCGGTGGCGAGCGCCACGCCGTGTTGACCGGCGCCGGTCTCGGCGATAATCTTTTTCTTGCCCATATATTTGGCAAGCAGACCTTCACCCATACAATGGTTGAGTTTGTGCGCGCCGGAATGGTTTAAGTCTTCGCGTTTTAAGTAGATTTGGGTTTGGCCGCCGAGCAGTCGGGAGAGCCGTTCGCAATGGTACACCGGCGTCGGGCGACCTTGGAACTCTTTGCGGATGCGGCGCAGTTCGTTGATAAACTGGGCGCTGTGGCAGATGGTGCGATAGGCGGTTTCCACCTCGTCCATCGCTTTGTTCAGTTCCGGGGTCAGATAGCGACCGCCGTACTCGCCGAAGTAACCGTCTTTGCTCGGATACTCTTTGAGATAGTTTTGATACTCGAGATACTTGTTCATTTGACAACACTCCTTAAAAAGGTTTTTTGTATTGTCCGTTTGTTTGCGGGGGAGGCGGCAAAATAAAAAACCTGTCCCTCAAATCGAGGGACAGGAGACATTCCTGCGGTACCACCCAGCATTGGCTGAAAATCAGCCCACTCTCGCCGTCTGCGGACACAGACGCTTCACGGATAACGGGCGAAGTTCCCGTCTGCCATCGGACGAAACGTCGTTCCGGCAGCCCTCCCAAGACCATTCGGCGACCTGTCGTGATACCGCGCTTCCACCGTCGGCGGCTCTCTTTCATCCGTGCAGGGGCTTACTTCCTCTTGTTCATCGGTTTCTTGCATTATAGCGCGGTTTTTGTCGCTTGTCAAGCAGTTTTTTGCGGAAAACGATTTACGCGCGGCAAAACGCTTCCGCGGGGGACAAGCGGGCGGCTTTTTCGGCGGGAATGGCGCCGCAAAGCGTGCCGAACGCGACGGTGGCGAGAAAGATGCAAATCCCGCGCCATACGCTCGGTGCGAAGGGAACGCCGAAGCATCGAAGCCCGATTGCCGCCGCCGTGCCGCCGAGCAGAAGCCCTGCCGCACCGCCGAACGCGGATTGAAGCGCGGCGGAAAGCAAAAATTCCGCTAAAATGCGTGAACGGGTCGCGCCGAGAGCTTTTTTGAGTCCGATTTCCGGCACGCGTTCCGCAACGGTGGATAGCCCCGTTGTGAGTAGGTTGCCGCCGGATACGACAAGCGCCGCGCCACCCGCAAGGGTCAGCAGGCAGGAGAGGAGCGCCGTCAGCCGCGATAGGCGGTCTTTTTGGACGGCGAGCGTGTCGATGTCGACGTTTCCGTAATCGGCAAGAACGGTGCGGATGCGGGTTTGTAACTCCTCGACGGGAAGGGGCGAGCGCACCGCAAGGCGGTCTACCGTGTCGCTTCCCGAAAGCGCCGCCAGCGTTGAAGCGGGGACGAGCAACAGCGGCGGGAGGTTGCCGGTCAGGTTTTTGAGCAAACTGCTTTTGGCGCGGGCGGTGCCCGCAACCGTAAAGGCGAATTCGCCGCCGTCAATCCACACGGTGACCGTTTCGCCGAGGGGCGAACGGTTGCCGAACGCGGCGGTGGCGGCGGTTTCCTCAACGGTGCAGCAAAGCGCCTCGTCCAGCACGTCTCGCGCGGTGGGCATTCGCCCCGCCGTAAGGTCGATGGCCACGGCATCGGCGGCGTGCTCGTCCACCCCGCAAAGAAGCACCGTTTCCGGCTCGTCGCCGAGCACGGCGGCGGTGGAAACCACCGTCAGCGGTGCCGCTACGGTTACGTCGGGAAGCGCCGCGACCGCTTCGAGTGCCGCGGTATCCAGCGGGCGCTCGGCGGCGGTGACCGAAAAACCGTCCAGTCCCATGGCGCGCAATTCTTCGTCGGCGGCGCGGCTTCCGGCGGCGGATACGGCGCAGAGGAGTGTCAGCATCCCCACGCCGACGGCGAGGGAACAGACGGTCAAGAGCGTGCGGGCGGGTTTGCGCCGCAGTTCCCGCCACACGCTGAAACACAAATCGGTCACGGCGCACCCCTTTCGCGAACGCGGCGCGGTTTGGTGACGGCGTGCGGGTCGGTTATCACCGCTTCGCCCGCGAACACGCCGGTTTGGAGCGTGCCGCCGTCTACCGTTTCACCGAGTACAACGGCGCGGCGAACGGCGCGCCCGTCCGCTACCACCCACAAAAACGGGGTGCCGCCGTCGTCCCCGAGCCACTCGTCCTGCACGACGAGGGCGTTTTCTATCGTTTCCACCGTCACCCGTACCGTGGCGGTGAGCCCTTTTTTGATGCTGTCGTCGGTGTCGGTCAGCGTGACCGTGCCGAGAATCCCCGTCTTGCCGTTTTTCACGGTGGCGGCGGGGGCGACCGCGGTGACCGTGCCTGCATAGGATTCGCCCGCAAATCCCACACCGCTGACGGTGGCCGTTTGTCCCGGTTTTACCGCGGCGGCACGGCTTTCGCGGATAAACATTTGCAGATGCGTGCCGTCGGTGACGACGGCGGGGAACAGGTCGGTTTTGACCGCCGTTCGCGGGGCGAGGGTGACTACGTCCACCGTAACGGGTTTTGTGAGCGCGGCGACCGTAAGTGCCGCGCAAACCGCCGCGGTGACCGCCGCTAACATCCGATATTTTCTCATTCGCACACGTCCTTTTTTCACGGTTTAGTATGCGAAAACGGGCGCGCGAATATGCGATTGACAAAGGGGAAAAAACGCGATAAAATAAAGAACAGAATCGAGGTGCGTTCGTATGGGACAATACGTGGAATTTCCGGGGCTCGGCCTTAAATTCGCCCTGCCGGATACCGCTTTACAGTTTAGTTTATTCGGACTGCCGATTACCGTCAAGTGGTACGGCGTGATGATTGCCTGCGGCTTTTTGCTTGCCGCTATCTATGCGTGGAAGCGGGCAAAATCGTTCAAAATCGACGAAGATGCCATGTTCGACGTGGTGCTGGTTTCCACCATTTGTGCGTTCGTGGGTGCGCGGCTGTATTACGTGCTGTTCTCGGTGGACCGCGCGGCGTATTTTGCCGACCCCGCCTCTATCTTTCGTGTGTGGGAAGGCGGGCTCGCCATCTACGGCGGGTTGATTTTCGCGTTTTTAAGCGGACTGGTGATGTGTAAAATCCGTAAAGTGAATACCCTTGCCATGTTCGACTTGTGCTCGCTCGGGTTTCTCATCGGACAAGCCATCGGGCGCTGGGGCAACTTCTTTAACCAAGAGGCGTTCGGCGGCAACACCACGCTCCCGTGGGGTATGACCGGCAACCTTATCAAAAACGGCGTGCACGCCACGTCGGTGTATAACTGGGCGCAACCGGTGCATCCCACGTTCCTCTATGAGTCGCTGTGGTGTGTGCTCGGGTTTGTGCTGCTGCACCTGATTTCTGTAAAGGCATACACCTTTAAGGGCAAGCTCTTCGCCGGATACTTGATTTGGTACGGCGCGGGACGTTTTTTCATCGAAAGTTTGCGTATCGACAGCCTGAAACTCGGCAGTATGCGAGTGTCCCAACTCGTGGCGGTGGTCGCGGTGGCGGGCGGTGTGGCATTGTGGCTTATTTGCAAGAACAAAGCGAAAAACGCGCCGCCCGAAGAAGAAACGGACGACACGCCCACCGTGCCGCTTGCCGAAGCGGCCCAAGCGGAAGAAAAAGAATAACAAAAAAACACCCGACCGACGGTCGGGTGTTTTTTATTGGAGCGGCTTACGAGGCTCGAACTCGCTACCTCCACCTTGGCAAGGTGGCGCTCTACCAGATGAGCTAAAGCCGCAGGAACAAGAGCGATTATACCACCAAAAACGGAGAGTGTCAAGAGGATACTTTCGATTTTTTTGCGGTTTTATGAAAAAAGTTTCGATTTGACTATACGGCGGCAGGGTGGTATACTGAAAACATCAAAAAAAGGAGCAACTCTACGATGAAAAAACTACTGACTCTATTGACTGTTTTCTGCCTGCTCGGAACGCTTTTCACGTGGCTTCCGCTGGCGGCGAGCGCGAACGAAGCGGATTTTCTCTATGATTTGTGTGCGCCGAACGAGGCGATGATTATCGACTACTTCGGCACCGCTTCTACGCTGATTTTGCCCGAAACGCTTGGCGGATACACCGTGACGGCAATCGGCGAGCAGGCGTTTTCCGGCAACGATACGCTGCAATCGCTGACCGTTCCGGGAACGGTGCAATATCTGTATGACGGCGCGATTGCCGATTGTTGGGCGTTGAAGTTCGTTTTGTTGCAGGATGGTTTGAAAAAAATCGGCGACGGCGCATTTCAATATGATTATAACTTAAAACGTGTGGTTATTCCCGCTTCGGTGGAAGCGATTGGCACCGGCGCGTTTGCGGAATGCGGCGAATTGACCGACGTGTTTTTCGGCGGCACGGAAGAACAATGGGACACCGTTGAAAAAGGCGACTCCAACGAGGTGCTGTTCGGCGCGCGTATCCACTTTGCTGCGCCGACCGAGGCCACCGATACCGCGGTTGCGACCGATACCGCGGCGCAGCCGACGGTGACCGCCACCGAGACCGGCACGCCGGAAAAAACGGTACCGGACGTGCGGTTGCGGGGCGATGCCAACGGCGACGGTGCGGTCAATATGAAAGACGTGCTCGCGCTGCGCAAGTTCTTGGCGGGGCTCGACGTGTCGCTGACCGAAGCCGCCGACCGCAACGGGGACGGCACGGTGAATATGAAAGACGTGCTCTCCCTGCGCCGCTTCTTGGCGGGGTTGGAGGATGCGGCGTAACCGCGTATCTGTAATAGAATAGGAAGAAAAAAGCGAAAACCTTTGAAAGAGGGTTTTCGCTTTTTTTACCAAGAAAATCCGCTTGTTTTTGACAATCTCGACAAAAATAGAACAAATGTTCGATTTTTTCGCAAAACCCCTTGATTTCCCGAAAATGTTTGGTATAATGAAGGAGAACTTTGAAAGCGAGGTATGGCTATGGCTACCAAAAAAGCGGCGGAGAAATCCGCGGGAATCGAAAAGAACGAGAACAAACAGAAAGCGCTCGAAATGGCGCTGGCTCAAATAGAAAAAAGTTACGGCAAGGGCGCGGTGATGCGCCTCGGCCAAAACCTCAATATGCAGGTGGATGCCATTCCGACCGGTTCGGTCGCGCTTGACCGCGCGCTCGGTATCGGCGGACTTCCGCGCGGCCGCATCGTCGAGATTTACGGGCCGGAGGCCTCCGGTAAAACCACTCTCGCGCTGCACGCGGTTGCCGAAGCGCAAAAAATGGGCGGCGAAGCCGCGTACGTGGACGTGGAGCACGCGCTTGACCCCGTGTATGCAAAAGCGCTCGGGGTGAACGTGGACGAACTGCTCGTGTCCCAACCGGACACCGCCGAGCAGGCGCTTGAAATCGCCGAGGCGCTCATCCGCTCGGGTGCGGTGGACGTGCTGGTTATCGACTCGGTGGCGGCGCTGGTGCCGCGCGCCGAAATCGAGGGCGAAATGGGCGACAACCAAGTCGGCTTGCAAGCGCGTCTGATGTCTAAAGCGATGCGTAAACTTGCGGGCGTGGTGTCCAAATCCAACTGCCTTGCGATTTTCATCAACCAACTGCGTATGAAAATCGGCGTGGTTTACGGCAACCCCGAAGTCACCGCCGGCGGCAACGCACTCAAATACTACGCATCCGTGCGCCTCGACGTGCGCCGCACCGAAACGCTGAAAGCAAACGGCGCGCCCATCGGCTCGCACACCCGCGTGCGCGTGGTGAAAAACAAAGTCGCCCCGCCGTTCAAAGAGGCGGAGTTTGATATTATGTACGGCGAGGGCATTTCGCATTTGAGCGAGGTGTTGGATTTGGCGGTGGAAGCGGATATTATCCAAAAATCCGGCGCGTGGTTCTCCTATAAAGAGGAGCGCATCGGTCAAGGCCGCGACAACGCGAAAGAATATCTCAAAAACAACCCTGCTATCCTCGAAGAGGTGGAAACCGCCGTGCGGGCGTGGATGCTTAAATCCAAAGAGGAAGAAGATCCGTTCGTTTCTGCTCCCGCCGCGGCTCCCGTGCCGATGGAAATCCCGCTGGCGGATGCGCCCCGTGTGACTGCGGCGCAGGCAAAAGCCAAAATCGACATTGTGGTTGAGGACTAAACGATGGAAAACACGTTCACGGTTGAAACTATCGCCGTGCGGCGCGGGCAACTCTATCTTGTGACCCTTTCGGACGGGCGCGAGGTGGAGGTAGACCGCCGCACGTGGGACGAATCGCCGTATCGGGCAAACAGTGCGCTGACAGAGGAATCTCTGTCGGCGCTTTTGTCGTTGTCGGAGGAAAACCGCGCCCGCGACCGCGCGCTGTATTTGCTCTCGCGGCGGGATTACACAAAAAAAGAACTTTCGGAAAAACTCCGCAAAGCGGCGGGGCGCGAGGTATGCGCCGCCACCGCCGAGCGTATGGAAGAGTTGGGACTGGTGGACGACGAGAGTTTGGCGGTGCGGTATGCGCGGGAGTATTGTCTTGTGCGCCATTATCCGAAACGCCGCGCGGTGCAAAAACTGCGCGAAAAGGGGATTGACCGCGACGTGGCGGCGGAGGCGGTCGAAAAAATCGGTGCGGACGATTTGCAGGCGGCTCTTGCTTTTTTAGACAAAAAATGTTATACTCAAAAAGATGAACAAAATCGCCGCAAAATCGCGGATGCGCTCGCCCGTTACGGGTTTGATTACGACACGGTGCGCACCGCCTTGCGGCAAACGGAACAAGAGGAGGAGTCGTGTTGAGCTTTTCCGTTGGAATGGTGTCGCTGGGCTGCCCGAAAAACCAGATGGATGCCGAACTGATGCTCGGAAAATTGCGGGAGGCCGGCATTCCGATTAAAGCGGATGCCGCGCTTGCCGACGTGGTGATTGTGAATACCTGCGGCTTTATCGAGGCCGCCAAACAAGAAGCGATTGAAACGATTTTGGAGTTTGCCACGCTCAAACAAGAGGGGCGCATCAAGCGCCTCATCGTCACCGGCTGTATGGCGCAGCGCTATCAGCAGGAAGTCGCGGACGAACTGCCGGAGTGCGACGCGGTTTTGGGCCTCGGCGCAAACGTCGATATTGTGGACGTTGTGAACCGCGTGATGGCGGGCGGGCACGTGTGCGAATTCCCGTCGCGCAAATGCTGGTCGCTCGACGGCAAACGCGTGCAGACGACCCCGCAATTTTTCGCCTTTATGCGTATCGGCGACGGGTGCAACAACTGCTGTACCTACTGCGCCATTCCGCACATCCGCGGCGGGCTCAAAAGCCGCAAACTCGAAACGCTGGTGGATGAGGCCAAATGGCTTGTCGAGGGCGGCGTGAAAGAAATCACCCTCGTCGCGCAGGATACGACGCAGTACGGCGTGGACCTCTACGGCAAACCGATGCTCGTCGAACTGCTCAAAGAACTGTGCAAAATCGACGGACTGCGTTGGATTCGGATGCTCTACTGCTATCCCGAATACATCACGGACGACCTGCTCGACGTGGTCGCCGCCGAAGAAAAAATCGTGAAATATTTTGACATCCCGATTCAGCACGCATCCGGCACGGTGCTCAAGCGTATGAACCGTACGGGTGACCGCGCGTGGCTGACCGATTTGATGACTCATATCCGCGAAAAGGTGCCGGGCGTCACCCTGCGTACCACCGTGATGACCGGTTTCCCCGGCGAAACGGAGGCGGATTTTGAGGAACTGTGCGAATTTGTGAAAGACGTGGAGTTCGACCGCCTCGGTTGCTTCGCCTATTCGGCGGAGGAGGGGACGAAAGCCGCCGCGATGCCCGACCAAGTGCCGGAAGACGTGAAACACCGCCGCGCCGACCTTGTGATGGAACAGCAGGCGCGCATCGTCGAAAAGAAAAACAACGCGCTGGTCGGCAAAACGCTGACTGTGCTTGTGGAGAGTTTTGACCGCTATGCCGAGTGCTGGTTCGGTCGTTCCGCCGCCGATGCGCCGGATATTGACGGCAAAGTGTTTTTCAGCACACAAACCCCGCCGCAACCGGGCGATTTCGTGCAGGTGGAGATTACGGATACCCTCGAATGGGATTTGATCGGAGAGGCGGTGGAAGCATGAACTTACCGAATAAATTAACGCTTTCGCGCATTTTGCTCGTGCCGCTGTTTTTGCTGTTATTCGTGTGGAATTTTCCGTTCCACTATCTCGCGGCGGGACTGGTGTTCGGCATCGCGTCCTTTACCGATATGCTGGACGGCAAAATCGCCCGTGCCCGCGGCCTTGTGACCAACCTCGGCAAGTTTATGGACCCGATTGCCGATAAAATGCTGACAACGGCGGCCTTTGTGGGCTTTCTCGCTATCGGAAAAATGAGTTTGTGGGCACTGATGATTATCCTCGTCCGCGAATTTGTGGTTACGTCGGTGCGTTTGGTCGCTGCCGAGGGCGGCAAAGTTGTCGCCGCCAACTATTGGGGTAAATTCAAGACGGTGGCGCAGTATATCACCATCGGCTATCTGCTCGCGGTGCTGGAATTTTGCACGTGGAAAGACACGGTGCTTTCCGCCGCGGCGCTTCCGGAAGCGGTGTTCTCGATTCCGCTTCTCATCGGTCAGATTTTCATTTGGATTGCCACCGCGCTGACCGCGATTTCCGGCTTTGTGTATTTTTGGCAGAATCGCTCGTTCTTCTTGGAAGGCGAGCGCTGAATAGAGGAGGAAACCATTATGCGACGTGACAAAATCAACTATTATCTCGATATTGCCCAAACGGTGAGCCATCGCGGCACCTGCCTGCGCCGTTCTTACGGCGCGGTCATTGTCAACCACGACGAAATCGTGTCCACCGGCTACGTCGGTGCGCCCCGCGGTCGTAAAAACTGTACCGACCTCGGTCGGTGCATCCGTTCGGAGTTAAAAATCCCGCGCGGCGAGCGCTATGAACTGTGCCGCAGCGTTCACGCCGAGGCCAACGCGATTATCAGCGCGCCCCGCGACAAAATGCTCGGCGCGACGTTGTTCCTTTGCGGCGAGGAGGCGGACGGCAGTTTGGTCGAAAACGCGTGCTGCTGCTCGATGTGCAAACGGATGGTTATCAACGCCGGCATTTCCAAGGTGATTGTACGCACGACGGAGGACGAGTACGTGACCTACGACGTGATGGACTGGATTGAAAACGACGAGTCGCTCGACGGCGTTATGGGGTATTGAGGTGAAGAAAATGAAACGGATTGTTGTGCTTGGCGTTTGCCTGCTGATGGCGGCGGCGCTTCTTTGCGGTTGTGACCAAAAACCCGGCAACGACGTGTCGGTGGATTTGAATGCTCCGGTGCATACGCTGGATGAATTTCGCCACGGTGACGTGTCCTGCCTTGTGACCATTACCCAAGCGAAAGACCCGACCGCTACCGGCGCGGAAAGCCAAGAGGAGAAAGAGCCGGTTGCCTATCTGTTCGAAGGGCAGGAGGCGGTGGACCTCTATAACCTCTTGAACCGCGCGCAATGGAAGAGCGTGGCTGACAGTGTTCTGCCGACCGGCGCGTATGCCCAAATGTTGACGTTGGATTTCTTTACCGGTCACGATTTGGATACGGCGAGCGCGTATTACGGCTCGTTTTCCATTTCCAACCTGAATCGCGTGATTGCTTCGGCTTCGCCGAACGATATGGCGCTGAATGTGGCGCAGGCCGCGGCGGGTACGTACGACGGTCTGTGGGAATACGTAGAGAAGGGAATTGAAGAAGAATGAAAACGATGAAAAAACTGTTTTGTGCGGCGCTGTGTGTGGCGCTGTGTGTTGTGTGCGCGCTTCCTGCCGCCGCGATGCTGACCCCGCGTTACGGCGATGCCAACGATGACGGCGTGATTAACATGAAAGACATTTTGGCGCTGCGCAGTTACCTCGCGGACTTGTACGTCTATCTCAACGAGGTGGCGGCGGATGCCGACGGCTCGGGCACGATTAATATGAAAGACGTGCTGCTCGTGCGCAAATACGTGGCGGATATCCCCGTGACGTTCGGCGAACAGGCCACCCCGATGAACCTGCCCGTTTCCGCGGGTAAGGACGTGGCGCTGACCCTTTACGACGTGAACAACAGCGAGGAATACGGCTTCGAGCTGTTGCTCGGCGCGGAAAACCTGACGACGGACCGTACGGTGGACGTGGTGCTGGTCGGTGCCGCGCTTAACGACCAAACCTTCTTCCCGCTGTGGGACGTGGAATTGGAGCCCGGTGAGGGCAACGTGGATGCCGCTATGTTCGGTATCGGCGAGGATTTCGATGAGGAAATCGAAAAGGTCGCGTTGTGGACGGTGGCGATGGATGCGGAAACCGGCGAGTATTTGGATTTGGGTGCGGCGGTCACCGAGTTTTATCTCTCGGGCGACGGCTCGACCTACGAAAAGAAAGATCGCGCACCGAAAGACGGCGTGACGCTGGTGGACAACAGCGAGATTTCGGCGATTGCCACCGGCTTTTCGACGGACGAATTCGGCTGGTTTACGACCCTCAACACCTATATGGAAAACCGCACGGACGAGCCGCTTGTGTACATCTGCGAATCGGCGAAGGTCAACGGCAAAGAGGTGTCGGCGCTGTGGATCGGTATGGTACTTCCGCACACGAGTATGGAAACCGGACTGATTTTGGACACGGATGAACTGACCGAAGCGTCGATTTCGGAAATCCAAACCGTGGAGTTTTCGATCGATGCCTACGATATTGCGGCGCTCGACGAGGAAAATCCCACCCCGCTTCACAGTTACAACGTCAAATACGTGAAACCGTAAACTACGCAAAATCGGGAGGGGAGTTTGTATGTTCTCAAAAAGAATACCAACGGATATTTCTTCTTTGGCAGTCAAAGAACGGTTGTCCGATTCCACCCAATTTACGTGCGCTGTTCACGACGAAGACTTTGAGTTAAGAGAAAATTTGGCGTTTCATACGCTGGTGCTTCATCCCGTGATAAAAGGGTGTATTCTTGAACAAGACGGCAAAGCAACCGTCGACGTTTCTTTGGAACTTATCAAACGCGATAAAATCGCAAACGTCGTTTTTGGGATTCTCTGCTTGCTGGTATCCGTTTTTATGGGAATTTTCACCCAAGATATTCTTATGTTTGTCGGCGTGCTGTTCGGTTGCGGCGTGCTTGCGATCATCGAGCTGCTCTATTATGGTATCGTGTGCTTTTTCGCCACTCGAAAATTGGCGCGCCTACTCGCGTAAACCCTATCTTTTTTGAAATTAAAAAACACCATCGAGTGACTCGATGGTGTTTTTTTGTTGCGTAAAATCAAATCGGGCAGGCGGAAATCATTGTCTGCCAATACATCCAGTAGAGGTCGGTTTCGGTCGGGTGCATCCGAAGTCGCTCCGCTTCGAGTTCGGGGATGGATTCGGTATCGCCGTTCACAAACGCGAGAACACGGCGGGCGGCGGTGCGGGCGCGGGCGGCGGTGCCCGCAAGACGGATATCCAAAATCTCGAAGCCGAACGGTTTGCTCTCGCTCATCCATTGGGCTTCCTCCGCCGCGCGGAGCGTATCCACGTCGTCGGCGATTTTGGGAAGTACGTCGGTGGCAAGGCGTTTGAGTTCTTGCTTGTCGCCCGCGTGATAGGCGGCGAAAAGCGCTTTTCCGATTTCCGCTTTGTTCGAAAGTACCTGCGAAAGTGCCGCCCAGGTGGTAAATGTTTTGGCGTAGCGCGGGTTGCGCGCGGCGGCGGCGCGGAATTTTTCGACAAGCGCCTTGTAATGGTCGTTATACCCCTCGCCGACGTGGAAGTCGAAGAGTCCTAAAAGGTTGTCCTGATACAGAAGATAGCGCGACGGCTGCACGAGTTTCATATCCGAACCGCCGGGCGGGGTGTCGAGGGCATCCGCGAGCATAAAGTCCTCAAAAATGCCGTCGGTGCAGGTTTTGAAGCGGCGGGCGAGCAGGTCGTCGTCCACGCTTTCGTGAAAGTTCATCTCGGCAAACAGCTGCAGCGCCGGATGCACGGCGTACAGCGACGCTTCCGCGCCGTTGTCGCCCCACAGCGTCACAAACACGTCTTTGACTCCCGCTTTGCGGCACTCCGCAAGGGCTAAACGGGAAGTTTCCAAGCTGTACAGCGAGCGCGGCGAATAACCGACCCATTTCCACGCGCCGCCGGCAAACACGGTGTCGTTATTCTTAAACAGCGCGTGGCGGGCGAGATTTTCGCGGTACACGTCGGAGTCGAGCGTGACGTAATCCCAATAGACGAGCGACACGCCGGCGGGTACGCTGTCGATGAGTTCCTGCGACAGTTCCGAACGGTAATACTGGTTGCCGGTGTCAGCTTTGGCGAGTTTGAAGAACATATCGCTCCACATCATCGGCGAGAAATCGTATTTTTCGCAAATGGTGCACACCTTTTCGAGGTGGCGCTGCAAAATCTCGCGCGTTTCTTGCGGGCCGTTGCGGTCAAGGAAACGCCCGCGCCCCAAATGCTCCGCCTCGTCCATACCGATGTGGATGCGGTTGCTGCGGAACGCGCGGCGGCAGGCGGCAACCATTTTGTCGATGAGTTCGTAGGTTTTCGGCTCGTCTACAAGCAAAATATCGTCGATATCGTGAACGCATTCGTAGGCGGGGCGGTGGCGGAAAATCGCATTTAAGTGGGCAAGCGTTTGCATACACGGCACGACCTCAATGCCGTAGGAGGCGGCAAAGTCGTCGATTTCGCGCAGTTCGGAAAGCGAGAACCGCCCGCGCTGGAAGCCGAAATACGGCTCGCCCTCGATTTCGTAGGTGTCCTCAGTATAGAGCATCAGCGTGTCGAGCCCCATCAGCGCCATTTGGCAAAGGTAGTCTTTGAGGGTTGCGACCGTCGGCACGGCGTTGCGCGAGCAGTCGATCATCGCGCCGTCGTGACGGAAGCACGCCGTTTGGGAAAACGTGTAGGTATCGTCCGTTTGCTCGGCGCAAAGCGCGAGCGCGCGGGTGAGATAGGGGAGCTTTTCATACCGCACGGTCAACGTGTCGGCGGTTTTTTCTACCGAAAAGCCCTTTATCGTTTCGTCCAAAACAGGGCAAAGGGCAACGCCCTCCTGCGCAGCATCAAACCCGATGCGCGGCAGAAGGGCGAGGATTTCGGCAGAAACGGTGTCTTTGCGGAACGTCATATTCAATTCCTCCGTTTCTTGTATTCGATTAGTAGCGGATTTTCTCGGCGAGGAACGCGGGCAGTTCGGCGATCGGCAGGCGCACTTGCTCCATGCTGTCGCGTTCGCGGACGGTGACACAGTTGTCTTCGAGACTGTCAAAGTCGAAGGTCACGCAGTACGGCGTGCCGATTTCGTCCTGACGGCGATAGCGTTTGCCGATGGAGCCGGCATCGTCGAAGTCCACCATAAAGTCGGGCGCGAGGATGTCGAACACTTTGCGCGCCTCTTCCGACAGTTTCTTCGAAAGCGGCAACACCGCGGCTTTGAACGGCGCGAGCGCCGGATGCAGGCGAAGCACCACGCGGGTGTCGTTCTTTTCGGCATCCACCACTTCTTCGTCATACGCATCGCAGAGGAAGGCGAGGAACGAGCGCTCCACGCCGAGCGACGGCTCGATAACGTAGGGGATGTAGTGTTCGTTCGCTTCTTGGTCGAAGTAGGTGAGGTCTTTGCCGGAGGTGTTTTGGTGTTGGGTCAGGTCGTAATCGGTGCGGTCGGCCACGCCCCACAGTTCGCCCCAGCCGAACGGGAACAGGAACTCGAAGTCGGTGGTCGCTTTGGAGTAGAAGCACAGTTCCTCCGGATCGTGGTCGCGCAGGCGGAGGTTTTCTTCTTTGATGCCGAGGGAGAGCAGCCAATCACGGCAGAAACCGCGCCAGTAACTGAACCATTCGAGGTCGGTGCCCGGTTTGCAGAAGAATTCGAGTTCCATCTGCTCGAACTCGCGCACGCGGAAAATGAAGTTGCCCGGTGTGATTTCGTTACGGAACGATTTACCGATTTGACCGATGCCGAACGGCACTTTTTTGCGGGACGTTCTCTGGACGTTCGCAAAGTTGACAAAAATGCCCTGCGCGGTTTCCGGCCGCAGATACACGGTGTTTTTCGCATCCTCGGTCACGCCTTGGAACGTTTTGAACATCAGGTTGAACTGACGGATATCGGTGAAGTTGTGCTTGCCGCAGCTCGGGCAGGGGATGTTTTTCTCTTCGATGAAGTTTTTCATCTCGTCCTGCGAGAACGCATCGATGGGTTTTTCGAGTTCCACACCGTTTTCGGCGCAATAATCTTCGATGATTTTATCCGCGCGGAAACGCTCTTTGCACTCGCGGCAGTCCATCAGCGGGTCGGAGAAGCCGCCGAGGTGACCGGAAGCCACCCACGTTTGGGGATTCATCAAAATCGCGGCATCCAGACCGACGTTGTAGGGAGATTCTTTCACGAATTTTTTCCACCACGCCTGCTTGATGTTGTTTTTGAGTTCCACGCCGAGAGGGCCGTAGTCCCACGTGTTGGCAAGACCACCGTAGATTTCGCTGCCGGCATACACAAATCCGCGCCCTTTGCAAAGGGCAACCAGTTTGTCCATCGTTTTGTCTGTGTTGTTCATAAAAAGGCCTCCTGAAAGGTGTTTTTTCATACATTTCTTATTGTACCACGCCGCACCGCCCGTGTCAATAAAAAGGAAAAAAGAGTATTTATCCCGAAAAAATGCAAAAACAAGAATAAATATAAATATTTTTTGCATATTTTTTCAAAAAAGGGTTGACAAGCGGCGAAAGTGGGCGTATAATGCGGAAGGTAACAAAAAAGAGGAGTGATTTTTATGTTAGACAAATCCAAAATCAAGAAAGTAGTTCTGGCGTATTCGGGCGGTCTCGATACGTCCATTATCATCCCGTGGTTGAAAGAAAACTACAACAACTGCGAAGTGGTGGCCGTTTCCGGTAACGTCGGTCAGGCGGACGAACTCGAAGGGCTGGAAGAAAAAGCGCTGAAAACCGGCGCGTCCAAACTGTACGTCCTCGATTTGACCGAGGAATACGTGGACGAGTACATCATCCCGACGATGAAAGCCGGCGCCGTGTACGAGGATTATCTGCTCGGCACCTCGACCGCGCGCCCCTGCATCGCCAAAGGGCTTGCGGAGATTGCCATTAAAGAAAACGCGGACGCCATCTGCCACGGCTGCACCGGCAAGGGCAACGACCAGGTGCGTTTTGAACTGGCGCTCAAAGCGTTTGCGCCGGAACTGCCGATTATCGCCCCGTGGCGTGAGTGGGACATCCAGTCC
Organism: Clostridia bacterium; assembly: GCA_024404755.1. Classification (GTDB taxonomy): domain Bacteria; phylum Bacillota; class Clostridia; order Oscillospirales; family Acutalibacteraceae; genus RGIG426. Next base: position 11,034 of record JAKSPN010000007.1, on the reverse strand, counting down.
CGCGAGGAGGAAATCGACTACGCCGAGGCGCACAATATTCCGCTGAAAATCAACCGCGAGACCAACTATTCCAAAGATAAAAACCTGTGGCACCTGTCCCACGAGGGCCTCGACCTCGAAGATACCGGCAACGAGCCGCTGTACGACAAAGAGGGCTTCCTCGAAATGGGCGTGTCCCCGATTAAAGCGCCGGACGAGCCGACCTACGTGACTCTCGACTTCGAGCAGGGCACGCCGGTGGCGCTGGACGGCGAAAAAATGTCCGCCAAGAGCATCATTCTCAAACTCAACGAACTCGGCGGCAAAAACGGTATCGGTCTTATCGACATCGTCGAAAACCGCTTGGTCGGTATGAAATGCCGCGGCGTGTACGAAACTCCCGGCGGCACGATTCTCTATAAAGCGCACGAAACCTTGGAGACCATCTGCCTCGACAAGATGACCTTGCACGAGAAACAACGGCTCTCCATCACCTTTGCGGAACTCGTCTACAACGGTCAATGGTTTACCCCGCTGCGCGAGGCGTTGTCCGCGTTTGTGGACAAAACGCAGGAGAACGTGACCGGTAAAGTGCGGCTGAAACTCTACAAAGGCAACATCATCAAAGCCGGCGTGTGGAGCCCGTATTCGCTGTACAGCGATGAGCTTGCCACCTTCGGTGAGAGCGATTACGACCAGAAAGATTCCGCCGGATTCATCAACCTCTACGGTCTGCCGATTAAAGTGCAGGCTGCGGTGAACAAGAAAAACGGCAAATAAGTAAAAGCGAGGAACGGCAAATGGCAAAAATGTGGGCAGGCAGAACGAGCGGCGAAACCAGCGCTCTGGCCGATGATTTCAACTCTTCCATTCGGTTTGACTGCCGGATGGCAAAACAGGATATTACCGGCAGTATGGCGCACGCGGCGATGCTCGGCGCTACCGGCATTTTGCCGCAGGCGGACGTGGAGTCGCTTATCGACGGGTTGCAAGGCATTTTGGACGATTTGGAGTCGGGTGCTTTGGAAATCGATATGTCCTGCGAGGACATCCATATGTTCGTCGAACAGGTGCTGACCGAGCGGCTCGGCGACGTGGGCAAAAAACTTCACACCGCCAGAAGCCGCAACGACCAAGTCGCGCTCGATTTGCGCCTCACTTTGCGGGAAGAAATCGACGAGATTTCCGCAAAAACCAAGGCGCTGCTCGCCGCCGTTCTTGACAAGGCGGAAGCGTATAAAGATGCCATCGTCCCCGGTTACACCCACTTGCAGCGCGCGCAGCCGATTACGTTCGGGCATCATCTTTTGGCGTACGCCTCGATGTTTTTGCGCGACCTCGACCGGCTTGCGGACTGCAAAAAACGGATGAACGTGTCGCCGATCGGCAGTTGTGCCTTGGCGGGAACGACCTTCCCGACCGACCGCCGGTTTGAAGCCGAACAGCTCGGCTTCGACAGCGTGTGCCTAAACTCCATTGACGGCGTGTCCGACCGCGACTTTGCGGTGGAACTGATGGGTGCCATCGCGCTTTTGCAGATGCATATGTCCCGCTTTGCGGAGGAAATCATCCTCTGGTCGAGTTGGGAATTCAAATTCGTGGAACTGTCGGATGCGTTTACCACCGGCTCGTCCATTATGCCGCAGAAAAAGAATTCCGATATGGCGGAACTCATCCGCGGTAAAACGGGGCGTGTCTACGGCGATTTGTTCTCGCTTTTGACCGTCTTGAAAGGTCTGCCGCTTGCGTATAATAAGGATATGCAAGAGGATAAAGAGAGCGTGTTCGATGCGGTGGATACCGTGAAGATGTGCCTTGACGTGTTCGCCGGTATGGTGGAGACGATGAACGTCCTCACCGACAATATGAAAAAAGCCGCCCAAACCGGCTTTATCAACGCTACCGACTTGGCGGATTACCTCGTCGGCAAGGGACTGCCGTTCCGTTCGGCGTATAAAGTGTCCGGCCAGGTGGTCGCGGAGTGCATCAAAACCGGCGCGGTGCTCGAAACGTTGCCGCTTGCGACGTACCAAAGCTTCTGCGACCTCATTGACGAGGGCGTGTACGATGCGGTGGACCTCAAAAACTGCGTGGATCGCAGAAACAGCGAGGGCGGCACGTCCGTCTCCTCGGTGGAAGCGCAACTCGCCTTGATGAAAGCGATGCTGTAAGAAATGAAATAAAAAACCGTGAGCGCATAGCGCTCGCGGTTTTTTGTGCGTTTTGACAACGAAACGTCCGGCACGCGTAGGGGGACGGTGCCTCGATGTCCCTTGGTGAAAAGTTGATGTTACTTTGGGTGATTTCGTAGGGGTCGGCGATCCAGTTGCGGTGCCCAAACCGCCGAATGTGCCTGTCGGCACGGCGGTTTGACCGCTGCCATAACTCCGCCTCGCTGTATCCGCCACCGGCGGCGCTCGGCTTCGTTAGCCTCGACGACCCCAAGAATTACGCACCGACCGTGGGGCGGTCGGGGACGCCCGCCCCTACAAAAGAATTTGAGCGTTCATCTCGGCCCCCTCTGACGAGGGGGCTGTCGAGCGATAGCGAGACTGGGGGAGAGAACGGGTTTTTATCAGAATTTGTCTCTCCCTTCGTCAAAACCTACGGTTTTGCCACCTCCCTCGTCAGAGGGAGGCAAGTGTACGCCGCGAAATAGCGAAAAAATCCCGCAAACCCGCAAAAAACTTTCAAATTTCCCTTGACTTTACTACTTTACTGTGATAAACTGATAACACAATGAATTAGGAGGGGCACATATGACCTATTCCGATAAATCCACCGAGCGTTTGTTTGCGGCGGTTGCTTCGATGCAGTCGCCCGAGGAAGTCAAAGCGCTGTTTACGGACTTATGTACCATTAAAGAAATCCAAGATATGGCGCAGCGGCTGGATACCGCGGTGCTGCTGAGCCAAAAATGCAGTTACCAAAAAATCGCCGCCGAGGTGGGGGTCAGCACCGCCACCATCAGCCGCGTCAACCGCTGTTTGACCTACGGCGAGGGCGGTTACCAAATCGCGCTTGAACGCATGGAAGAAACGGAGAAAACACAATGAACATTAACGATTCTGTCTTAAAAAGCGGCGAAAAAATCGTGTTTTGCCTGCGCGAATTGTACGCGCAAAAGGGCTTCTTGCCGTACCGGATGAGCAAGTTCGAGGAATACGATTTATATGCGAAAAACAAGGACTTTCTCGTGTCGGACAACGTCATTACGTTCACCGATTCCGACGGCAAGTTGATGGCGCTCAAGCCCGACGTCACGCTGTCGATTATCAAAAACAGCGTGGACGAGCCGGACGTGACCCGCAAGGTGTTTTACGACGAAAACGTCTACCGTGCGGCGGGCGGCGACGCGCCGTTCCGCGAGATTTTGCAGATGGGTGTCGAGTGCTTCGGCGCGGTCGGCAAAACCGAGGTGGACGAGGTGTTGTCCCTTGCGGCGGAGAGTTTGCGCTCGCTCGGCGAGGGCGGCGTGCTTGCCGTGTCCGACCTTGATTTGCTCGAAAGCGTTGTCGATCGCTTGGCGCTCGGCAGTAAGAAAAATGCCGCGCTGTATCAGGCGATTTCCGAGAAAAACCGCCACGAAATCGCCGCTTTGTGCGCCGACTGTGCCGATACGGACGCGGTGGATGCGCTGCTCACGCTCGCCGGTGTATACGGTACGCCGCAAGAGGTGCTTCCCGCGCTCGACGGCGTGTTTGCGGCAAGCGAAGCGTATGAAAATTTCCGCGCGGTGTTGTCGGCGGCGAACGCGGCGGAACTGCGGGTGGATTTTTCCATCCTCAACGACGTGAACTACTATAACGGCATCGTGTTTAAGGGCTTTTTGCCCGGTGTGCCGGAAGCGGTGCTGTCCGGCGGGCAGTATGACCGGCTTATGCAAAAAATGAAACGGCGCTCGAACGCCATTGGCTTCGCGGTGTATACCGATGCGCTCGAACGGGTGGACGAAGCGGCCGCCGCGGACGACGGATTTATCAACGTGGCGCTGCCGAAAGGGCGGCTCGGTGAGCGCGTGTACAAAGCGTTTGCCAAAGCGGGGTTTCCGTGCCCGTCGATTTTAGAGCCGAACCGCAAACTGATTTTTGAAAACCCCGAAAAGCGGGTGCGCTATTTCTGGGTAAAGCCGTCCGACGTGGCGATTTACGTCGAGCGCGGCGCGGCGGACGTGGGTGTTTGCGGCAAAGATATTTTGCTCGAATACGAGCCGGACGTGTACGAACTCGTCGATTTGCACACCGGCGTGTGCAAAATGGCGGTGGCGGCGCCGAAAGGGTTTTCGGACGATACGACAAAAACCCTGCGCGTGGCGACCAAATTCAGCAATATCGCCAAAGATTTCTACCGCAAAAAAGGCCGCGATATCGACTTTATCCACTTAAACGGCTCGATTGAGATTGCGCCGATTTTGGGGCTGTCGGACGTGATTGTGGATATCGTCGAAACGGGTGCGACCTTGCGCGAGAACAACCTCGAAGTCATCGAGGATATCGTTCCCATCAGCGCGCGGCTCATTTCCAACAAAGCGTCGTTCAAGTTTAAGAGCGAGGCCATCGAACACATTGCCGCGGGGCTTGCCGCAAATTTGGAGGAAGACAAATGATTAAAATTCTTAACTACGGCGAGGTGTCGAACGACGAGATTTTTGCCCGCGTTGTGCCGAGCTTCAACGTCACCGACATCGTGGCGGAGATTATCGACAACGTCCGCAAAAACGGCGACAAAGCGCTTTTTGAATACGGCGAAAAGTTCGATAAAGCAAAACTCGACACGCTGCTCGTTTCCAAAGAGGAAATCGACGAAGCGGTAGCATCCGTCGAGCCGGAATTTTTGGAAATCCTTAAAAAAGCGGCGGTGAACATTCGCCGTTTCCACGAAAATCAAAAGCGCGAGGGATTTCGTCTCGATGCGCCCGACGGCACGGTTATCGGTCAGCGGGTGATTCCCGTGGACCGCGCGGGACTCTACGTTCCGGGCGGCACGGCGGCGTATCCGTCCACCGTGCTGATGGATGCGATTCCCGCGAAAATCGCCGGTGTCCGCGAGGTGGTCATTACCACTCCGCCGACCGCCGAGGGAAAAATCAACCCCGCGATTTTGGCGGCGGCTTCGGTTGCCGGTGTGGATAAAATCTATAAAGTCGGCGGGGCGCAGGCGATTGCCGCCCTCGCTTACGGCACCGAGAGCATCCCGCAGGTGGATAAAATCGTCGGCCCGGGCAACGCGTTTGTTGCCGAGGCGAAAAAGCAGGTGTTCGGCCGTGTATCCATCGATATGATTGCCGGTCCGAGCGAAATTATGATTGTGTCCGACGGCAAAAGCGACCCGCGCCACTTGGCGGCGGATTTGCTCTCGCAAGCGGAACACGATAAACTGGCTTCCGCTGTTCTCGTGACCGACAGCGCCGAATTGGCGCAGGCGGTGCAGGCGGAACTCGAAGTGCAAATCCCGCTGCTCGAACGGGCGGAGATTGCGCGCGCTTCGATTGACCAAAACGGCAAAATCATCGTGGCAGACACCCTCGATTTGGTGATTGACATCGCGAACGAGATTGCACCGGAGCACTTGGAACTCTGTGTGGACGAGCCGTTTGCGGTGCTCGAAAAGGTGCGGCACGCGGGTTCGGTATTCCTCGGGCGCAACTGCCCCGAGGCGCTCGGCGACTATTTTGCCGGTCCCAACCACACGCTTCCGACCAGCGGCACGGCGAAGTTCTCGAGCCCGCTTTCGGTGGACGATTTTGTGAAGAAAATGCAGTTTACCTATTATACCAAAGAGGCGCTCGCGAGCGTTGCAAACGACGTTGCGACCTTTGCGAAAAAAGAGGGGCTGACCGCCCACGCGAAAAGCGCCGTTATCCGAACGGAGGATGTGAAATGAGCCGATTTATGAGCGACAAATTCGCCGCTTTAACCCCGTATACGCCCGGCGAACAGCCGCGCGAACGGAAATACGTAAAACTCAATACGAACGAATCTCCGTTCCCGCCGTCTCCGATTGCTCAGCGGTTGGCGCGCCAAGCGGCGGGGGATTTGCAGCTCTATTCCGACCCGACCTGTCGCGATTTGGTGGCGGCGGCCGCGGAATTCTACGGTGTTGAGACGGACGAACTCTTGTTTTTCAACGGCTCGGACGATGCGATTGGTTTCGCGTTTAACGCGTTTTGCGATGACCAAACGCCGGCACTGTTTCCGAACATCACCTACAGTTTCTATCCCGTGGCGGCGGACTTTAACCGCGTGCCGTACGAGACGAAACCGCTGAACGCCGATTTTACGCTGAACGTTGCCGACTACTGCGGCGCGGGCAAGACGATTTTCCTCGCCAACCCCAACGCGCCGACCGGTATCGCGCTTTCGCTTTCGGAAATCGAGCAAATCGTTAGTTCCAACCCCGACAACGTCGTGGTGGTGGACGAGGCGTACGTGGATTTCGGCGCGGAGAGCGCGGTTTGCCTTACGAAACAATACGACAACCTGCTTGTTTGCCAAACGCTGTCGAAATCGCGCTCGCTGGCGGGCGGCCGCCTCGGTGTGGCGATTGGCAACAAAGCGCTCATCGCCGACTTAAACACGCTTAAATATTCGACCAACCCCTACAACGTCAACCGCATGACGGCGGCGGCGGGTATCGGCGCGTTTTGCGACGTGGAGTATTTCGAGAAGAACTGCCGCGCGATTATGGAAAATCGCGCGTGGGCGGAAGCGGAACTCAAAGCGCTCGGCTTTGTGATGACCGACTCGAAAGCGAACTTCCTCTTTGCAAAACATCCGCAAATGGGCGGGCTTGACCTCTACAACGCCCTGCGCGAGCAAGGCGTGCTTGTACGCCACTTTGAAACCGAACTCTTGCGCGATTATAACCGCATTACGGTCGGCTCGCGCGAGGAAATGGAAACGCTGGTTTCGGCGCTTAAAACGATTTTGGGGGTGGCGAAATGAGAACGGCGACGGTAAACCGCAAAACCGCGGAAACGGACATTGCGCTGACCCTCAATCTCGACGGCAGCGGCAAAAGCGACATCGACACCGGTGTGGGGTTTCTCGATCATATGCTGACACTCTTCGCCTCGCACGGGCGGTTTGATTTGACCGTCAAGTGCAACGGCGACACCTTCGTCGATGACCACCACTCGGTCGAGGATATCGGCATTTCGCTCGGCAAAGCGTTTTTCGAGGCGCTCGGCGACAAGCGGGGGATTCATCGCTACGGCGACACGGTGCTTCCGATGGACGAAACGCTCGTGTTGTCGGCGGTGGACTTTTCCGGCCGCGATTTTCTCGGGTTTGATCTTCAAATTCCGACCGAAAAGGTCGGCGCGTTCGATACCGAACTTGTCGAAGAATTCTGGCTCGGCTTTGTGCGGCAGGCGAACTGTGCGTTGCATTTGCGCACGCTGTGCGGCAAGAATTCCCACCACATCATCGAAGGCGCGTTCAAATCCGTCGGTCGCAGTTTGCGGCAGGCGGTGGCGATTGACGCCGAATTCAAGGACGAAATTCCGTCTACCAAAGGGGTGCTTTGATGACCGCGATTATCGACTACGGCGTGGGAAATCTGTTTTCGCTCGTCTCCTCGTTTGAAAAAATCGGCGAAAAAGCGGTCATCACCGCCGACCCCGCCGTGTTAGAACAAGCCGAGCGCATCATTTTGCCCGGTGTCGGCGCGTTCAAAGATGCCGCCGACAAGCTGAACGCTTCGGGGCTTGTGCCCGCGCTTTTTGCGCAAATCGAAAAGGGTAAACCCGTGATGGGCATCTGTCTCGGGATGCAGCTGCTGTTTGACAAGAGTTTTGAATACGGCGAACACGACGGTTTGGGGCTGATTTCCGGCGAAATTCGCCCGATTGCCGACCGCGTGAGCGACCTTAAAATTCCGCACATGGGGTGGAACGCGCTGACGTTCGAGCACGGCAAACATCCGCTGTTCAACTACATAAACGAGGGCGACTGTGTCTATTTTGTCCACTCGTTTTGTGCGGTCAACTGCGAAACCGACCGCATCGCGTGGTCGGAATACGGCGCGGACATCACCGCGGCGGTCGCCAAAGGCAACGTGATGGGCTGTCAGTTCCATCCGGAGAAAAGCGGAGACGTCGGACTCGCCATTTTGCGGGCATTTTGTGAGATGAAGGAGGGGTCAACGTGCTGATTTTCCCGGCAATCGACTTGTACGAGGGGAAAGCGGTGCGCCTTTACAAAGGTGACTACGCGCAAAAAACCGTTTACAACGACAACCCTCTTGAAGTTATCGAAGATTTTAAGAAATGCGGCGCGACCCACGTCCATTTGGTGGACTTGGAGGGCGCGAAAACCGGCGGCACGCCGAACTTTGACACGGTGGCGCGGCTCAAAGCCGAAAGCGGGCTGTTTTGCGAAATCGGCGGCGGCATCCGCACGATGCAAGTGGTTGACCTTTACGTAAAAGCGGGGCTTGATCGCGTGATTTTGGGCACGGCGGCGGTAGAAAACGAGTCGTTTTTGCGCGAAGCGGTCCAAAAATACGGCGACAAAATCGCCGTCGGCATCGACATCCGCGACGGCAAGGTCGCCGTAAAAGGTTGGACGGAAGATTCCGGCGTGGACGCGTTTGATTTTTGCGAAAAGATGCAACAAATCGGCGTCAAGACCGTCATCTGCACCGACATTTCCAAAGACGGCGCGATGGTGGGCACCAACCGCGAACTCTACCGCGAACTTTCCCGCCGCTTTTCGATGGATATCACCGCCTCGGGCGGCGTGTCGTCGCTGGACGACGTGAAAGCGCTTGCCGCGCTCGACCTGTACGGCGCGATTATCGGCAAAGCGTATTACACCGGCGCCATCGACTTAAAAACCGCAATCGAGGTGGGCGTATGATTACAAAACGTATCATTCCGTGCCTCGACGTGCGGGACGGACAAGTGGTCAAAGGCGTGAATTTCGGGGGGCTGCGGCAGGTCGCCTCGCCCGTGGAACTCGCCGAATATTACAGCCGCTGCGGCGCGGACGAACTGGTGTTTTACGACATCACCGCTTCGTCGGACGGCCGGAAACTCTTTACCGACATCCTGCGGGAGACGGCGAAAAACGTCTTTATCCCGCTGACGGTAGGCGGCGGCATCAACACGGTGGACGATTTTGACCGCGTGCTCAAATGCGGCGCGGACAAAGTGAGTGTCAACTCGGGCGCAATCCGCAATCCGGCGCTCATCGGCGAGGCCGCCAAACTCTACGGCGACCAATGCGCGGTGCTGTCGGTGGACGTGAAACGAGTGGACGGCGAGCTTCGCGTGTACGCCAAGGGCGGGCGCGAGAACACCGGGCTCGATGCTATCGAGTGGATTAAACGCGGCGTAGACAGCGGCGCCGGCGAGATTGTCTTAAACTCGATTGACACCGACGGTGTCAAAGGCGGGTTTGACCTGCCGATGCTGGAAGCGGTGTGCAACGTGGTGTCCGTTCCGGTCATCGCCTCCGGCGGCGCAGGCAACATCGCGGATTTTATCACGCTGTTTAAGACCCTTCCGAAAGTGGATGCGGGGCTGGCGGCTTCGATTTTCCACTTCGGCGAGGTCGAAATCGCTGACTTAAAACAAGAAATGAAGAAAAACGGGATTCCCGCCCGTGTATAAAGGAGAATGCGTTATGGTAGACATTAACGAACTGAAATTTGACGAAAAAGGCCTCATCCCCGCGATTGTCAAAGATGCGGTAACCGGCAAAGTGCTCACGCTCGCGTATATGAACAAAGAGTCGCTCAAAATCTCGATGGAAAAAGAGTTGACCTGTTTTTGGAGCCGTTCGCGGCAGGAATTGTGGCTTAAAGGGGAGACAAGCGGCAACTACCAGCACATCGTCTCCATCACCGCCGACTGCGACAAGGATGCGCTCTTGGTGCTGGTTGAGCCGGACGGCCCCGCCTGCCACCTCGGGACGGAAACTTGCTTCGAGAACACGGTGTTCAAGAGCGAGGAGCGAAAAGAGTTCTCGTATGAGCAGTTGTTCGAACTCATCCGCGGCAGAAAAGTGAACAAGCAGGAGGGGTCGTACACGACCTATCTCTTCGACAAGGGCATTGACAAGATCCTCAAAAAAGTGGGCGAGGAGTCCACCGAGGTCATCATCGCCGCCAAAGCGGAGGATAAGGCCGAGACGGTGTATGAGATTGCCGACCTCGCGTACCACGTGATGGTGCTGATGATTGAGGCGGGCATCGACCTCAAAGACATCCACAAAGAACTCGCCTCCCGCCACGTCATCGACAAAAAGGTGAAGCAGGAGAAAATGACGGGGGACAAGTAAAAAGACAAAAGCAACAGCGGCGGGGGATTGCACAGACTTTAGGTGATTTTGTAGGGGTCGGCGTCCTCGACGACCCCAATAAATAAGTAGCGACCTATAAAATTTGAGGTGAAACAATGTCAAAAGGAATTATTTACATAATGACCAGCGCGGTGCCTGGACTTATTAAAATTGGAAAAACCGGTTCTGCCAATTTTGAATCGCGTATGTATAATCTCGAACATGATGGATATCGAAATGTTACATATCTAAAAAGAGCGTTTGCCATTGAGGTTGAAGACTACGATGACAAAGAAAAGATGTTGCACACCATTTTTGAAAAAAGTCGTGTTTCCGATACGGAATTGTTTGCTCTTGATGTGAATGTTGCGATTCAACTTTTATCTTCCTTTGATGGTACAATGGTGTATCCGAAGTCGGAAACGAAAGAAGAGGTTTTTGATGAAGCGACAGATAATAGCAAGAGTAAGTTGATTCCGGATGGCGTATATACTTTGAAACGCAAAAAGAAGTCGGACAAGAGACCTGTTGATGTGGTTGCTTCTGTCAAGTGTGGGAACTGGACGCTGAAAAAGGGCAGTACTTTGGGAATCAGCGAGCTTGCCGGAGTTTCTGTCAAGATTAGAAATCGGCGTGCAGAAATGCCTATCGACGATAATGGAATTCTTTTAGAGGATGTCGACCTCGGCGAGTGTTCTCCCAGTTTTGCCAGCGCTCTGGCGCTGAACGCTTCCAGCGACGGTTGGGAAGAATGGAAAACCAGTAGCAA
>JAKSPN010000069.1 GCA_024404755.1 Clostridia bacterium | reverse complement strand
CGGCGCTCGGGCGGCTTCCCAAAACGAAAAATTCCCGCGCGTTATCGAATCAGCGCTCGTTTATCTTCGCCTAACGAAAAAATCTCTCGCGTTACGAAAAAACACGCTCGGGCGGCTTCCCAAAACGAAAAATTCCTGCGCGTTATCGAAAAACGAAAAATGCGACTTTCACGCGGCGCGGTACGTGCCGCGCGAAATCGTTTTCCCTTGAAAGGAGGCACACGCTGTGAAAAAACGAATTCCTATTGCTACCGTAGTGGCTTTGGTGTTGATGGCGGTGGCGTTGTCCGTGTCGGCAACGATGATTTTCGCCATGAACCGTTTCAGCACGACGGTCAGCAACGTCAGCGCGCGCCAAGCCCTGTTTGACTATTTGACCGGTGTGGATAAGGTTGTTCGCCAAAACTACGCCGGAACGGTGGACGAAGAGGTGCTTAAAGAAAAATTGGCTTCGGCGTATATCCAGTCTATCGGCGACAAATACGCCGCCTATCTCACGTCGGACGAATACGCCGCCGTTCAAAAACGTGTGGCGGGCACCGTGACCGGCTTCGGCTTGGAAGTGGCGCTCAAATCCGAGACAAATCAGTTGGTGGTTTCCTCGGTGGCGGTCGGCTCTCCCGCGGATTTGGCGGGGATGAAAGCGGGCGACGTGATTACCGCCCGCGACGGCGAGGTGGTGTATGCCACCGCCAAAGGGCTCGCACAAATGCGCGCCGATTTGGACGATTACGCCAAGATTTTGTTGACCGTCACCCGTGACGACAAGAAACAGTCGTTTGAACTGGTGTCCGGCACGTATGCGCTTATCAGCGTGACCGGAAAAATGATGGAAACGGTGGGCTACGTTCGTATTTCCGACTTCAACGACACCACCGCCGGTCAGTTTACCGCGATGGTGGAACAACACGTTTCCGCCGGTGCAACGGCGCTGATTTTCGACTTGCGCGGAAACGCGGGCGGCTCGCTCGCCGCCGCGACCGAAGCGGTCGGCTATCTGATGCCCCGCGGCAACTTTGCCAACTCCACCGCATCGGACGGCACGGTGACGGCGCTTTCCGCGACGTCGGCATACGAACTCAACTTGCCTACCGTCACGCTGGTCAACAACCTGACCGCGGGCGAGGCGGAACTGTTCGCCGGCGTGTTGCAGGAATTCGGGCTGACCACCGTGGTGGGCGACCAAACGGCGGGTCGCGCGATGGTGCAGGAATATTTCCCGCTGTCTTCCGACAACGCCGCGGTAAAACTTTCGGTTTCCGAACTGTCGCTTCTTAAAGCCGGCTCGTGGGAGGGAAACGGCATTCTTCCCGACCGCAAGGTGGCGCTTTCGGAGGCGGCGGAATATTTGGATTTGGTGGACGATGCGGACGACGCGCAACTGCAAACGGCGCTGTCGCTGTTTGAAAGCGGCGACGAACTTGTAAGCGAGCCCACCGCCACCGCAACGGCGACGGCGACCGCCGCCCCGACAAATGCAACTACCACTACGAAACAATCGACGAAAAAACCGTAAATTATCCGGGATAACCCCCGCAGAGGAGGAACTACTTTGGACAACAACGGAAAACTGCAACTGTTGGAAAAGGCACAGACCGGCGACCGCGATGCGGTTACGAATCTGTTCCGTCAATGCAAGGACGACGTGTATTTCTATGCCTTCCAACTGCTTGAAAACGAGGGAAATGCCAAAAAAGCCGCGCGCGATACCCTCTTTATGATGTGCAAAGAGGAGTCGGTGCCCGCGACGGTGGAGGATTTTACCCCGTGGATGCTGTATATCTGTCACGGGTGCTGTAAATCGTATCTTCCGGCAGGCCGCAAAACGGAAATGCCCCAGCCGGTGTCCGCCCCCGAAACGGATTACGTGGCGGTGGATGCCGAGAGCAACGGCGTACTTCCGGCGGATGCCCGCGACCGCTTGATGGCGGGGTTGCAGGTCTTGTCTATGGAAGAACGGGCGATGATGGTCCTGCTCTATTACGAAAACTTCCCGCTGAACACCGCAGCGCAGATTATGGGTCTGCATCCGGCGGTGGCGGAAGCGTTCCGCAGTCAGGCGCTTCGTGCGCTGAAAGCCGCGGTGATGGCGGGCGCGACCCCCGGAAAAATGGGCGGTTGCGGGATGAAAAACACGCTGTGGTGGATTTTCTCCGCACTGCATAAAAACGTAAAATGTCCGGCGCTCCCCATCTATAAAGACCTGTGCGCCGCGATGTCCATTACCCCCACCGAAGAAGCCCTGCGGGAAATCGAGGGCATTCACACGGTGAAACAACCGGTGAAAGAACAACAACTCAAAATGTCGCTGAAAGAGCGTATGGAGTGGTGGCCGAAATCGCTGAAAATCGGGCTCGCGAGCGTGTTGGCGCTGGTGCTGCTCGGCGGCGGCGGATATCTCGCTGTAACGCTTATGAACAACGCCGACAACGGGCTTGAAACGTCCGAAGTGTCGGTGACCGACGAGTTTTTGGATAACCTCGAAAAGAAATTCGCCGAGGTGTCCGATGCGGATAAAACCACCAAGAAAAAGACCACCACGACCGCGAAAATCAAAGATGCCAACGGCAACCGCATTGAAAACGGCACGACCCGTGCCACCACCACCGGCAAAGTGCGTAAAAAGACCAACGGCGGCGGTAACGGCGGTTACGTCGGCGGCTATGAAGAAGAAAATCCCAACACCCCGAACGTTTCGCATGGTAATCTTCATCGTACCACGACCCGCCGTAAAGTCAACGGCGGCGGCAACGGCGGCAACAGCGCCGGTAGCGGCGGCAACGGCGGCAACGGCGGCGGTGGTGGCGGAAGCAACGCGCAACGCCCCGTTCCGGATAACGGCGGCGCGGGTTACGCGGCGTTCCGTCCGGCGATTCCCACCTCCGACCAGGGCTCGAAACAGACGGGCGGTCAGACGGACGGCAACTTCAAATATGCGCTGTACAGCAACGGTACCGCCCACGTGACCGGCTTTACCGGTTCGGGAAGCGTCAGCGTTCCCTCGACACTCGGCGGCTATACGGTGACCGGCATCGACCCCGGCGCGTTCAAAGGAATGGGCATTTCGTCCGTGACCTTGCCCTCGTCGGTAGAGGTTGTGTCGGATAACGCGTTCCAAGATTGCCACGCGCTTCGTTCTGCTTCGCTGCCCGGTGTCGTCAGCATCGGTATGTACTGTTTCGACGGCTGCTCGGCGCTGTCGTCGGTGAGCGTATCTACGGCGCTCAAACGTATCGGCAGCAGCGCGTTCAAAGAATGCACGGCGCTGTCGTCGTTTAACATTCCCACGTCGGTGATTTCGATTGAAGCGATGGCGTTCAATGGATGTTCGGCGCTGACAAGCGCGAAAATTCCGGTGGGCGTGAGCTTGATTGAGGACAACGTGTTCCGTAACTGCTCGTCGCTGTCGAGCGTCACCATTCCGGCGTCCGTGTCCCAAATCGGCAACGGCGCGTTTTACAACTGCAATTCGCTGAAAACCGTTTATTACGGCGGCAGCCAGGCGCAATGGGCGCGGTTGCCCTTTGATGAGGTGCTCAACCGCCCGTTGACCACCGCCAATATCGTGTACTGATATCTAAAAACAGAAAATCCCGACGAACAGTTTGTTCGTCGGGATTTTTTATGCGGTTTTTGTGGTGGTGGCGGCACCCAATTGCCGCCCTTCGTGGTTAATCGGCGTGCCGGCGGGGTAGAGCAATTCGGATGCTCTTACAAAGGTGTAGCCCTGCGCTTTTAGGGCTTTGATGATGCCGGGGAGCGCTTCGGGCGTGTGCTTGGCGGCGTTGTGGAACAACACGATACTGCCCGACTGCACGCGGGAGAGGACACGCTCGGTGATTTCGTCGGCGGAGAGGTCTTTCCAATCAAGACTGTCCACGTCCCATTGCACGCATTGCATTTTCATAGCGGAAAGCGTTTCGATTAAGGCGTTGTCGTAATCGCCGTAGGGCGCGCGGAACAAGGTGGGTGTTTTGCCGGTGAGCGCGGCGATTTTTTCGTTGCACGCGCGAATTTCCGCCTGCATTTCGGCGCGGGAGAGCGCCGGCATATGCGGGTGGGTCGCGGAGTGATTCATCACCTCGTGTCCGGCGGCGGCGAGCGCTTTTACCGAGTCGGCGCAACGGTCGCACCATTCGCCTACGACGAAAAAGGTGACGTGAATATCGTTTTCTTTGAAAATGTCGATGAGCGTATTCGTGTCCTCGTTGCCCCACGCGGCATCAAAGGTGAGCGCAACCGTTTTGTTGTCGCGGTCGGTACAGTAGACGGGGAGTTTGCGCTCCGCCGCCGCGGTTTGGGCAACCAGCGCGGGAAATACCCCCGCCGAAGCGGTGAGAAGCGCGACCGCCGCCAAAAACGCGACCGCCGCAAGAATTACCTGTTTTCGCCCGCATACGGTATAGAGTTTCATAAAAAACACCCTTTCATAGATGGTGTTCCATTCTATGAAAGGGTGAGGGTGTTTATCCGTCTTATTTTACGTCTTCCACGGCGGTGAGAATCCAGCCGCCGTCGGTTTCGGTAAAGTGGAACCATTGGGCGTACTCGGTGGTACTGCCGTCCGGCTCCATGGTGTTGCCGTATTTGTCCACCGGCAGGTTTTTGGTCAGCGCGTAGTTGATACGCACCTGCGCCTCGTTTCCGTGCAGGCGAATGGCATCCGCTTTGGTGGTATACAGCGACGAGCCCATCGACACCGGCACGTGATAGCAGGCGTTGGCTTTGTCGTATTCAAAGGTGTACGCCACGCCGCTGTCCTCGCCGAGGGTTTGGTGGTGGGGGTCGATTTTGTCGCCGAACAACGTCTTAAACGAGGCGTTGACTTCTTCCACCGGAAGGATAAGGCGGCCGTTATCGTCCGTTTCGTAGTTGTAGGTGTCGGTTTTTTCCTGTAACTGACGAATACGCTCCGCCTCGGTCACGCGGAAAATGGCGGCTTGGAGGAGAGTAGCATCGTCCGCTTCGTCCGGCGTGTCAAACGCGGTGGGCTGATATTCAATCAGCGGGGAGGCGAGGTCGCGCAGTTCCATCATCAAATCCGAGTGGTCGGTGGCTTTGCGGATTAACCCCACCGACAAAAAGCCGACCGCCACCACGCCGATAAGCGCGAAGAAAATCACGATAAGCCCGATAAGCGCCGCAAACCGGCGTTGCCCGCGCCGCGTGCCGCGGCTGGTGCGGCGGCGACGTTTCGGTTGGGCTTGTTCCAGCACTTCCGAAAGCGTTTCCACCTCGTGCGGCTCGTTGGTTTCGGCTTTTTGGATGACGATGTCGCCGCTTTGAGAAGCGGGCACGTCTTCTTTTTTCGCTTTTTTCTTAAAGAGCATACAAAGTCCTCCTTATCGGCGGTCAGCGGACTTGTCCGTTGCCGTCGACACGGTATTTCATACTGGTCAACTCGCAAAGCCCCATCGGGCCGCGGGCGTGGAGTTTTTGGGTTGAGATGCCGATTTCGGCACCGAGCCCGAATTCGCCGCCGTCGGTAAAGCGGGTGGAGGCGTTGACGTACACCGCCGCCGCGTCGATGGCGTTGCAGAAAAGGTCGGCGGCTTCGGGGTCGTTCGTGACGAT
>JAKSPN010000068.1 GCA_024404755.1 Clostridia bacterium | reverse complement strand
CCGTCGATGACACTTCCTACGATGCCGACAATGCCGACGATGCCGAGCCAATCGGGTACAAGCGAAACCGACCCGGTGGTTACCGACCCGAGCAGTTCGGTGAAAACGCCGCTTTATGGCGATGCCAACGACGACGGCGCGGTCAATATGAAAGACGTGTTGCTGATGCGCAAGTATATGGCGGAGATGCCGGTAACGATTTCTTTTGAAAACTCCGACGTGGACGTCAGCGGTACGGTCAATATGAAAGACGTGTTGGCGGTGCGCAAATTCTTGGCGGAGATTATCGACAAACTCGGTCCTACCGCATAAAACGATAAAAAAGACCTCGGAACTTTCGTTCCGAGGTCTTTCTTCTTTAAAGTCAGCCGCCGTGCCGCATATAGCGTTTGACCGAGTCGGCGTATTCCGACGGGGTCATTTTGGTACAGCGCTTGAAGTGGCGGGAGAAATACTGCACAGTGGTGTAGTGGAGAGCGTCGGCGATTTGGGTGTAGTTCATATCCTGCTCCCGAATCATCTGTTTGGCGCGCTCAATCTTGCACCGGCCGTAGTATTCCATTACGCCGCATCCCACGTTGTCGCGGAACATCTTTTTCAGCGCCGATGCGCCGATGGAGAACTGTTTGCACACGTCCTCGAACATCAGGCGGCTTTCGACGTTCTGTTCAAGATATTCGCAGATGGATTTCAGCCGCTGATTTTGGAAATCCTGCTGCTGAATCGGAATCGGCGGTTGTTCCGTCGGTGCCACGTCCGCGCGAACGAGGTGAATGAGGAATTCTTCCAGATACAAGCGAATGAGTTGCTCGCAGGCGAATGGTTGTTCTTCGCGGCGGAGCAATTCTTTTACGTTGGGGTCGCCGAGGGGAGAGGAGAACGCCTCTCGCGCTTCGGAAACCATATGTGCCAAAAGCGGGCGCATCTCGTCCGTGGCGTTGATGATACGCCCGGCGACGGAATGAAGCGCCTGGCAGTCCCCGTCAAAAGAGACCACCACCGCGTTGGCAGTGGAAGCGCCGTCACAGCGGATGCTGTGAAATTCCATCGGTTTGTGAAGGTACAATTGTTTCGTTTCCAGGGCGATTTCCGTGTTGCCGGCGGTGATAAACACACGGCCTTTGTCTACGTAAATGAATTCCCAGAAATCGTGTAGCTCACCGGCGAAGGCGAAGGTGCGGGTGTACTCCAAATAGTGCACCGACACGATGTCGTCGACGGTCAGGTCGTTGCGGAGTTTAACACGGGTATACTCCATAATGCAATCCCCCTTATTAAATTTTCGCGTTTTCTTTTCCTTTTCACAAAAAAGAAACCTTTTATAATTAGCATTGTACAACTTTTGACCGGAAATGTCAAGAAAAAAACGAAAATTACAACAAAAAAATTGCAATAAAGGTTGAAAAATGCCACAAAAATTGGTATAGTATAGAAAAGACTTTTTGTATAAAAGTCCAAAAAGACAAAAACAGAGGGAGCGTTACATTATGAACAAGACTTTGGTCATCATGGCCGCCGGTATGGGCAGCCGCTATGGTGGGCTCAAACAAATCGACCCGGTTGGCCCGGACAACACCCTGATTATCGACTATTCGATTTATGATGCGGTGCAGGCCGGTTTTAACACTATCGCCTTCATCATCAAAAAAGTGGATGAGGCGGCGTTCAAAGAAGCCATTGGCGATCGCATTGCGAAAAACGTCAACGTGCGCTACGTCTATCAGAGCCTCGACAACCTGCCGGACGGCTTTACCGCCCCGGCGGAACGCAGCAAACCGTGGGGTACCGCCCACGCGATTATGTGCTGCTCCGGCATCGTGAACGAGCCGTTCGCGGTCATCAACGCCGACGACTACTATGGCGCGGAAGCGTTTAAGAAAATGTCCGATTGGCTCGAGACTCCGGAAGCCAACGCGAAAGAGACCAACTATTGCATGACCGGTTACGTTCTGAAAAACACCCTGACCGAAAACGGCCACGTGGCGCGCGGTATCTGCGAAGTCGGTGCCGACGGTATGCTGAAAGAAGTCGTGGAGCACACCAAAATTATGCGCCGCGACGGCAAAACCCAATTCACCGAAGACGGCGAAAACTGGGTGGACGTGGACGAGAACAGCATCGTGTCCATGAACTGCTGGGCGTTCAAACCCTGCTTCCTCGATACGCTGAAAGAGCGTTTTGCGAAATTCCTCGCCGAAAACATCGAGAAAAACCCGCTGAAATGCGAGTTCTTCCTGCCGTTCGTCGTGCAAGAGATGATTGACGAGGGCTCCTGCACCGTCAAAGTGCTGCACACCGACGACAAATGGTTCGGCGTGACCTACAAAGAAGACAAAGAAGCCGTCGTCAACGCGATTGCTTCCAAAATTGCCGCCGGTCAGTATCCGGAGCATCTGTGGGGGGAATAAGCCATGGGATTTTGGGATTGTGAAGTCAACGTCGAAGGCGCTGCGAAACAGTTTGCCCACGGCGATACGTTCGTTGCGGCTACTCCCTATGGCGAGGGCCACATCAACGACACCTACGAAGCGTATTATCAGCGCGCGGACGGCAGCAAATACCGCTACATCCTGCAGCGCATCAACACCGAAGCGTTCCAAGATCCGGACGGCCTGATGGCGAACATCGTCGGCGTGACCGAGTTCTTGCGTGAGATTATCCGCAAACGCGGCGGCGACACCGAGCGCGAGACCATGACCGTTGTCCATCCGGAAGCGGGCGGCAACTACTATCGCGACGAGAACGATGCCTGCTGGCGTGCGTACATCTTCGTGGAGGAGACTATCTCCTATCAGCAAATCCAGAAAGACAGCGATTTCTATAACTGCGGTGTGTCCTTCGGCAACTTCCAGCGCTTGCTCGCGGAGTATCCGTCCGAGACGCTGACCGAGCCGATCAAAAACTTCCACAACACCGAAGACCGCTTCCGTCTGTTCAAAGAAGCGGTGGCCGCCGACAAATTCGGCCGTGCGGCGTCGGTTAAAGACGAAATCGACTTTGCTATGGCGCGCGAAAAAGACGCGTCGCTCATCGTGTCCCAGTTGCGCGACGGCACGCTTCCGCTGCGCGTGACCCACAACGACACCAAGCTCAACAACATCCTCATCGACGCGGCTTCCGGTTCCGGTATCTGCGTTATCGACCTCGACACCATTATGCCGGGCGCCGCTTGCTATGACTTCGGCGACAGCATCCGCTTCGGTGCTTCCACCGCCGCGGAGGACGAGAAAGATTTGAGCAAAGTCTCGATGAGCTTGCACCTCTTCGAGGTGTTCACCGAGGGCTATATGAGCGTTGCCAAAGAATTCCTCACCGAGGCCGAGATTGCGAGCCTGTCGATCGGCGCGCGCCTGATGACCTTCGAGTGCGGTATCCGCTTCCTCACCGACTATTTGAACGGCGACACCTACTTCAAGACCCACTACGAGGGCCACAACGTCGACCGTTGCCACACCCAGTTCAAACTGGTGGAGGATATGGAGAAAAAACAAGCGGAAATGGACGCCATTGTCCGCAAATACGCCTGATTTTTCCTACAAAAAGCCCCTATCTTCGGATAGGGGCTTTTCTTTTTGCCGCTTTTAGCATAATGCCAAAATGAAACGGCAAAAAAATCACGGAAACTTGTGGAAAATCTACAAAATGCGGTTGACAAATCCCGTATTTTGTGGTTTAATAGGCATAGTAGAATAGATGGGAGAGTCTGCGCTTTTGCGGGAGTTACCTACCGCCATCTACAGAAAAGGAAAATGGAGAGATGTGTGTATGAAACGGTTCTTTAAGCCGCTGCTTGCATGCTTGCTGACGGGTACTCTTGCGTTGTCCGGCAGCGCGGTGTGCGCCGTTGCGGCAGAAACCGAAGCCCCTGAACGCCACGTTATCTACTCGTTCAACTTTGACGAGCCGGATGCTACGACACTCTACAAGAAAGCCGGTGCGACCCCCGGTTACATCAGCCACGACGTGTTCGCGGGTGAGTCCGGCGGCAGCTTGGCGCTGACCATCTCGGCGGCAGAGCTGACCGGCCGCGGCGGCGTGTTGCCGTACATCTGGCCGGAAGGCGTTTCCGGCGTGTTCAACGCGCAGGATGATTTGGCCGAGGGCGAGTACTACGAGCTGAAGGTGGACATCGCGTGGGACGGCGGCGTTGCCGTTGCCAAAAAAGGCGCTTACGTGTATCCGTTCCTGCTGACCAACGGCACGGATGAAAACTATTTCACCTCGACCGAGGACTGCATTGCCACGCAAATCGGTCCGGAGTTCCAAACCTTTACCTATCGCCTCTACAAAACGAGCCCCGACGGCTATCAGGAGTTCGTTCCGCCCACGAGAGGCAGCGATAGCGGCGGCATCGCCTTCTGCTGTGAGAACAGCCTGCGTACAGGTAAAACCCTTTACTTGGACAATATCGAGCTTGCCAAAGTCGGCGGCGACTTCGTGGAGCCCGCTGAGGGCACGATTCGCTACGTGACGCCGGTTGAAGCGCCCACGACCTATGAGCCGCTGGACGAGAACGGCAAAACGCCGGACGGCAAACAGATGGAAATGCTCTACGAAAACGATTTCGAAGATGCTTCCAAAGCCAGCGTGTTCGGTCACTGGAACCCGAACATCAGTAAAGCGTTTATCCTTGACACCAAAGCCGGCTATCGCAACAACGATACGACGGTAGGCTCTTACCTCATTCCGAAGCTCAGCCCCGGAAAGTTCTATTCCGAAACCGGTTACTATCCGGTCGTGTGGTTCTGGAATGAAGAGTTGCGCGATATTTACAAACAGCAAGCCCCACTCGGCAAGGACGACTATTATGTCTTCCAATTTGATACGGTGGCAAAAGGCAGCTACGCCTACTGCTCGCTGATGGTGGGGGACGAGGAATACGCCCCGACCTATCAGTGGGACTCCACCGGCCGCACGGGCAACGATGCGGTGATGCCGTTCAACTCGGTGTTCGTCACCCGTTACTACGTCTTCAAGGTGAAAGGCCTTGACCTTGCCAGCGCCAACACGGCGTTCGCCCTGTTCACCGACGGTTACACCAACCAGCACGTGCCGGTGTATGTGGACAACTTCAAATTCTACTCCGTCCGCGGCGGCATTTGCGGTGACGTGAATGACGACGGCGAAGTGAACTTGAAAGACGTGCTCGCCCTTCGTAAATTCGTGGGCGCTGTCGAGGGTGCTACGGTCAACGAGGCCATGGCGGACACCAACGGCGATCGCGAAGTGAATATGAAAGATATCCTCGCGCTTCGCAAGTTCGTGGCCGGTATCGAAAAAGCCCTTCCGGTCAAAGCTTCCTAACCCGCTTTGCGGATGCAAAGCACATTGCCTTTACAGGTATGTTTAGTCATAGTGGCGCTGTAGCAGGCAGCGCTCTATGATTTGGCATAAGAAATCTATCGAAAAGAAAGAAGGAGAAGTTATCATGAAAAAGATTCTTTCCTTGGTCGCGGTTCTCGCCATGGTTGTTACCTTGGTTTCCGTGGCTGCCTTCTCCGCCAGCGCTGCTTCGACGAAAGTGTACAAATTCACTTTCGAAGATGAGAACGCGACGTCCATCCTGAAAAAGGGCGGCGTCTACGTTGGCGAAGTTGTTG
>JAKSPN010000067.1 GCA_024404755.1 Clostridia bacterium | reverse complement strand
GCAGACGGTAGCCATCAGCATAACAGCAACGAGGATAGCAAGTGCTTTTTTCATGATGTTTGATCTCCTTTTAATAAATTTTTTTATCGCTAAATTTTGCGACCAAATTTGGGTGTCAATTACGCAGCGGTCGGCTCGGTAGCCACAACCGGAAGCGAATCGACGATGCCGGCAAGGAATTTACGAAGGTTCAAAACGTCCTTCATGTTCACTCCACCGTCATTGTTGGTGTCGGCGTTGTCAAGATTGATTTCGCAGTCGAGATCCGCAAGATATTTGCGCACCACGAGAACGTCTTTCATATTGACAGCACCGTCGTTGTTGGCATCACCGCAAACGAGTTCGGCGGCCTGGGTGGCAGTCGTCTCAACAGCCGTAGCGGCAACATCCGTTTCGCCGGTGAGATCGCCTTCCGCGGCAGCCGCGCTCAACGCGACCATAGCACCGACGAGCAGCGCCAAAGTCGTGAAGACGGTAACAGCCTTGAACAAGTTCTTCATGACATTTTCCTCCTTGAAAGATTATACCCTGTCATTGTGTGAACTATATTCACCCGCTTGTCACAATCTTTTGGCACGTAAGACGTTCCGCGCAGGCGATATACTACAGGTAATTGGTCTGTAAAAGGGAACATACCCCACTTTTATAATACCGAATGGAATTATACCATTGTTATTTTTGTTTTTCAACCCCTTTTTCAAACTTTTTGTGCCAATTGAGCCGCATTGTTTATCTTTTTCGTCGATTTATGGGGATTGTCCGCTGTCAGTCGCGTTGCTCCGCCGAAACGGTGGCGGCAGCGGTTACCGTAGGGTGTTTTGCCGTCACGGTTCCGGCGGTCAACGTCAGCATTCCCGCGGCAACGGGGTCCACGTCGGCGCCGCCCGCCCGCGCGCGGCACACCGACACTTCCGGCGTTACCGCCGCGCCCTCACCCGGGTCGGCAAGCAGACGAAATGCCACGTAAAACAACGTTCCCTTGTCGGTTGTTCCGTCATCCGGCGCGGCAAGCAACACGTACAACGTATCTTCTCCCAATTTTTCCGAATGCACCGCGCCGCCAAACACGCCCGGCTCGGCGTAACGCTCGCTATCCGTTGCGGCATCGTATTGCAGCACCGGTTCGAGAAGCGCCGGGTCGTAGTGCAAAAATATATCTGCGTTCACAAGATGCGACTCGGCGTTCACCGTCACCGGCAAAATCACCGTATCGCCCACCTCGGCAGAGCCGCCCTCTACCGTAATGGCCACGGCGGGCACCGGCGCTGCGGCGGTGGCGGAAGTGGCGGGCTCTTCTTTCGGAATCAGTTTCCACCACGGGGCGCAGCCGCACGCCGACAGGCACAGCGCACAACACGCCGCCGTCGCCAAAAACCGTTTGAGTTGTTTCATCGGGCACGCCCCCTTAATATATCATTATACATAAGTCCGTCGCGGCAACCGTTTGCCGCTTCCGTATCGAAATTATACCGCCCGTTTGCCCAAAAGTCAAGCCGACAAAAAAAGGAAAACGCCCCGTCAAATGACGGGGCGTTTCGGTCGACAAACTTAGCCTTGTTCTTTCATCGCGGCGAAGCATTCGCTGCAATACACCGGGCGGTCCTCACGCGGTTTGAACGGGACGGTCGCTTCTTTGCCGCAGTTGGCGCAGATCGCGGTGTGCATCTCGCGCTCACCACGGGCAGCGTTTTTGCGGGCATCGCGGCAGGCTTTGCAACGCTGCGGCTCGTTCTCGAAGCCTTTTTCAGCGTAGAACTCTTGCTCACCGGCGGTGAACACGAATTCGTTGCCACATTCTTTGCAGACCAGAGTTTTGTCTTCGTACATGGATAGTACCTCGCTTTAAGAAAATTTTTGCCCCGCGACGGATTCGGACCGACACCTTTGATACCAACGTTCTTCTTAAACTACCTGGGCATATATAACCGCAAACGCGGTTAATAACTGTTTTGTAACTTGCGGCGCGCACGGGAAAGCGCGTTATCTACGCTTTTCGGGGTGGCGCCGAGACGGGCGGCGATTTCTTCGTAAGAATAGCCGTCAAGATATTCCCGCAGCGCTCCGTATTCCAACGGAGACAAGCGGTCTTTCAGCCGTTCGAACAAGCGGCGTTCGTCCTCTTTTTCCAAAAGCAGGCGTTCGGGGCCGGCTTGTCCGTCCGGCAGGTCGTTCGCCGCCATATCCTCATCCGAGGTGGGGACGGGAAGCGCCATCACCCGACGGCGGGCGGAAATCATCCGATGCCGCGCGCAAAGGCGGGCGTAGGTGGTAAAGGAAGCGTCGGATTGCGGGTCAAAGGTCTTGGCGGCGGTAAGCAGCGCCAACAGCCCTTCCTGCTTCAAGTCGTCTTCTTCCAACGCGGGCACGACCAACTGCCGCGCGAGCGCGGTCAACATCGCATCCTGCTTGGCGGCGAGGACGGCGAACGCTTCCTGCGAGCCGTCGTGCACCGCGGCGATGAGCGCCGCTTCATCCGCAGGGGAAAATCCGTTACCGTTGCGCATTTTCTCCCTCCGTTACCCTACAATAAGCCACCCTATATTTAGGTTTACTTATTGTAGCCCAAAACGGGCGGTTTGTCAATGGATTTTTGGTCGTCGCTCATAAATTTGTAAGATATATGAAACAAAGCCGGTACTTTTTCGTCATTTTATCCAAACATCTATGCCGAAATTGGAGAAAAATCGGAAAACTCGACGGAAAAAGCCGCATTTGGAACGGAAAGCGCACATAAATATCCACTTGCGGCATCGTAGGTCAGCGTATACGGCTCACTCCCGCACACACCCTGCGCTTTACCGGCGCGCGCCGCGTCACAAAGGGCGGCGGCATCCAGCACGCGGCACAACCGCAAAAAGAGCGCTTCTTGCGGAAACTCCGCTTGTGAAAACGCGGCCGTAAGCCCGCCGCGCGACAACGCGACACCGTCGCCGTCCACCCGCGCCGTTACGCCGGAAAGCGTTTCGGGCGCGGTGCAGGCAAGAATCAGTTGCCCCGCGCCGGGGCGAGACAGCGTTCCCGCAACGGAAAAATCCCCCGCTTGTACCGTGACGACACAGGAAAATCCGGCGGTGACGGGCGGCACGTCCGCCTTCGCGCACCCGCCGCACAACACACATACACACGCCATCGTCACCGCAAAAAACCGCCGCACAAGCGCCACGCTCCCGTTTACTCGAATTCGGAAAGCAGGTGCGCAAGCTCCGCAAGCACGTCCCGTGCAAGCGCCCCGCGGCGAGAAAGCCGCGCTCCCGCGCGCTCGCCCGCAAGAGCGTGAAGATACACGCCGCACGCCGCCGCTTCATACAGCGGCAATCCCTGCGCCGCAAAACCGGCAATCATTCCGGCGAGTAGGTCACCGCTGCCGCCTTTGGCAAGCGTATCGTTGCCGGTGCGGTTTTGAAGGATCGGCATCCCCGCGGCGGCAATCAGCGTTTCGTGCCCTTTGAGCACCGCCACCGCGCCGTATTGCACCGAAAGCGCCCGCGCCGCGCCCACGCGGTCGGCTTCCACCGCCGCCGTCGTGGTATGTAACAACCGCGCGGCTTCGGCGGGATGCGGGGTCAGGCACAGCGGCGCACCCGTTTCCACCCTATCTGTATGCGCGGAAAGCAGATTTAGACCATCCGCGTCCACCAAAACGGGACACGCGGCGGTTTTCAGCACGTTCGTCAGCACAACGTCCGCGCCCTCTCCTTTGCCGAGCCCGCACCCGATGAGCACGGCGCTCACGCCGGAAAGCCGCGGCGCCACGGCGTTCCACGCCTCGGCGGAAATCCCGCCGTTTTCATCTTGCGCAAGCGGCAAACACACCGCTTCCGGCACCGCCGCCGTCACCAGCGGATACACGCTTTGCGGCATCGCGGCGGTCACAAGCCCCGTGCCGCACCGATAGGCGGCTTCGGCGGCAAACCCCGCCGCGCCCGCCATTCCATAGCATCCGCAGACGGACAAAAGATGCCCGAACGTGCCTTTATGCCCGTTTTCCGGGCGGGACGGCAACCACCGCTTTACGTCCGCGCCCGTCAGCAGGCGCACTTCTTCGTTTCCCATACCGTTTTCCTCACACGCCGTAGCGCAGCCGTTTTTCGTCGCATTCCGCTTTTACGTCGCGGGTCTGGTCTTTATAGAGTTCCGCAAAAAACTCGTCGCTCGGCGCAAACAGCACAAGCGTACGCCCGTTTTTCTTGCCGGAATAGGTGACAAACCACGTCGCCTCCGCTTTGGAGGGCGCGGCCACCACTTCGCGGTCGAACTTGCCCGTTTCCTCGGCGCGCGCCTCGATAGGCGACAACTGCTCGATTTTTTTCGCCGCCACCTGCACAATGCGGGTGCGCTTGCACTTCGCCACGATTTTGTCAATCATCAGTTCGCCCTCGAACGCGCTGTATTCGTATTCCACCGTAAAATTGCCGGACAACTTAAACGCCAGCGCAAACGCGCCCACCGCAAGCAGGATGGCAAGCGCCACCGGCGTGGAATTGCCGCTTTGCGCCGTCAAGCCGAGCGCAAAATACAGCAGCGCCGTGGCAATCAACAACGCCAGCACCCACAGCCCGACAAGCAACACGATATCTTTCCCCGATTTCTTTTTTTGAACGAGTTGTTCCACAAACGTCATAAGAATCACCTTTTCAAACGATAGTATAGTCAGTATACCATTTTTTTACGCGGTTTTCAACACAAAAAATCCCCCGACACAGTCGGGGGATTTTTCTTTTCGTTTTATTTGCCGACGGTGTAAAGCAGACCGCCCGCAAGCAGAATGTCGCGACCGCGCTCGCTGAACGAGGTTTCGAGCGCATACGTCTCGCCCTTCGTTTTGTTTTCGAGCGTCAGCGGCTCGCCCTTTTCAAGGCGGGCGCGCACGTCCGGCAGCGCGAGCGTGTCGCCTTGGTCGATGCGGTCGTAATCGTCGGGATTCGCAAACGTCAGCGGCAGAATGCCCGCGTTGACGAGGTTGGCCACGTGGATACGCGCAAAGGATTTCACCACGACGGCTTTGATGCCGAGATAGAGCGGCGCCAGCGCCGCGTGTTCGCGCGAACTGCCCTGACCGTAGTTCGAGCCGCCGACGATAATGCCTTTGCCCGCTTCTTTACAGCGCGCCGGGAACGTCTCGTCGCAACGGACGAAGCAATGCTCCGAAATCGCGGGGATGTTCGAGCGCAGCGGCAGGATTTTCGCGCCCGCCGGCATAATGTGGTCGGTGGTGATGTTGTCGCCGACTTTAAGAATCACGTCCGCTTCGATTTCGGCGGGAAGCGGCTGATTGGACGGGAACGGTTTGATGTTCGGACCACGCAGAATTTCCACTTGGTCTGCTTCTTCCACCGGTGCGGGCGGCTCGATAAGGTTGTCGTTGATAAGGAACGCATCCGGCATCTCAACGACCGGCGCCTGCCCGCAAGTACGCGGATCGACGACAAAGCCGGTCAGCGCCGCGCAAGCCGCGGTTTCGGGGCTGACAAGGTACACCTGCGCATCCGCGGTACCGCTTCGACCCTCGAAGTTGCGGTTAAACGTGCGCAGCGACACGCCGCCGGAGTTCGGCGACTGGCCCATACCGATGCACGGGCCGCACGCGCATTCAAGAATACGCGCGCCGGCGGCAATCATATCCGCCAAAGCGCCGCACTGCGCGAGCATCTGGAACACCTGCTTCGAGCCGGGCGCAATCGCGAGGCTCACCGACGGGTGAATGGTTTTACCTTTAAGAATCGCCGCCACTTTCAGCATATCGTAAAGCGACGAGTTGGTGCACGAGCCGATACAGCATTGCGACACCGGCATACCGGCGAGCTCGGCAATCGGTTTGACCGC
>JAKSPN010000066.1 GCA_024404755.1 Clostridia bacterium | reverse complement strand
ACAAAGGGACGTCGAGGCTAACGAAGCCGAGCGCCGCCGGTGGCGGATACAGCGAGGCGGAGTTATGGCAGCGGTCAAACCGCCGTGCCGACAGGCACATTAAGGCGGTTTGGGCACCGCAACTGGTCGCCGTCCCCTACAAAGCGCGCCGTAAAAAACTTATTTCAGCGCGGCTTTGAGAGCTTCGACTTTGTCGGTGCGCTCCCACGGCATACCGAGGTCTTCGCGGCCGATGTGACCGTAGGCGGCGAGGCCTTTATAAATCGGGCGGCGCAGGTCGAGTTCGCGGATAATCGCGGCGGGACGGAAGTCAAAGACTTTCACAAGCGCTTCGGCGATGCGGTCATCCGCAACAACGCCGGTGCCGTCGGTATCCACTTCGACACAGACGGAAACGGGGTTGGCGACGCCGATGGCGTAGGCGAGTTGTACCTCACAGCGTTTGGCAAGCCCCGCGGCAACCACGTTTTTCGCCGCATAGCGCGCCATATACGCCGCGGAACGGTCTACTTTCGTCGGGTCTTTGCCGGAGAACGCGCCGCCGCCGTGACGGGCGTAGCCGCCGTAGGTATCGACGATGATTTTGCGGCCGGTCAAACCGCTGTCGCCCTGCGGGCCGCCGACCACGAAGCGGCCGGTGGGGTTGACGAAAATGCGGGTCTCGTCGTCGAACAAACCGTCCGTCAAGGTCGGACGGATGACGTGTTTAATGATGTCGGCGCGGATGGTTTCGAGGTCCACGTCCGCGCTGTGCTGGGTGGAGACGACCACCGTGTCGATGTGAACGGGTTTGCCGCCGTCGTATTCCACCGTGACCTGGGTTTTGCCGTCCGGACGGAGGTAGGGCAGCGTGCCGTTTTTGCGAACGGCGGTGAGGCGTTTTGCCAGTTTATGCGACAGCGCGATGGGAAGCGGCATCAGTTCCGGCGTTTCGTCGCAGGCGAAGCCGAACATCAGTCCTTGGTCGCCGGCGCCGGTTTCTTCTTCCGCGGCATCGCCGCCGGAGCGTTTTTCCATTGCGGCGTTGACACCTTGGGCGATGTCGGGGGATTGTTTGTCCAGCCGCACCTCGATTTTGCAGGTGTTGCCGTTGAAACCCTCGCCGTCGCCGTTGTAGCCGATGTCCAAAATCGCTTCGCGGGCGATTTTTTCCACGTCCACCTCGCAGTCGGCGGTGATTTCGCCCATAATGAGCATAAAGTCGGTGGTGCAGGCGCACTCGCACGCGACGTGGGCGTTCGGGTCTTTCTCGAAAATCGCGTCTAACACGCTGTCGGACACGCGGTCACACACTTTGTCGGGATGGCCTTCGGTGACCGATTCGGACGTAAACAGTTTTCTCATAGTGTTCTCCTATTCTTCAAGAGCAAAAGAAAAAGCGCTGCCCAAAGACAGCGCACACAGACACTCATCTTTCGGGCTTCCCCGCAGGATTTGGCACCTGAACCTAACAGAAACTATCCGCACCCGGTTTTTGCGGGCGGATTTTCCGTTATGCTGTGTTAAAAACCTCGTAAATGCGTCAGCATTCACTCCGTTTTTGTCGTGCCTAACGAAAAATCCTCACCGCCAAAACATAGTAAATTAAGGCGGATTTGGATAATTTCTGTTAGGTTACACAAGGCAGGTTGCCGGACATCACAGGGCCTGTTCCCTCCGTCACTCTTGATGAGTAATTTAATTGTCGAATTGTAGTATAGCACGGCATTTTGAAAAATGCAAGTACTTTTTTACTTAATTTCGTTCCAAAAGAAGGGCGCGCACGGGAGCGCCGTCCGCACCGCTTATTTTTATCGGCGCGGCAAAGAGGAGATACCACCCTTCGCTTGCTTCGGACAAGTCGAGGTTTTCTAAAATGGCAATCGGCTCGGCCAGCAGTTTGCGGTGGACGACGGCGGTTTCGGCGGGGGCGGCGACCGACGTGTCTTCTACGCCGACCAGCTTGACACCCGCATCGCACAGCACGAAGGCCGCGCTTTGAGAGAGGGTGGCGCCGCCTTTTAAGAGCAGGCGCTCGATGCCCACGCGGCGGGAGAGGATTTTCTCCATATCTTCGCCGGTTAATACACCCGCGGCTTCGGCGACGAAACATTCGCCGCAAAGCGTGTCGAGTGGGTAGACGTTTACGTCGTCGGCGTTTTGGAAAAAGTGGCAGGGCGCGTCGAGGTGGGTGCCGTTGTGCAGGCAGGCGGAGATGTCGGAAACGGTGGCGGCATCGCCGGCGTTTACGTCGGTGACGTGCGTGACCGAGGGCACACGGTCGCCGGGGTAGACGGGCGCGGACGTAAGTTCGCGGCTGATATCGATCAGTTTCATCACACATTCCTCCTTTTTTTCAATTATACACAAAACCCGCGAAAAACGCAAGAGGGGAGATACCGACGGGCTACGCCGCGGGGTATCCCGAAAGACGGCGGCAAAACACGGGGTCTACTGTCGGCGTACCGGCGGCACGTGGTATAACGGGGCAAAGAAAGGAGGGGAAGCGTATGGACGAGCCGTTTCTTCGCTCGGTGGCGAAGGTCAACAAAGGGCTTGCGCAGGCGCGCACGGTGGCGGCGGAACACAAGTTGCCGCTGACTATTGAACGGATTGCCGCCTGCCTCGGCGTTTCGCGCAAGCGGTTGCTCTTGTATATCCGCGACGAGGTGGACGACCCGGAAATCGACGAAAAACGACGGGCAAAAATCCACAAAATTCTGTGGCAGGCGTTTTGCGATTGCGAGGCGGAGTTGGCGGAGGAAATGCTTAAACCGGGAAGCCATACCGGGGCGGTGTTTTTAGGAAAAAACAACTTCGGGTACTGTGACCGAGAAGAACGCGATGCGGAGATTTCCGTCACGTTTGTCGGCGAGGAGAATATGAAAGAATAAGGAGAGAAAAAAGAATGGAACAAGCAATGATACGGGTACAGTTTGTGCCGAACGTGGAAACCGGCGAGGTTGAGCCGTTTTTGCCGCAGTACGGCGGGGTGCAGGGCGACCGCAACGCCGCAACGGTGTCGTTTGCGGTGCCGGAGAGTTTGCAGGGCGACAATTTTCGCTATCGCATCGAGGGAGAGGACGGTGCCGGTGGGTTTGTGACCACCGCGCCGCTTCCGCTGGATGACGACGGATGTGTCGTAACGCTTTTGGACGAGCGTTTTACCGCCGCGGGCGGGCAAATTCTCGTGCGGCTCGTGGTGTCGGAAATTCAAAACGACAACGAAGTCACCACGGTGCGCAGTTTTGACGGGCGGTTGTTTTTTGCGGATGCGCCCGCGGCCAACGTCGCCTCCCCGTTTCGGGATACGCTGTCGGCGCTGCTTTGCCGTAACGAAGAGAAATTAGAGCAGATGAACGCTACGGCGGCGGCGCTGTCCGAGCAGATGGGCGAATTCAACGCGCGTGTCGGTGCGAGCGAGGGCATGCTTGCGGGCCACGGCACCCGCCTGACGGCGGCGGAAACCGCGCTTGCGGCGGTGGAGTCCCGCTTGACTGCCGACGAGCAGGAAACGGACACGCTGGATACGTGGGCTTCGGGAATGAGCGAAAATTTTTTGCAGTTCAAACACGTGGCGGAAACGAAAGAGGACGAGCCGACTCCGTGGAAATTCATTCAAAAAATCGTGCGGGCGGGATTGGCGAAAAACGTGTTTTCCGTCGGCGACGTGTTGTGCAGCACGCACGACGACTACGGGATTATCGAATGGGAAATCATCGGCTTCGACCACGATACGGCGGTGGACGACCGCTTTTCTCACTCGATGACGTTGCAGGCGAAAAACGCGCTGCACCGTGCGGACGGCGCGTTTGATTTGAAAGCGTACGACACGCCGGATACCGTCTATGCTCACGGCCATGCCGATTGGGAGACGAGCGACTTGCGCACGTGGCTCAACAGTACGGAGACGGCGGGCCATTGGGGCGTTTACGGAGATGACGACGTAAAGCCGGCGTATTACGGGCAGGACGGGTTTATGCGCGGATTCAGCCCGAGCTTTTTGGACGCCGTCGGTACGGTGGAACTGCCGGTGGCGCTCGGCTCTTCGTACAGCAATCATCAGGGTACGACCTACGACAAATTTTTCCTGCCCTCCCGTGAAGAAATGTTTGCCGGCGGCGCGCCCGGTAACGTGTTCGAGGGTGACCCCTATGCCAAATACAACGCGCCGAACAGCGCGCTTGCGGCGGCGGGCACGACCGCTGACCAAAACCGTGTAAAAAAACTGAACGGAACGGCGACGACGTGGTGGACACGCTCGGTTCACCCGTTGATGACGGAAAAATCTATGCGCGTCAGCGAGGAGGGTGCCCTTTCTTACGTAACGCCGGACACGGCGTGTGCGGTGGCACCGGCGTTTTGTATCTATTGAGAGAGGATGAGGTGTTATGTTCAAACTGGCTCTTAACGCCGGTCACAGCGCGCATACAACCCGCGGTGTGCCGGCATCGGTGAGCCCCAAAAACCACCCGAACGAGTGGTGGCTCAACAACCGTATTGCGGACAAGATTGAAAAATTGCTTGCCGCCTACGAGGGCGTGAGCGTGCTTCGTATCGACGATACGACGGGGCAAAACGACCTGTCGTTGACCGAGCGCACGAACAAAGCCAACGCGTGGGGCGCGGATTTTTATCTCGCGATTCACCACAACGGCGGGATTAACGGCGGCACGGGCGGCGGAATCGTCGCGTACGTGTATACGAAGCCGCAGGAGAAATCCGTTGCGTGGCAAAAGGCGCTGTATGAGGCGCTTGTCAAGAAAACGGGGTTAAAAGGCAACCGTGCCACTCCGCTTGCCAAACAGAATTTGCACGAGGTGCGCGAGCCCAAAATGCCGTCGGTGCTGTTGGAACTCGGGTTTATGGACAGCAAAACCGACGTGCCGGTGCTTTTGACCGAGGCGTACGCGGACAAATGCGCCGAGGCGATTGTGGACGTGATTGTCAGCCGCCAAAAACTTCAAAAGAAAGAGGAACTTTTCAAAAAAGGGGACAAATCTTTGGGGGTTTACGCCGCAAAACGGCTTTTGTGGATGGCGGAAAAACTGAATTTGGTGCCTGCCGCGGTGCTGGATGACGGCGGCTTCGGCGACGGCACGGAAACGGACGTGAAAGCGATCCAAAAAGCGGCGAAGCTGCCGGTTACCGGCGCGATGAATGAAGCGACGGCGCGCGCGGCGGCAGAGCTTGTGTATAACACGATGAACGAGACCCACAAAAACGCGCTGAACAACCTGACGCTTGCGCGAGCGGAAAACAAAGCGTTGAAAGCGGAGTTGGCGAAGGTGAAAGCCCAACTTGCCGCCAAAGGAGGAACAAAACAATGACCGGTTTGGACGTACTTCAAAAAGCCCTTTTGCTGCTCGGGTACACCGACCCCTCCGGACACGCAGATAGTCGCGTGTCCGGTGCGGTAACGGCGCGAGGGCTCGGAATTCTCAATCAGCTTTTGGCGGACGAATGGTATGCCAAAAACGACACGCCGTTTACGCCGCTTCTTTCCGTGGGCGAGGTGCTTTCCTGCGACAGCCGTGTGGCGGCGGACGTGTTGCCCTACGGCGTGGCGATGCTGCTTGCGCAAGGCGAGGGCGACGGGGATAACCAAAACACGTTTGCCGCGATTTACAACCAAAAACGCGCCGCGTATACCCATACCGAGGCGGCGCAAAAAACCGACTTGGCCGAGTCGTTGCGCAAAGCCATCAGCGAGCGCTCGAAAATCTACAACGAAACGCTGCGTAAACACTACGACGACCTGATTGCCTATTACGAGGCGCAGTTGTATTAAGGGGGTGACGGGATGACGGCAGCGTGTGTGGCGCTTTTGGTATACGGCGTGACGGCGGTGGGCGTTTCGTGCTTCTTTTTGGGACGAATGACCGCGGCCCCCTCCCCG
>JAKSPN010000065.1 GCA_024404755.1 Clostridia bacterium | reverse complement strand
CGCAAATTCCTTGCGGGACTTGTTGATAAATTAGGCGCGTGAGAAACACATCAAAAAACACCCTCCCGAAATCGGGAGGGTGTTTTTGTGTTACAAACTCGTTTACACCTCGTTGAAACTCTCCAAGGTGCGGCCGCCGTCGACGGCAATTTCGTCGTTGTTGGTGCCGGTTTCGGCGTTGCGGAAGAAGATAAAGTAAAGGATAACGCACACCGCGATAAGCCCGTAAGCGGCGATAACAACCGGGGCGTTGCCGCCGTCGATTTCGCTCTTCACGCCGAAAACTTCGACGATGAGGATGAGCGCCGGCGTGATGAATTT
The DNA here is from genome assembly GCA_024404755.1 of Clostridia bacterium. GTDB lineage: Bacteria > Bacillota > Clostridia > Oscillospirales > Acutalibacteraceae > RGIG426. The sequence continues at coordinate 5,626 of JAKSPN010000065.1, read as the reverse complement.
GACCATCACGGAGTACACGGCGGCGAGAACGGAGTTGATTTTTTTCTTGTCGCTGTGCTCTTCCATTTCTTTGATGGCGTTTTTCGGCCCGATAAACCAGCCGATCGCGAGGCAGGAGAACAGCGCGCACACCGGCATCAGCACGGTGTTGGTGACCTCGTCGAAGAAGGTGAGCCAGTCAAGCCCGAAGAGGTTTAAGCCGCTTTCTTCGAGGATGCCGACTTTGCCGAGCGAGATACCGATCGGCACCGACACGGCAAAGCAGAGTGCCGCCGCGACCAGCGCCGAGCGTTTACGCGGCGCGTGGAATTTTTGGATAAAGAACTGGGTGACGACCTCAATCAGCGACATCACCGAGGTGATCGCCGCAATCGTCACCATAGCGAAGAACAGGAACGACACGATACTGCCGAGCACGCCCATCGAGTCGAACACTTCCGGTAGGATGGCGAAAATCAGCGCGACACCTTTGGAACTTTCGAGCATGGTCGGGTCGAAGTGCGCCACGGCGGGGAAAATCGCAAGACCGGCGAGGAACGCGACCAGCGTGTCAAACAGGCAAATCATCGCCGTCGAACGGACGATGTTCGTTTCTTTACCGGTGTACGAGCCGTAGGTAATCATAATGCCCATACCGAGCGACAGCGAGAAGAACGCCTGACCCATCGCGGACAGAACGCCCTGAATGCCGAGCGATTTGAAATCGGGGTTCAAGTAGAACGAAAGTCCCTCTTTCACACCTTCGCCGAGGCAGAGGGAATAGGCGACAATTGCCAAAAGAATCACGAACAGCGCCGGCATCAGGATTTTGGACATCTTTTCGATGCCCTCCTTAACGCCACTCATAATCACGATAATCGCGAGCAGGAGGAAGATGCCGGTATACAGCGTGACCTCGCCGACGTTTACCGAAAACGTCCCGAGAATGCCCGCGTTGCCGGAGAACGAGTTGAGCGTATACTTGACGGTGTAGCCGCCGAGCACCGCGTAGTAGCAGGTGATAAAAAACGGAATGGCAATCGCGACAAGACCGCACCAACCGACGTTTTTGTTGATTTTTTTGTAGGACGTAATGGGGTTCGCGTGGGCGCGTTTGCCGAGGTGGATTTCGCTTAACATCGTGACGAAACCGATAAGCAGCACGCACGCGATATAGACGAACACGAACGCCGCGCCGCCGTTTTTGGCGGTTTTATAGGGGAACGACCACAAGTTGCCGAGCCCGACCGCCGAGCCCGCCGCCGCCAGGATAAAACCGATGCCGGAGGCGAAGCCGATTTTTTTCTTTGCCATAGATTCAGTACCCTCTTTCTTTTTATAACACAAACTATATATATTCTAACCCAAAATATACATTTTGTCAAGGAAATCCCCCTTTTTTTTTGGCGGCGCGTGTGCTATACTGGAAAAAACGAAAGGAGAATTCTTATGGAACGTGTTTTGAAATTCTTAAAAGAAGCAGAAACCTATTATCTCGCCACCGTCGAGGGCGATCAACCGCGGGTGCGCCCGTTCGGCACGGTCAACGTGTTCGAGGGCAAACTCTATATCCAAACCGGAAAGCGTAAACCGGTGTCAGCGCAACTTTTGGCGAATCCGAAAGCGGAAATTTGCGCATTCAAAGACGGAAAATGGCTGCGGCTTTGCGGCGAATTCGTCGAGGATGACCGCGTGGAAGCGAAAAAGGCGATGCTCGATGCCTATCCGAATTTGCGCGCGATGTACGACGAAAACGACGGCAATACACAGGTGTTTTTCGTGAAAAACGCCACCGCGACCTTCTCGTCGTTTACCGAAGCACCGCAGACGGTGACTTTCTGAAAACAAGTGAAAAAACAACTTGCTTTTCCTAAAAAACCGTGGTATAGTAGGTTTCACGGGTGAGCACCTACCGACAGTCAGGCTATTTTGGCTTGACTGTCGATTTTTTATTATGAGGAGTGTTTTGTATGCCGCTTGCCGCTTATATGCCGATTGCGCTGATTGTCGTTTCTAATGTGTTTTACGCAATTTGCGCCAAATCGACCCCCGCCGACCTAAACCCGATGGCGGGACTTACCGTGACCTATCTCGTGGGGGCTGTCTGCTCCGGCGGGTTGTATTACGCGATGAGTGGGGGCGGGAGTCTCATCAAAGAATACCAGCATCTCAACTGGTCTACCTTTTTGCTCGGGCTTGTGATTGTCGGGCTTGAAGCGGGGGCGATTTGGATGTACAAAGTCGGATGGAACGTCAACACCGGGCAACTTCTTCACAGTTCGATTTTGGCGGTGGTGCTGATTTTTGTCGGGTATTTTCTCTATCACGAGGCGATTACCCCGTCGAAACTCATCGGTTTGGCGTCCTGCTCGGTGGGAATTTTCTTTTTGAGCCGCTGACCTTTACAAGCGGGACGTTTTGTGCTACACTAAACGCAGATTGTTTCGGAGGTGCGCTATGGAAAAACAAAAGCGGGAAAACCGCGTGAAACTGTACGGTGTGATTATCGGCTTGTCCTCTCTTGCCGCGCAGCACGGCATTTATCTTTTAGCCAACACGCTCGCGGGCGTGGTCGGCAACGAGGCGATTTTGCCGATTATCGACCAAATCGACAACGCCATTCCGGTGTTGCCCATTTTCATCATTCCCTACGTGTGGGCGTATCTGTTTTGGGGGATGGCGCCGATGGCGGCTTCCAAATGCAAAACCGACCACTTCAAAGATTTTCTCGCGGCGTATCTCATCGCCTGCGCGGTCGGCGGGTTGATTCTCGTCTTTGTACCGACGTATATGGACCGTGTGGCGGAGGGACTTTGGACTCGCCCGCAGGACAATTTCCTCGAAAAACTCCTGCATTTCTGGTACTCGCTGGACGGCAGCGAACGGGCGTATAACCTCTTCCCGAGCTTTCATTGCATCAACAGTACGATTTGCTATCTCGCGGTCGCAGGGCGCAAAGAAGTGCCGCTGTGGTTTCGCATGTATTCGCTGGTGATCGCGGTGATGATTTTTGCCGCGACGTTGTTTGTGAAACAGCACTACCTCATCGACGTGGTCAGCGGTATCCTCATCGCCGCCGTCGCGTTTGCCGCCGCGAAGCGTTGGCATCTCGGCAATATGTTCAACCCGCTTATTGCGGCGTGGAACAAGGTATTTAAGAAAGCGTAAACGAAAAAAGGCGTTGTTTGCAACGCCTTTTTCTTTTTGTAAACACACTATTTCCACTTTGTTCACACTTTGGTCTTGTTTTCGGCGGGGAAAAATGGTATACTGAAATCACAAATTATGAACAAACCCGCTAAAAAGCGGTAAAAAAGGAGAACATCGGCGATGGCACAAAAGCAAACCACCAAAATTCTCATTGTAGACGATGACAGCAACATTTGCGAGTTGTTACGGATTTATCTCGAAAAAGAGGCGTGGGACACGGTGATTGCCTACGACGGCGCGAAAGCGCTCGACCTGTTCGAAAAAGAAAAACCCGACCTCATCCTGCTGGACGTGATGATGCCGCAACTCGACGGGTGGCAGGTGTGCCGCCGCATCCGCAAAATCTCCGACTGCCCGATTATTATGCTGACCGCGAAAGGCGAGGTGTTCGACCGCGTGCTCGGGTTGGAACTCGGGGCGGACGATTACGTCATCAAACCGTTCGAGACGAAAGAGGTCGTGGCGCGGATTAAAGCCATCCTTCGCCGCACCGGTGTCAAAGAGCCGGAAACGGTGAAAGAAGTCCACTACGACAAGTTGTCTATCAATATGGAAAACTACGAACTGCGAGTAAACGGCAAGCAGGTGGACACCCCGCCGAAAGAGATGGAACTGATTTTCCATTTAGCGAGCAACCCCAACCGCGCTTACACCCGCGACCAACTGCTCGACGAGGTGTGGGGGTTTGATTATTCCGGCGAAAGCCGCACGGTGGACGTTCACGTCAAGCGCCTGCGCGAAAAGTTAGAGGGCGTGTCGGACGAATGGGAACTGAAAACCGTGTGGGGCGTCGGCTACAAATTTGAAGTGAAAGAAAAGAAACAAGATGTTTAAGAGTGTTTTTGCAAAATACTTTTCGGTGGTGTCGCTGGCGATTTGTTTGAGTTTTCTCACGCTGGCGGCGGTGCAATCGGTGGTGTCTGCGCGATATTGGTTAGACGAAAAAGAGCAGCTGTTCACCGAAAACGCCCACAAAATCGCCGAGAGCGCGGCGGAGTTTTCCAGCCCCGCGCCGGGGGACGAATCGCGCTATACGCTGTATCTTGATAAGGGGAGCACGCTTCCCGCGCTTGCCGATTTTTTGGCGGATACGCTCGAAGCAGACGTGATGATTACCGACACCCGCGGCGTGTTGCTTATTAAAACGCGCTCGCCCGAAAGCAGTAACGCGTTTGCCGCTATTCCCGAAGACGTGATTGCTTCGTTACAGGAAAACGACACCTATTTTGCGGTGGAGGAGTTCGACGACATTTACGAAACGCGGCACTACACCGCCGGCGCGCCGATTCTTAAAAACGGGGTGCGGCTCGGCTACGTGTTTGTCGCGGCGCCCGCGGGGAATATGTTTTCGTATCTGTGGCAAAACCTGCGCATTTTCCTGATGTCCGCGGTCATCGTGCTGATTTTGGCGGCGGTGGCGGTGTATATCTCCACCTATCGGATGTCGATGCCGCTGCGCAAAATGGCGGCGGCGGCCAAGGCGTTCGGGTCGGGCGATTTTTCCTACCGCTTGCCGGAAAACGGGCGAGACGAGGTGGCGGAGCTTGCCAAAGAACTGAACAGTATGGCGCAGTCCCTCTCACGCGAGGAGGAGATGAGCCGCACCTTCGTCGCCAACGTCTCCCACGAACTGCGCACCCCGATGACCACCATTTCCGGCTTTGTGGACGGGATGCGGGACGGCACGATCCCGCCGGAGAAACACGGGTTTTATCTGTCGATTGTGTCCGACGAGGTCAAGCGGTTATCGCGGCTTGTGCAGGCGATGCTCAACCTCTCCCGCATTGACAACCAATCGCTGAAAGTGTGTCCCGCCGCGTTCGATTTGACCGCGCTCGCGGGTAAAACGCTGTTGTCGTTCGAGCAACGGATTGATGAAAAACATCTGCGGATTACCGGTATCGACAACGCGCCGGATGCGCCGGTGTTCGCCGACGAAGATTTAATCAGTCAGGTGGTGTATAACCTCATTGACAACGCGGTGAAATTCACAAACGAGGGCGGCGAAATCGACCTTGAGGTCGTGCCGACCGACGACCGCGTGACCTTTACCGTGCGCAACACGGGCGAGGGAATTCCGAGCGACGAGTTGCCGTACGTGTTCGACCGATTTTATAAGAGCGACCGCAGTCGCAGTATGGACAAAACCGGCGCGGGGCTCGGGTTGTTCCTTGTGAAGAGCATTATCGGCTTGCACAACGGCGAAATTACCGTCCGTTCGGTGCAAGGCGAGTTTTGTGCCTTTGAATTTTGGCTCCCCGCCCGCAAAAATACGGAAATTTAAGAAATTTGCAAGAAAATTTCAAACTTTCTTCATATTTTTTGAAAAATACTCTGGTATACTATACCCATAGAAACCGCTTTGATTAGGAAAGGATGAGTGCGATGTCCGAATGGTGGAATAATTCCCCGTACACGCCGCAAGACCAAAACCAAA
>JAKSPN010000064.1 GCA_024404755.1 Clostridia bacterium | reverse complement strand
TTTTCAAGGTCCTCGCCGCCCCGTTTTTCGGGACAGCTTTGTTATCTTACCACACTCGTTTCCGAATGTCAACACTTTTTTTCAAGTTTTTTCAATTTTTTTCAAAAAAGTATCAAACAGCCGAAAGCAGGCAGTTTTACGCCGTTTTTCGAGGGGGTAAACGTGCCGAAAACGTGAGAAAGCCCGTCAACGGGGAACGGAATTTCCACTTCCCGCTCTTCCCCGCTTCGGTTGACGGCGCACACAAGTGACGGCGCACCGTCGCGCAACCGCGCAAACGCCGCCACGTCTTCCGGCGTAGACAACGCCTCAAAGCCGTCATCTTGCAGCCGCGCCGTTTGGCGCATCTCGCCGAGCGCGCGGTACCAATCGACCAACTCCGCGTCCTCGCGCCCCCACGGATACGGGCGGCGGCAGAACGGGTCGCCGTAGCCCTCCATACCCGCCTCGTCGCCATAATAGACGGACGGCACGCCGGGCAGACAGTATTGCAGCACCGCCGCGAGTTTTAAAAGTCGCTTGCCGTGGGCACGTTGTTCGTCGGTCAGCGGATGTTCCGCTTTCCAAAAACGGTCACGCCCGTCGTCCGGCTCGCCCGCAAGCGCGGTCAGCGCGCGCGGCGTGTCGTGGGTGCCGATGTGGTTCATAAGCAGCCGCGTGACCTGCGGCGGGTAATGCTCGCAAATGCGCTCGACGGCATCGTAGAACCAACCCGCGTCGCCGCCGCGCAAGAAGTTCATAATCGCCGCGGCAAACGGATAGTTCATCACGCTGTCGAGTTGCCCGCCGAGCAGATACGGACGCAGCGCGCCGTAACTCTCCTTGCGGCTTGCATCCTCCCACACCTCGCCGAGCACCAGCGCATCGGGGTCTTCCGCTTTGACCGCTGCCCGCAGCGCGAACAAAAACGGGTCGGGCAGTTCGTCCGCAACGTCCAACCGCCAGCCGGACGTGCCGCACAAAATCCAGCGGCGCAGAATGCCGCCCTCGCCGGTCATATAGTCGAGATAGGCGGGGTCGGTCTCCTCTACCTCGGGAAGCACGTCGATGCCCCACCACGATTGGTAACTTTCCGGCCAGTCGTGGAAACGGTACCACGAGAAATACGGCGATTCTTTCGATTGAAACGCGCCGAGCGTGTCGTAGCGACCGTAGCGGTTAAAATACACGCTGTCGTCACCGGTGTGGCTGAACACACCGTCGAGCAGCACGCGCATACCGCGCGCTTTCGCCGCGGCACAAAGCGAGCGCAAATCGTCCTCGCTCCCGAGCAGACCGTCCACCCGTTCGTAACACGCGGTATCGTAGCGGTGGTTGGAGAACGCCTCGAAAATCGGGTTGAGATAGAGACACGTCACGCCGAGCGACGAAAGATAGTCGAGTTTTTGCTCGATACCCTTGAGGTCGCCGCCGAAAAAGTCGTCGTTGTGCACGCGCCCCATAAAGTCGGGCTTCCACCCGACTTCCTCGTCAAACCGTTCGTGCAGGACGCGGTCTTGGCGGGTTTCGGTTTTGGGCGTGCCGGAATTGTAAAAGCGGTCGGGGAAAATTTGGTACATCACGCCGCCCGCGAGCCAATCGGGCGTTTTGAAATCGGCGGCGTAACAAGTCAACTGCCACATCTCGCGGATGTCGCCGCCGTCACACAAATCCGCGCCGCCGCGAAATCCCGCTGACAGCGTTTTCCAGCCGCCGTCGGTTTTCAGCAGAAAATCATAAAAGAAAACGCCGGGGACGTTCGGCGCAAAGTGACATTCCCACCACTCGCCGCCGTCGCCGTCTTCGCCCGCCCAAAAGAGCCCCTCTTGCCGTTCGGGGTCGCCCGCTTTATGCAGCCGCAAAAACGCGCCGCGGCAACCGAGGGTACGCGGCAGGTGCAAGCGAAAATGCACCGCCGTGTTTTCCGCCACCGCGCCAAACGGGTCGCGGTACGCCGTATCGCGCGAACAAAAATAGGTCATACGCCGCCGTCCTTTCTTTTAATGATAGGTTTTTCTTATAATGGTAAGTATAGTATATATAGTAATAGGAACATTATACCGAAATCTCTTTCGCGGCACAAGAGTTTTTGCCCCAAAACAAAAGAAAATTAAAAATTTCAAAAAAACGCTTGACAAAACGGCGTTTTATGAATACTATTCTTAATAGACTCCGTTGACAAACGGAATACATCAAGGAGAGAAGGCTAAACCTATGGTTCTTGGAAAAGTGAAAACGATTTTGAGCAATCAGTTCGACGTGGACGAAGCGGAACTCAACGAAGACACCCGCCTCGACGACGATTTGGGCGCCGATTCGCTGGACGTTGTGGATTTGATGATGTCGCTGGAAGACACGTTTGACGTGGAAATCCAGGACGAGGATATCGAAAAAATCCGCACCATCGGCGATCTCGTCACCTACATCGAAGACAATCTTTAAGAAACAAACAAACCCCGAGCGAATACAATTCGCTCGGGGTTTTGTTTTGTTAAAACATACTGCCCACGTTGTCCACCAGTTGGCTCATACTTTTGAGCGCTTTGGACACGTTCTTTTTTACGCCGTGCTTGTTCTGTTTCACCATGGCGTAGCCGACCGCACCGGACACCATACCGACCGCGGCACCGAGCCCCATGCCTTTGACAAAATTCATTCCGCTTTTCATCGTTCCACACTCCTTCTGCAAATAGTGTGGACGAAAACGAAACAATTATGCGGCGGGCAGCGTTTCTTTTTTCGGTTTTTTGCGCATAATGGCATCTTCGATTTTCATCGTGACGAACGACAGCGGAATTGCCGCCAACACCACCGTGTAATACTGCGCAAAGGTGAAGTGACCGTTGCCCCAGAAAACGCGGGCGACGTGGAACAGCATCGTGTGCGCGAGATACAGTTCGAGCGACATATTGCCGAAGAATTTAAGAAACGCGTGAAGCGGCTTCCACGAGAGGAAGTGTAAAAGCATTCCCACAAGGAAGGTCACCGAGAAGCCGAAGAATCCGAGGAAATAGCGCCAAACCGCTTTGTCGGTCATCCATTGTTTGAAGTTTTCCACGTCCTGCGGCCCAACCTCGCCCCAGCGGATATAGCCGAGTTGACACAACACGAGCGTGCCGGCGATTATCGTCAGCGGGAGCGCGAGCCACGCCCACGAAATCTTGCGGCGCTCATACACGAGTTTGCCCATACCGCAGCCGACAAAGAAAATCGGGAAGCGGGTGGCGGCAATCTCAAAGCGTTTGTACATATCGGGATACGCAACGCGCGCCGACAACATCGCCGCAATCGAAAACACCACAAGCAACGCCACGCGGCGGCCGGTTTTTTTCGCATCGTCAAAAAGGAAATGGTACACGAACGGATACATAAAATAGAAAATCGCAATTGCCGCCACGTACCATGCCTGCCGGTCGTTGCCGAACCAGAACGACAACTGTGTTGCACGCATAAAGAAGTGCCCGCCGGCGTGAGGAACGTCGATGCCTTTTTCCAGCACGTCTTTTATGAACAGGTAGAACCAGTAACCGCCGTTGATAATCCACAACGCCGGGAACAAACGCAAATAGCGTTTTTTATAAAAGCCGAGCGTTTCCTGCCGTTTCGCGAAACTGAAATAGAGACTGATGCCCGAAAGCAACAAGAACAGTTCCACGCCGCAGTTGCCGAGGTTGATAAAACTCCGCAGCGGCAAAAGCCACGTATGCCCGAACGAGTAGTTAAACTTGTTCCAGTCGTAGCCGTGGAACACCATAATCCACAAAATTGCAAAGCCGTAAATCTCGTTGCGGCTGTCCGACACCCAACCGAGGTCGAACCCTTTTTGACGTTCTTTCATTCACTCCGCCTCCTTTTTCCGATTTATCATAGCACAGTTTTTTGAAAAAAGCAACAAAAACCCGACGACAAGGGCCGTCGGGTTTTTTGTGTCTTACGCTTTGATCGCTTTTTTCACTTCGTCGAACTGATCCACGATCTCCTGCTCGGGCGCCTTGGTCAGCAGGCTGACGACAATCGTCACCAAGAGACCGAGGATGAACGCCGGCAGCAGCTCGTAGATGTCGAGGATCGTGCCCGCGCACGCGGTGCGGATAACGAATTTCCAGAAGAACACCATCGCACCGCCGGAGATCATGCCGGCGATCGCGCCGATCTTGTTGGTGCGTTTCCAGAACAGCGCGCACAGCATGATCGGGCCGAACGCCGCACCGAAGCCCGCCCACGCGAACGACACGATGCGGAACACCGAGCTGTTCGGGTCACGGGCGAGGAAGATCGCCACAATGGAGATCACGATAACCGAGATACGCGCAAGCAGCATCGCTTTTTTGGCCTCCAGCTTCACGCCGAAGGTCTCCTGCACGAGGTTCTGCGACACGCTGGACGCCGCAGCGAGCAGCTGCGAGTCGGCGGTGGACATCGTCGAAGCAAGGATACCCGCCAGGATGATACCGCCGGTAAACGCCGGCACCCAGCCGAAGCCGCTCAAGTGTTTGGCGATATCGACGATAATGGTCTCCGCCGCGGAGGCGTTTTCGTATTTCGGCAGAATGCCTTTTTGCATCAGCGAATAGCCGACGACACCGATAAGGATCGCCACGCCCATCGAGATGACCACCCAAATGCTCGCAATGCGGCGGGAGGTTTTCAGTTTGTTTTCGTCCTTAATGCCCATAAAGCGCAGGAGGATGTGCGGCATACCGAAGTAGCCGAGACCCCACGCCATCGTAGACGCCACCGGAAGCGCGCCGTAGCTCATCGCCGTGCCGCTCGCCACGTCGTGACCCTTAAAGAGGTTCGTGAAGCCTTCCAAATTGCCGACGTTCGCAAACACGGTGTCGAAGCCGCCCACAATACCCTCGCCGAAGCCGATCACGACGAACAGCGCGATCGTCATCACGATAGACTGCATAAGGTCGGTGGTGGAAGCGGCAAGGAAGCCGCCGAGCGTGCAATAAATGATGATGACCACGGCAGACAAGATCATCGCGAGCATATAGTCCATACCGAACAGCGAGCTAAACAGCTTGCCGCAGGCGGAGAAGCCGGACGCGGCGTACGGAACGAAGAAGATGATAATAAGCAGCGCCGCCACGGTGGTCAGCACGCGGCTCTTATCGCCGAAGCGCTTCGCAAAAAAGTGCGGAATGGTGTACGCGTCGATACGCTGGCTGTACACACGCAGGCGTTTGGCAACGATCAGCCAGTTGATATACGTACCGAGCGCCAAGCCGATCGCCGTCCAGCTCGCTTCCGCGAGACCGCCCATCATGGCGACGGCGGGAAGACCCATCAGAAGCCAACCGCTCATATCCGATGCCTCCGCGCTCATCGCGGTGACGAGCGGGCCGAGCTGACGGCCACCAAGGAAGAAGTCGCTGGTGGTTTTGTTCTTGCCGGACACTTTTACACCGACGAACACCATCAGCACCATATACAAGATAATGGATACAAAAATGATCCAAAGGGAAGTGGACATACTTTCACCTCATTAAAAAATTTTGTATTATTTTATCATACGCGCGCCGTTTTTGCAAGGTTTTTTCCGAAAAACCTTGTTTTATAAAAAAAGGGGGCTCAACGAGCCCCTTTTTCTTCGATTTCTTCGGTTTCGTTTGCTTCTTCAAGTTCTTCCGAATCGGTTTCTTTCGGACACGAAAGTGCTTTTACCGCCCACTTGAACAACGTGCCCGCGAAAAACACGATAATCGCCGCCGCCAACACGTCCAAAAGATACGTCACGAAATACGCACGGTCCGGCGGATACCAAACGGCAAAATACCGCGCCAGCGGGTAGTGAACGAGAAACACCGCGGTCGAAAACGTGCCGATATGCCGTGTCCACTCGTGGTTTAAGAACAGCGCGAACACCGTTTTTTGCCCGATGGCGAGATACAAAAACGCAAACGCCAACGGCAAAAACACAAAGTCGTAAATCGAATCGTAGGTGAACACCATAATCACCACGCACAAGAACGCCGAAACCGTCGCCGCAATCGTATACAGCGCGCGGCGGAAGCCGGTCACGATTTCGTCTTTTGTCGCGCGGATACATTCATACAGGAAACAACCGAGCGCCATATCCGCAAGCCCGCGCACAAGCCCCTTATGCACGATATCAAAGAGCCAGCCGCCGGGGTTGCCGATCTTTCCGTTCAAACGGAACAGCAATCCGTACAGCACCACCGCCGCAATCGGGCAAAATTCCCGCGCAAAAGAACGCGGGTTGCGCCGCGCCAGCGGGTAGAAGAACAGCACGGCGAGCAGCAGCGCCGAAATATACCACGACACGCCGGTGACGTACCACGCGCTGAAACCCGCCATTTGCAGCGGCACAAGTTCGAACAGCAGCTTCGGAATATTCGCCAGCGTAT
>JAKSPN010000063.1 GCA_024404755.1 Clostridia bacterium | reverse complement strand
GCGGTCGTGCGTTTCGTGGTGGGTTTTGCCGACGGCGCTTGTGTTTTTTCGGTCGTCGCGTCGCCGGAGCCCTTCTTCTTTGTGGTGTCTACGATAAAGTCGCCCCAAAACGGGTTCTTTGTTTTCTTGCTTACCTTAGAAGTGGTCGCGCCTTTTTGCGTTGTACCACTAGACACCGCGCCGCTTATGCGACTGCTGCCCGTTTGAAACGGCAATCCGCTGACATTGGTCGTTTGGGTGCCGCTTACGGCAGAGAGGGTCGCCGTGCCGCCGCTTTGCGAAACGCTCGAAACCGTTGCCGCGCTCACCGAGCCGCTGATTTCGCCCGACCCGCTTGCGGATGGCACCGTCCCGAACGCGGTGGTCGTGGTGGTAACGTCGCCGTCCACCACCCCGCGTTTTGTCAGCTGGGTATCGTCGCGGTTGGTGGCGATGATCACCGCCACCAGCACCACCACAAAGCACGCGGCAAGCGCAAGCCAGCGCTCGGCGGTTTTTTGAGATGTTGCCGGAACAACGGGGACGAGGTGCGGCTCGTCCCCGTCGTCCGACAGGGAAGCGGCGCGGTCACTTTGGGCCGCAACCGTTTTAAGCAGTTCTTCACACTTATCGGGAACGGCGGCGTAGGCCTGTTGTTTGAATTCGTTTTTCAACTGTTTATTGGTCATCACCGCGCGCCCCCTTTCTCTTGTTCGTTGCGTAATTTCTTAATGGCGGTATTGTACGTCCAAAATACGGTACCTTTCGGTATATGTAATTCCTCGGCGACTTCGGTCAGCGTAAAACCGGAAAGCAGGCGCAGCATAACCACGCTTCGCTCGCGCTCGGAAAGCGGCGCAAGCCGCTGCATAAACGCCATATCCGCGAGCGCCGTTTCCATCGGGTCGCCGCTTGCCGCGTGGGCGGACGAAAGCGGCTCGTGCCGTCCGGCGGCGCGCAGTTTGTCCAGCGTTTTGTTTTTGGCGACGGTAAACACCCACGCCCGCGCCGAGCCGATGGGCACAAACTCCCCCGCTTTGTTCCAGACGGTTAAAAACGTCTCCTGCATCACGTCTTCGGCAATCTCGTTGTTCCCGCTTAAATGCAGAGCATAGAAATAAACCGGCTTGCTCAATTCCTCATAAAGCCGTTCGAGCGCCGCGGTATCGCCGCGGGATAAAGATACTATTAAGTTGTTCATCTCGTTCGTTGTCATAAGCCGCACCTTTTGACAGTATTTTTTGGAGTCTTCTATTACCATAACGATACAGAAACGAAAAGTATTGGCATTTTTTGAAATTTTTTCTTTATTTTACAAAAATTTCTTCATTTTTTCAAGAGAAATCCGCACCCCCTTGACTTTATCCTAAAAAATAGGTATACTATACAAGTTAATTCCATCAAATGAAACGGGGAATTTTTATGAAACGACTGCTTGCTCTTTTGCTCGTCGCGGGGCTGACGCTTCTTTGCGGCTGCGCCTTCGGCGGCAACGAGGTTTCGGAGGTCAGCGAAGTTTCCGAGCCGGACGGCACGGAATTCGCCGCTACCACCGTGTATGAGGACGATATTCTCACCTTCTGCGTTCTGTCCGCCACGCGCACCGAAACGGGGATGGCGTATGCCGCAAAACTGGAAAACAAAACCGGCGAGTCGATTAAAGTGGACCTTTCGGCGATTACCGTCAACGGCAACCAAACCGACGTGGCACTTTCGGAAAATCTGGAAAAGAACGCCACCGCCGACGTGACGATTGCCGTCCCGCTTGCGGCCACCGACGTGGCAAAATCCGTGGGGCTGCATCTCGCCGCCGCCTCGAACGAGCGCTGGTGGATGAACAAACTCGTCTCCCGCGATCTTACGTTTTATCCCGTGGCACAGCCCACCGCGACCGCCACGGTTACCGCGACAACTGCCGCGGCATAATTTTATCACCGGAGGTTTTTTATGAATTTCAATCAAATTGTCGATGCTGTTGACAGTTTCGTGTGGGGCTGGGTGCTGATTGTGCTCATCCTCGGTGCGGGACTGCTGCTCACCGTTCGCACCCGCTTCGTGCAGGTACGTCATTTGGGCAAAGCGCTCAAATATATGGTGAAAAACGAAGAAGGTGGCGAGGGCGAAGTCACCTCGTTCGGCGCGCTTTGCACCGCGCTTTCCGCCACCATCGGTACCGGTAACATCGTCGGTGTCGCCACCGCGATTGCGCTCGGCGGCCCGGGCGCGCTCCTTTGGATGTTGGTTGCCGCGTTCTTCGGAATGGCGACCAAATATTCCGAGGGTCTGCTCGCCGTCAAATACCGCACGGTAGACGAAAACGGCCACGCGCTCGGCGGCCCGTTCTATTATATCGAGCGCGGTATCCGCGAACGCTTCGGCGGCAACTGGAAATGGCTCGGTAAACTGTTCGCGCTGTTCGGCGCTTTGGCGGGTCTTCTCGGTATCGGCACGATTACCCAAGTCAACGGTGTCACCGAATCCGCCGGCCGTCTGTTTAAGGGTGACGCGCTGTTTACCATCGGCGATAAATCCATTACGCTCGCGATTGTGATAAGCGGCGCGGTGGTCACCATTTGCGCGGCGCTCGTTATCCTCGGCGGTATCAAACGCATCGCCAAGGTGTCCGAAGTTATCGTGCCGTTTATGGCGATTGCCTACGTGGTGTTCGCCCTCGTGATTATGTTCGCCAACGTCAAAGCGCTCCCCGCCGCGGTGGCACTCGTGTGCAAAACCGCGTTCTCCGGCACGGCGCTCGGCGGCGCTATCGTAGGTTGGACGGTGAAAATCGCGATGCAAAAAGGTATCGGTCGCGGCATTTTCTCGAACGAAGCGGGTCTCGGCTCGGCGCCGATTGCCGCCGCCGCGGCGCAGACCAAATCCCCCGTGCGCCAAGGTCTTGTGACCATGACCGGCACCTTCATCGACACCATCGTCATCTGCACCATGACCGGTCTGTCCATCGTGCTGACCGGCGCGTGGAATCCGGAAATCACCGGCGAAAACTTAGAGGGCTTTGCCGTTACCGCGTGGGCTTGGGAACACGGTTTGCCCCACGTTCCCGGCGCGGTCACGCTGACGCTTCTCTCCGTCTGCCTCGCGTTCTTCGCGTTTACCACCATCCTCGGCTGGGACTACTATGCCGAACGGTGTGTCGAATACCTCGTGGGCGGCCACAAAAAAGGCGTGCTGTGGACCTACCGCATCCTCTACATTCTCGCGGTTGCCGTCGGCCCGTATCTGACGGTTGCCACCGTGTGGAACATCGCGGACATCTTCAACGGTTTGATGGCGTTCCCCAACTTGGTTGCGCTCGCGCTTTTAAGCGGTGTCGTCGCGAACGAGACGAAAGAGTATTTCAAAAAGAAAAACCACGATTTAACCTAAAACCAAAGCAAAAAACGCCCTCCCAAACGGGAGGGCGTTTTCTTATGCTGTTTTTTATTCCAGCGCGTTTTTCACGTCAATCAGTCGGCGCGGAATGTCGATATGTTGCGGGCAACGCTCGGCGCACGCGCCGCAGGAAAGGCAGTCCGCCACCGCACCGCCCTGTTCGCCGAGGGCTTTGTATTTTTCCTGTTGTTCCCCGCGTTTGCGGCGCGGCAAAAGCACCGCCTCGTTATACAGCGAGAAATAATCGGGAATCGAAATCTCCATCGGACAACCGGCAATGCAATAGCGGCAGCCGGTGCAGGCAATACGGTCGCCGGCGTGGATAAAGTCCGCCACGCGCGCGAGCATCGCCTTGTCGTCGTCGGAAAGCGGCTTAAAATCGCCCATCACGGCGACGTTGTCGGTGACGTGGAACATCTCGGTCATACCGGACAGCACCATTTCCACTTCCGGCAAACTCGCCGCGAAGCGCAGCGCCCACGAAGCGTTGAACGGGGCAGGGTCATACGCTTTGATAATCTCCTCGGCAGGTTGGGGCAATCGCGCCAAATCGCCGCCGCGCACCGGCTCCATCACCATCACCTTTTTGCCGTGTTTCACCGCAACTTCATAGCATTTACGGGACTGCACGTCCTCATCGTCCCAATCAAGGTAGTTTAACTGCAACTGCACGTATTCCACCTCGGGGTGGCGGGTGAGAATTTGGTCAAGACACTCGGCGGTATCGTGGAACGAGAAGCCGGTGTGCTTCACCTTGCCCTCTTCTTTCATCTTTTGGATAAACCCGAACGCATCCACCTCTTCGGTGTGTTTAATGATAAACGAGTCCACACAATGCACCCAGTAATAGTCGAAATAGTCCACACCGCAGCGTTCCAACTGCTCGTTAAAAATCTTCGACAACCCCTCTTTGGTGGGTTTGTCGTACACCGGCATTTTGTCGGTAATCGTAAACGCCTCGCGGGGATAGCGTTTGGCAACCGCCTCGCGGAACGCGGTTTCGCTGTGGCCGCCGTGGTAGCCGTAGGCGGTGTCAAAATAGGTAAACCCCGCCTCCATAAACACGTCCACCATCTTTTTGAACGCTTCCACGTCCACCGCGGTGAAATCCGACGGGTCGGTCAGCGGCAGCCGCATCAGCCCGAAGCCCAATTTTTTCGTCGCACCCATAATTCTTCTCATCTCAACCTTTTTTCAGTTCATCTATCTTGCGGCGAAGCGCAAAAAGCGCCTCGTCTTCGTTTTCAATCTCTTTCACCGTCTGTTCCATCGGGCAGGGCCCGTCCCCTTGGCGGTTGATAATCACGTCCACGCAGGTTTCGTATTCCACCGCCACACCGTGCGCGCGAAACCACGAAAGCGCCGTTTTGCTGACGGTCAGCGCATAACAAGCGGAAACGCCGCCCGCCGTCATCACCATCGCGGCGGCTTTGCCGACGATTTTGTCCACCACCGTCGTGCCCGCTAAAACGCCCTCGTCAAACAGCCCCAAAATCGGGCCGATACCGCGCCCCTCGGCGGTTTTCACCACCGCGCCGTCGCGAAGCACCACACACGCCGCTTGGTCGCTTTTGATTTGCGCAACCGCGGCGGCGAGCGCCTTTTTGTCGCCGCGAAACCCGTGTTCCACCGCCATCACAAGCGACGGCACCAAAATCAGTTGCATACAAATGCCGGGCAAACCCGTAATCATCGCAGCGACCACCGTCGGCGCTTTCATCGCAGGGTTTAAGAGGAACAGCGCCGCCCACGCGCCGCCGTACACCGCGCGCCCGCAAACCATTGTCAGCAACAACGCCGCGTAAACGCCCCACGGCTTGCGGCAAAGCGGTGTTTTTTTAGAGAACACGCCGGACAGCGCGCCGTAGGTCATCAGTTCGCAAGTCACAATAGGAAGCATCGGATACGCGACCGGCATTCCGGTCAAAAGGCAGTTGCAAACCGGCACAAGCAACCCACAAGCCAGTCCACACAGCGGGCCGCAAAGGAAGCCGCAAAGCAGCACCGGCAAATGCATCGGAAGCACCACCGTTCCCGCCGCCCCCGTGCCGAGCAGGTGGGTGAGCAGCGGCAACAGCATTCCCACCGCCGTGAGAAGCGCCGACACCGTCAGTTTTTGCGTTTTGGTCATCCGAGCACCTCCCACCCTTCTTATATTACTACCTTATTTATACTGCAAAATTTCGCCGCCGTCAAGAAGTTTATGCACAACGCAAAAAGAAAACCCCTCTCCCGAGGGAGAGGGGTTTATAGGGTTTTGCTTATTCGCCGAAGCTTTCGATCAAGCCGGCAAGGAATTTGCGAAGCTGCAGAACGTCTTTCATGTTCACCGCACCGTCGCAGTTCACATCCGCCGCGACCATATCGATTTCGGTATCAATACCGGCAAGATATTTACGGGCGTTCAAAACGTCTTTCATGTTCACCGCACCGTCGCCGTTGGCATCACCAAGGATGACAGAGGGCTGAGACGGCTCGGTTTTGCTCTCGGACGGAGTGGTCTCGCTCTGAGACGGGGTGGATTCGGACGGCTCGGTGCCGGTGGGATCCACAATCGGCTCAGTGGACTCGGTGGTCGGCTCGGTGCCGGTGGGATCCACAATCGGCTCAGTGGACTCGGTGGTCGGCTCGGTCGGCTCAGTGCCTTCCTCAAGCACGGTCACGACCACGCTCGTGTCTTCCATAGCGGAAATAGCGGTCAGCGAATTCTCCGCGAAGAAGAGGCCCAGGTTCGGGTCCATCAATTTGGAGGTCAGAGGACCGGCAAGACGCACGACGATTTCGTTATCCGAAGCGGAAACAATGAAGTCGTTGCTCTTCGTGGTCTCGTTCCACACACGGCTATCGAAGGAAACGGCATCTTTCGTCACACCCGCGAACGTACCGGTGTAAACGATTTCGATGCACTGGTTATCCGCCAGCTCAGCCCACGTAGTGGCGAAGTCGCCCCACGTACCTTTGTTGCCTTGGATGTGCGCATAAACCTGCACTTGACCGGAACCGTTGTTCGGGTTGAGCCAAGTGTAGCCAACGCTGCTGGCGCTCCAG
>JAKSPN010000062.1 GCA_024404755.1 Clostridia bacterium | reverse complement strand
GGGGCGCCATGAAAAAAGACTTGTCGAAAGACAAGTCTTTTTTCAATATATCACGAAATCGCCCGTTCATTCCTCGTCCGTTTTCTCCGCAATCCCGTTTTATCCTCTGTTTTTCGACAGATTTTGTCGAATGTTGTCGTACGAAAATGACAAAAAATGGAAAAATTCTCAAAAAATGTCTATTCCAACTATTGCAATTATTGCCAAAATATGGTAATTTATACCTGCGAACAACCCCGCACGGCAAAGGACGCGACAACCCGACAAAAATCGGTTGGCCCACGCGACAAAAATCTTTGCAAAGCGTCGACACGGTTCTTTGCAACGTGTCGACGAGATGTTTGCCGCCGCCGAAAAATTGCCGCGGTCCGCGCGGGGGACGTAAAAAATGATGGGAGGCAACTTCTTTGGAGAATAAACGGAAAATTTTGATTGCGGACAACAGCGACGGCTTCGGAAAGCCGCTTGTCCGCTTGCTTTGTGAGCGCGGCGGCAACGCCGAAACGGTGGTAAAAGACGGGCGCGTGCTGCTTGATGCCATCGTGCGCGGCGAGCCGGACGTGGTGGTGCTGGATATGTTTTTGCCCCACCTCGACGCGCTCGGCATCCTCAATGCTCTGCCGACGGCGGGGCTCAAAAAACGCCCGTGCGTGCTGGTGCTGTTCGGGTTTGACAGCCCGGATTTAGAGCGCGAAGTGCTGCTGGCCGGTGCGGATTATTTCTTTTTGCAGCCGTTTGATTTAGGCGAAATGGCGACCCGTATCGAGGCGTTTTGCGGCAACGGCGAACGGACGGCGCGGCGGGTGCCGACGACGGTTACCAAGCCCTCGACCCTCGAAATGCAGGTGACCGAAATGCTCCACCAAATCGGCGTTCCGGCGCATATCAAGGGGTATCAGTACCTGCGCGACGGCATCCTGATGGCGATTGACGACGAGGAAGTCATCAACAGTATTACAAAGCGCCTCTATCCCGCGGTGGCGAAGCGGTTTAAGACCACGTCGAGCCGTGTGGAACGCGCGATTCGCCACGCGATTGAGGTCGCGTGGGACCGCGGCGACGTGGACGTACTCGACCACTATTTCGGCTATACCGTCCACACCGAGCGCGGCAAACCGACCAATAGCGAGTTTATCGCGATGATTGCGGACAATTTCCGCCTGCAACTGCGCGCGATGTAACGAAAAAACGAGAAAAGCCACCCCGAAATCGGGGTGGCTTTTTGAGGTTGCGACGGTTTTGTTTTGCAATTTTTTTGCACATAATCCCACCCTCACCGCATACACTAACCGTATATCGAGCGTTGCAAAAACGGGGTGGCGAGATGGACGAATTTACGGTTTGCGGTTTATACGATTTGTCGCGGACACGGGCGGCGGCAATTTTTGAAAACGTGAAATATCCGTGGGCGATTTTGGGGAGTTTGGAGGCGTTTACGGCGGCGCTCGGGCGGGCGCTTCCCCGCGATGAATTCGAGGAACGGGAGGCGGGCGTGTTCGTCGCGCGGGATGCCGTGATTGCCGACAGCGCGGTGCTGTGCGCGCCGTCTATCGTAGACCACGAAACGGAATTGCGCCCCGGCGCGTACCTGCGCGGCGGGGTGATTATCGGCAAAAACGCGGTCATCGGCAACAGTTGCGAAATCAAAAACGCGTTGTTGTTCGACGGCGCGCAAGTGCCGCATTTCAACTACGTCGGCGACTCGGTGCTCGGCTATTACGCCCATTTGGGCGCGGGCGCGGTGACCTCGAATTTCAAGAGCGACGGCTCGTGTATCACCATCCGCGCGGGGGATATTTGCTTTGACACCGCGCGTAAAAAGGTGGGGTCGTTTCTCGGCGATTTTGCCGAAATCGGGTGTGGCGCGGTGTTGTGTCCCGGCACGATTGTCGGGCGGGGCGCGACGGTGTATCCCCAGAGTATGGTGCGCGGATACGTGCCGCCGAATCACATTTACAAAGATGCCTGCCGCGTGGTGCGCAAGCAGGCGCGATAGCCGAAATTTACACTTTCGGGCGTGAAATACGGATGTTCTAAAAGCACGAAACCGCGGTTTCGTGCTTTTTCCTTTATTTTCATAAAATTTTTACAAATAAAAAGGGAAATATCCTTGCAATTTTGACAGTTTTTTAGTATAATAGACCCAGTAGTAACCTTATCACCGCAAAAACTGTTGTTGTGAAGGAGAGAATACGTATGTCGAACAGAGTATTCCAAGGAGTTGTCCACCAAATGCGCGATGCGATCGACCGCACCATCGGTGTCGTCGATGAAACGCTGACCATCATCGCGTGCAGCGAACTTGACCGCATCGGTCAGCCCGCCGGCGAAGTGACGACGGCGCACTTTACCGCAGGCGAGGCGTTTGTGCTGGGCGATTGCACCTATAAACCCTTCGGCTCTCAACCGGGCGCCGAATACGTGCTGTTTGTGGAAGGCAGCGACGACCAGGCGAAAAAATACGCCGATTTGCTCGCGATTTCCCTCGGCGGCATCAAACAATATTACGACGAGAAATACGACGGCGGCAACTTCGTGAAAAACGTGCTGCTGGATAACATTCTGCCGGGCGACATCTACCTGAAAGCCCGCGAACTCCACTTCAACAACGACGTGGAGCGCGTGGTGTTCGTGGTGCGCGTGACCGGCGTGACCGACGTGTCGGTGTTTGACGTGCTGCAAAACCTGTTCCCCGACAAGGGCCGCGATTTTGTCATCAGCATCAACGAAACCGACATTGCGCTCGTGAAAGAGCTGCACACCGAAACCGAGCCGAAAGACCTCGAAAACCTCGCCCAGTCGATTGTGGATACGCTCGGCAGCGAGTTCTATACCCACGCGGTTATCGGTATCGGCACGGTCATCGAGGGCATGAAAGATTTGGCGCGCTCGTTCAAAGAAGCGCAGACCGCCCTCGAAGTCGGCAAAGTGTTCGACACCGACACGAGCATCATCAGCTACGACAACCTCGGCATCGCGCGACTGATTTATCAGCTGCCGACGACGCTGTGCGATATGTTCCTGCGCGAAGTGTTTAAGCGCGATTCCATCGACTCGCTCGACAACGAGACGTTGTTCACCATCCAAAAATTCTTCGAGAACAACCTGAACGTGTCCGAGACCTCGCGCAAACTGTTCGTCCACCGCAACACGCTGGTCTACCGCTTGGAGAAAATCAAACGGATGACCGGACTCGACCTGCGCGAGTTCGAGGATGCCATCGTGTTCAAAGTGGCGTTGATGGTCAAAAAATATTTGAACGCCAACCAGCCGCGTCGCTGAGTTGCGCCGATACCGCCGACGGGGGAGACCTTGTCGGCGTGTGTCTTGTAATCTGTTCTGATTTCCAAAGGAGGCGAACGACTTGATCGAATTCAAGGGAGTTCACAAAGTGTATGAAAACGGTGTGAAAGCGTTGAAAGACGTGAACATCCGTATCGATAAAGGGGAGTTTGTGTTTATCGTCGGCGAATCCGGTGCCGGTAAATCCACCTTCCTCAAACTGATTACGCGGGAAGAAGTGCCTACCGCCGGCGAGGTCATCGTCAACGGCTACAATTTGAGCAAACTCTCCCGCAAACAAATCCCGTATATGCGCCGCACGATGGGCGTGGTGTTCCAGGATTTCCGCCTGATTAACACGATGAACGTGTTTGACAACGTGGCGTTTGCCATGCGGGTCATCGGCGCGCCCAACCGCGAAATTCACAAGCGCGTGCCGTACGTGCTGCAACTCGTCGGCTTGTCCGACAAGATGCGCAGTTTCCCGCTGGAACTGTCCGGCGGTGAGCAACAGCGCGTGAGCTTGGCGCGTGCGCTCGCCAACAACCCGAGTATGATTATCGCCGACGAGCCGACCGGTAACGTGGACCCGGAGATGTCGTACGAGATTATGGAACTGCTCAACGCGGTCAACCGCCTCGGCACGACGGTCATCGTCGTGACCCACGCCCACGACCTTGTGGAGAAATTCGACCGTCGCGTGATTCATATTTCCGACGGTACGGTGGTGTCCGACAGCGGCAACCGGCCGACGGCGGACGGCGCTGCGGCGGTGCAACTGCCGGAAGAAGCGGAGATTGACCGCTTGGAGGAGAAAAAAGCGGCGAAAGCGGCGAAACAAGCCGAGCGTGAGGCGAAAAAGGCCGAAAAAGCCGCCAAGAAAGCGGCGAAAGCCGAAAGAAAGCAAAAGCAAAAACATCCCGGCGACGAATTGCCCGCCAAAGTAACTCTGCCGACGGCGGAGTTTGACGAGCAAGAGCCGGAATTCAAAGTGTTCGAGGAAACTCCGGTTGCCGCCGAACAAGCGGCGGCCGCCGTCGAAGACGGTGCGCAGGAAGGAGGCGAGGAGGCATGAAAATCGGCAGTTTGCGTTACCTCCTCAAAGAGGGATTCCAAAACCTGTGGCATAACCGCTATATGGGCTTCGCCTCTATCGGCGTGTTGCTGGCCTGCCTCGTGCTGATCGGCGGTTCGTATCTGTTGTTTGCCAACGTGAACAACGCGTTTAACTCGCTGTATGAGCAAAACGTCGTGGTGGCGTTCGCTAAACAAAACGCCACCGCCGAAGAGGTGCAAAAACTCAACGACCAACTCAAATCCATCGCCAACGTCCGTCACGTGGAGTATCAGTCGAAAGACGACATTCTCCAAAAATACGCCGACTCGTTCTCGGAGGATTTGTTTACGGAGTTGCAGGGCGAAAATAACCCGATGCAGGATGCGTTTATCGTGACGTTTGCGGATTTGGCGAAATTCGATGCGACCTTGTACCAAATCGAAAACCTCGACTTGGTGGACGGTGTGTCGTCCAGCGGCAACATTGCCAAAACCTTGACCGAACTGCGTTCCGCCGTGTTGATTGCGGGCGGCTGGGTCATCGTGTTGTTGCTCGTCGTGTCGTTGTTTATCATCGCCAACACCATTAAACTGACGGTGTATAACCGCCGCCTCGAAATCGGCATTATGAAATCCGTCGGCGCGACCAACAGTTTCATCCGCATCCCGTTCGTGGTCGAAGGTATGGCGCTCGGCTTGCTTGCGGGCGGCTTGGCGTTCGGCATTACGTATTTTGTCTATTCCCGCTTGACGACGATGTTTACGTTCGGCACTTTTACGGGGCTGATTCCGTTTGCGTCGCAGGTGTGGATGAGCCTCGGCGGCTATCTCGGTATCGGTATTGCCACCGGTGCGCTCGGCAGTATTCTCTCGATGAACCGCTATCTCAAAGACGAGGGGAGGAGCGCATTTGAATAAGAAACGTTTGGCGTTGCGCACCGCGGCGTTGCTCGTGGTGGCGGCGCTTGCGCTGACCGCTGCTCCCGCCCCCGCGAAAGCCGAAAGCGCTTCTTCGTTGCGGGCGCAAAAAGAGGAGTTGGAACAGCGCATCTCCGACTTGGAAAACAAAAAAAGTATGCTCTCCGACGATTTGGACGACAAAAAACAGCGCCAGTCCTATATCGAGGAGCAAATCGAACTGAAAGAGCAGGAAATCGCGGTCAACGACAACCTCATTGACGCGTTGGACGACGAACTGTACGAAAACAGTACCGCTATCGCCAATCGCGAGCAGAAAATTGCCGACCGCGAAAAAGCGATTGAAACCCGCTTTGCCGCGCTCAAAGAGCGTTTGCGTATCGTGGCGAAAACCGGCAATATGTCCACGCTCCAAATGCTGTTTGATACCGACAACTACGTGGATTATCTCTTGAAATCCAAAATCCTCGAAAAAATCGCCGCCAACGACCAACGGTTGATTGCCGAAATGGAAGAGGAAATCGCCGATATCAACGGCGAGAAAAAGGTGCTCGAATCCGACCGCGCGACCCTCAATTCCCGCAAAGACGAATTGCTGGTGGTCAAAGCCGCGGCAGACGAAGACCGCGCCGAATTGGAAGACTTGTATGCCCAGGCGAAGAGCGCGGTGGTGGATATTCAGGACGATATCGACTACGTGGACAATGAAATCGCTTATACCCAAGAACAGGCGGAAGCGCTCGAAGCCGAAATCCAGGACATTTTGCGCCGTGCCGCGCAGTCCTCGAACGCCAACAACCAGTCGTATCACGGCGGCAGTATGTATTGGCCGTCGTCCTCTTGCACGCTCGTTACCGACACGTTCGGTTGGCGTATTTTGGACGGCTCGTCCAACTTCCACGGCGGTATTGACATTGCTTGCCCCGGTTCCGCCTATGGACGGGATATTCTCGCCGCGGAGGACGGCACCGTCGTCTACGTCAACGCCTACGACAGTTGGGGCTCCGGTTGGGGCTACTACATCATCGTGGACCACGGTCTCGACAGTTACGGTTGCCGTATCACCACCCTCTATGCCCACTGCTCGGCGATTTACGTAAGCGAGGGTCAGTCGGTCACCGGCGGTCAAACCTGCCTCGGTGCCATCGGCAACACCGGTTGGTCCTACGGTTCTCACCTGCACTTTGAGGTGCGCGAAGACGGTGAACGTGTAGATCCTTTGGGTTGCGGCTACGTCAGCCAACC
>JAKSPN010000061.1 GCA_024404755.1 Clostridia bacterium | reverse complement strand
GCTTTCAAGTCTTTTTTGCAAAAAAACAACCGTCGTAAAAACGGCGGTTGTTTTTGCGTTTTTCTTATTTCGCGTAGTCGACGGCGCGGCTCTCGCGGATGAGGTTGACCTTGATTTGACCCGGATATTCCATATCGTCCTCGATTTTCTTGGAGATATCGTGGGCGAGGGTAATCATCTGGTCGTCGCTGACCGCTTCGGGTTTCACGATAATGCGAATCTCGCGGCCGGCTTGGATAGCAAACGAGGTATCGACCCCCTTGAACTCGTTGGCGATTTCTTCCAACTTTTCAAGACGTTTGATGTAGTTTTCCACGTTCTCGCGGCGCGCACCCGGACGGGCGGCAGACAGCGCGTCCGCGGCTTGCACGATGCAGGCGAGGACGGTTTGCGCTTCCACGTCGCCGTGGTGCGCTTCAATGGCGTGGATAACGCCGGCGCTCTCTTTGTATTTTTTCGCGATGTCCACACCGATTTCGACGTGGGAGCCCTCAATCTCGTGGTCAACGGCTTTGCCGATATCGTGCAGCAAACCGGCACGGCGGGCAATCACCGGATCGATACCGAGTTCGCTCGCGAGCATACCGGAGATGAACGCCACTTCGAGCGAATGGCGCAGCACGTTTTGACCGTAACTGGTACGGTAGCGCAAACGACCGAGCAAGCGGACGATTTCGGGGCTGACACCGTGGAGACCGGTTTTGAGGATGGCGCGTTCGCCTTCCTCTTTAATAGTGGCTTCCACCTCGCGGCGGGCTTTTTCCACCATTTCTTCCACGCGCGCCGGATGGATACGGCCGTCGGAAATGAGGCGTTCGAGCGCGATACGGGCGACTTCGCGGCGCACCGGATCGAAGCAGGAAAGCGTAATCGCTTCGGGCGTATCGTCGATGATGAGGTCAACGCCGGTCAGCGTTTCAATCGAGCGAATGTTGCGGCCTTCGCGCCCGATGATACGGCCTTTCATCTCGTCGTTCGGCAGCGGCACCACCGAGACGGTCATCTCGGTGACCTGATCCGCGGCAACGCGCTGAATGGTCTGGGAAATCATGGCGCGGGCTTTGTTGTCCGCTTCGTCTTTCAGTTGCTCCTCAAACAGTTGCAGTTTGAGGGCTTTCTCGTGTTCGAGGTCGTCGGACAAGCTCTTCAATAAGTAGGATTTCGCCTGGTCCACGGTGTAGCCGGAAATGCGTTCGAGCATTTCGAGTTGACTCCGTTTCAAAGCGGCGGTTTCCTCCTCCAAACGCTCAATGGCTTTTTGGCGTTCGACGAGTTGTTCCTCTTTTTTCTCGTAGTTCTCGATTTTTTTGTCAAGGGTCTCTTCTTTTTGCTGCAAACGGCGTTCTTGCTGTTTCACGTCGTTGCGGCGTTCTTTCATTTCGCGGTCCGCTTCGGCCCGCAGACGATGAATTTCGTCTTTCGCTTCGAGAAGCGCGGATTTTTTGGCGTTTTGCGCCTCAATATTGGCTTCTTTCGCGATACGTTCCGCTTCCGCTTCCGCAGAGCCGATTAAGTTCTCCGCTTCTTTTTTGCGGTTTTCACGTCCGGCGCGGAACGCAATGAGCCCCGCCACCACAGCGCCGACCAATAAAGCGGCGATACCGATGACGATGGCAATCCAAAGTTGTACCATAGTGCGATGCACCTCCTGTATCAAGAGGCGTCGAATTATGAATTTGTGTACCGTCAGAGTGGGACGGTGTCTTGTAACGGTTACCTTTCTCCTTTGCGGCGGTATTCCGCCGATAAGTTATGAAAAATAGCGACGTTTTCGGGGAAATTCAGAGATTCAACGCGCTCCGTAAAAAATTTAACAATATATGTGGATGGCAGTTTGTTTGCTCTCGCAAAAAACATACTACGCCACTTATATGCCAATTTATACTATACAATATCTGTTCGGCGGTTGTCAACCCCTAATTTTATAAAAAAACGGACGAATTTTGCCGTTTTTTACGACTTACTCGTCCGTTTTCACGATTTCTTTCACAAAAAGCACGTTCCCGTCCACCGAAAACCGCACCGTATACCCCGCAAACTCAAAGCCGTATACGCGGTCGGGGTCGTTTTGGTACGCGGGGCGCGGGTCAAGCGACAAAACCTCGAACAGCGCGGCGCGGCGCTCCTCCGAAAACGGCGACGGCACCGTCTCGTCCCATTCCACCTGCAACCGATGGGAGAGCGCTGCTTCGGCAAAGCCGCCGGCGGCTTCCGGATGACTGTCCGCATACGGCAGGTAGGGTTTGATATCGTAAATCGGCGTGCCGTCTTTGAGGTCCGCACCGCGCACCCAAATCACCGCGCCGCGGTCGGGCGTTTTTTCCACTTTTTCAAGCCGTACACAGGAAAGTCCGACGGGATTCGGGCGGTACGGCGAGCGCGTGGCAAACACGCCGACACGGGTGTTACCGCCGAGCCGCGGCGGGCGCACCGTCGGCGACCAATTTTCCCGCTTGGCATCCGAAAACTCCCAAATCAGCCACAAATGCGACCACTCCTCGATACCGCGAAGCGCCTCGTCCACGCGGTATTCCGGCTCGAACACCACCGCGGCGCGCAACCCGTCCACGAGTCCGCTTTGGCGCGGCAGGCCGAATTTTGTGGGAAATTCCGTTTCGATGTGGGCAATTTGTTTCAAACGACACACCTCCTTTTTTGCACTTTTTCTCATTATAGCCCATTTCTTTTCCGTTTGCAAACGAAAATGCAAAAATCTCTTTTCTTTTTGCGCGGAATATGGTATAATAAACGATACTGAAAAATTCTGCCTTGAAAAAAGGAGGAAGCGTTATGTTAAGTAATTACACCGTTTCGCTGGAACGTATCATTCACGAACTCGGTTGGCGGCCGGAATACCTGCCGAAAGAGGCCTCGGAACTGACCGTCCGTTGCACCGATATCAACCGTCCTGGTCTGGCGCTCAACGGCTATTTCGAATTCTTCGACCCCGACCGCATCCAAATTATCGGCAAAAGCGAATTCGGCTATCTCGCCGCGCTCGAGCCGGACGTGCGCGCCATCTGCGTAGAGGATTTGGCGGGGCACAAGCCGCCCGCCATCGTCGTGACCCGCGACCTCGACGTGTTCTCCGAACTGCGGGAAGCGTGCGAAAAACACCAAGTGCCGCTTCTGCGCACCAGCGACACCGCCACCGACTGTATGTCCCAAACGATTTCGTTTTTGAACGTCGAACTCGCGCCCCGCATCACCGAACACGGCGTGCTGGTCGAGGTCTACGGCGAAGGCGTGCTGCTTATCGGCGACTCCGGTATCGGCAAAAGCGAAACCGCGATTGAACTCGTCAAGCGCGGTCACCGGCTCATCGCGGACGATGCGGTGGAAATCCGCCGCGTGTCCCAAAAAACCTTGGTTGGCTCCGCCCCCGAAAACATCCGCCACTTCGTGGAACTGCGCGGTGTCGGCGTGGTCAACGCCCGCCGTATCTTCGGTATGGGCGCTGTTAAACTGACCGAAAAAATCGATATGGCGATTTGCCTCGAACCGTGGGACCCCGAAAAAGTGTACGAGCGTATGGGACTCGACACCGAAACCAAAAACATCCTCGGCAACGAGGTGCCGCTGCTCACCATTCCGGTCAAACCCGGCCGTAACCTCGCCATTATCATCGAGGTGGCGGCGATGAACAACCGCCAGAAGAAGATGGGCTACAACGCCACCTACGAACTGCTCAAAAACCTCGGTATGGATGCGGATATTCCGAAAACCGACTGGTACAACAACCGCTAAAGGAATGGTTTTATGAACTATCGCATAGGTCTTGACGTGGGCGGCACCACCCTCAAAGCCGGCGTGGTGGACGAACAGTACCGCCTTTTGGCAAAGGCGGCGCTCCCCACCAACCCCGGTCGCTGCGCCGCCGCGATGCTTGACGATATGGCGGCGGTGTGCAAAAAAGCCGCCGAAAACGCCGGCGTATCGCTTGCGGACATCACAGCCGTGGGTGCGGGATTTCCCGGCACCTGCAACTTGGAAACGGGCGAAATGGAATACGCGAACAACTTGGGGCTCTCCCACGTGTTCGCCTGCGACGAACTGAAAAAACGGCTTCACGTGCCCGTGTTTATGGAAAACGATGCCAACGCCGCGGCGTTCGGCGAATACCTCGCCGGCGCGGGCCGCGGCGCAAAGAATTTTCTCTGCCTTACGTTCGGAACGGGTGTCGGCGGCGGCGTGATTTTAGACGGCAAGCTGCTGCGCGGCTTCAACTTCGCCGGCGGCGAATTCGGCCACACCGTGATTGTGGCCGACGGTCTGCCCTGCGCGTGCGGGCGGCGCGGCTGTTATGAAGCGTACGCCTCGGTATCCGCCCTCATTGAACAGACGAAAGCCGCGATGGAAGCCCACCCCGAAAGCGCGCTTTGGCAAGCGGCGAACACGCTCGATGCCGTCAACGGCAAAACCGTGTTCGATGCCGCCGAAACGGGCGACGAAACCGCCGAAACGGTACTCTCCGCCTATCTCCGCTTGGTCGGCATCGGCGTTGTCAACTTTATCAACGTTTTTCAGCCGGACGTGCTCGCCATCGGCGGCGCGATTTCCGACCAGGGCGAGACGTTTATCGCCCCCATTCGCGACCAAGTCACCGCCGAACGGTACAGCAAATACGCCCAAAAACAATGCGTCATCCGCAAAGCCGCCCTCGGCGGGGATGCAGGCATTGTCGGCGCGGCCTTTTTAGATACGCTTGATTGAGGTGAAACTATGGATTTTCCCACGCTTATCTCACAATTCGAAGCCATCGGATGCGTTGTCACGGAATACGTGCCGCTGTCCGCGCTGACCACCTTCAAAATCGGCGGTCCGGCGCGGCTTTTAGTGGACGTGCCGCTGACGGCGATTCCCGCGCTCGGCGCGCTTCTGCAACAATGTAAAGAACATGGTATCCCCACCCTGTGGATCGGCAAAGGAAGCAATCTTCTGTGCGCCGACGAGGGGCTTGAAGCCGTCGTGTTGCGGTTGGAGCCGGACACCGCCGTCAACGTGGAAGACGGGCGCTTTCTTTCCTGCTCGGCGGGCGTGTCGCTGACCGCGTTGTGCCGCGCGGCGCAAAAGAACGGGCTGACCGGACTCGAATTCGCGTTCGGCATTCCCGGCTCGGTGGGCGGCGCGGTGTATATGAACGCCGGCGCGTATGACGGCGAAATCAAAAACGTGCTCGATTCCGTGGACGTGCTCACAAAAGACGGTAAGTTAAAACACCTCACCGCCGCGATGCTCGACCTCTCTTATCGCCACAGCGCGCTGATGGAAACCGGCGACGTGGTGGTCACCGCCACCTTCAAACTGAAACCCGGCGACCCCGCCGCGATTCTCGACAAAATGAACGAACTCACCGCCCGCCGCCGCGAAAAACAACCGCTGGAATACCCGTCGGCAGGCAGTTTTTTCAAACGTCCCACCGGCTTTTTCGCCGGAAAGCTCGTGCAGGATTGCGGCTTAAAAGGGTTTCAAGTCGGTGATGCGCAAGTCAGCGAAAAGCACGCCGGCTTCGTCATCAACCGCGGGGAAGCCACCTGCGCCGACGTAAAAGCACTCGCCAAAGCGGTACACGATAAAGTCCTCGCCGAAACCGGCGCACAGCTGCGCCCCGAAGTCCGTTTAATCGGCACGGAATGGGGTTTTTGATTCTTAATTTTTAATTTTCCCGAAAGGAGGGGCAACCGTGTCCTTTTCCGCCGACATCAAACAAGAAATCGTCACAAAACTCCCCTCCTCCGCCTGCTGTCGCCAGTCGATGCTGTACGGGATGCTCGAATGCAGCCGCGGCTTTTCGCTGCGCGAAATGGCGCTCCAAACCGAACTTCCCGCCGTTGCCGACGCGTATTCTTCGCTGTTGTTTAAGTGCTGCCGTGTCCCAACCTTACGGGAAGAGGGCGGCTTTTCCATCGTCACCGTGGCGGATGAATGGCGCCCGCGCGTGCTCAAAGCGTTCGGTCACGGTCAAAACGATTTAACGCTTCGGCTCAATCGCGGCGTGTTCGATTGCGACAGCTGCCAAAACGCCTATCTCCGCGGCGTATTTCTGGCGTGCGGCGCGGTATCCGACCCCGAAACCGACTACCATTTGGAACTTAACGTCCCGTCCCCCGCGCTTTGCCGCGCGCTCGAAACGCTTCTCTGCGAACTCGATCTGCCGCCGAAAACCTTAAACCGCAAAGGCAACCACGTGTTGTACTATAAGGACAGCGAGCAAATCGAGGATTTTCTCACCCGCATCGGCGCGGCTTCCGCGGCGCTTCAAATGATGCACGTGAAAATGATGAAAGATATCCGCAACAACGTCAACCGCGCCAATAACTGCGAAGCCGCCAACCTCGATAAAACCATCTCCGCCGCCGCCGACCAATGCCGCGCGGTGCGCGTGATTGAAGAAAACGGCGGGTTGCAAACGCTCTCCGACGAGTTGCGCGCGCTCGCTGAACTGCGGCGGGATAACCCCGATTTGTCGTTGCGCGAGTTGGGCGAAATGTTAGAGCCGCCGCTGTCCCGCGCGGGTGTTTGCCACCGTTTCCGCCGTATCCGCGAGGTGGCGGACGGAATTTTGGCGGAAAAATCGAAAAAATGACTTGACAAGCGGCGGTTTTATGGTACAATAAGTGTTGCCGCTTGAAACAGACACGGGCCTTTAGCTCAGTTGGTTAGAGCTCCCGGCTCATAACCGGTCGGTCCTGGGTTCGAGTCCCCGA
>JAKSPN010000060.1 GCA_024404755.1 Clostridia bacterium | reverse complement strand
GGCGGTGGGCGTTTCGTGCTTCTTTTTGGGACGAATGACCGCGGCCCCCTCCCCGAAAAAGCCGGAAGTGGGCGAGTTGCCCCTTTCGGAAAAGGACAAAAAGACCTTGCGGGAGTTGCAAAACTTTTTACAGTACGACGGCTTTTCGCAACCGTAAAAAAAGACCTGACCAACGATGTTGGTCAGGTCTTTTTGCTCTTTATAATTTTTCGAGTTTTGCGTAGTTCGCCATCAGTTTCTTGACACCGACGGAGAATTCAATCGAGAGCAGCGTGTCGCTTCCCATCGGCGTGGTGGCGACGATTTTGCCGTCGCCGAAACTCGGATGCCGCACGCGGTCGCCCACCGAGAAGGTGCCTGCGGCGGTTGGCGCGGCGGATTTTCGGGCGGCGTTTTGCTGTTCCAAAATGGTTTTGCCGACAACGCGCGGACGCGGGCGCTGCGGCGTGAAATCCACCGCGTGGCGTTCGCCGTAAGCGCCGTCGCCGCCGTAGTTTTGGTGGTCGCCGCCGCCGAACGCAAAGGTGGTGGCGTAGCGGGTGCTTTTGTCGGTGAGCTTGACGACGTTTTCGGGAATCGCCGCCAAAAACCGCGACGGCGGGTTGTGGTTCGTTTGACCGTACAGAAGGCGACTGCGGGCGGAGAGGACGAACAGTTGCTCTTTTGCGCGGGTCATCGCGACGTAGCAAAGTCGGCGCTCTTCCTCGATTTTTTCCGGCTCAAACATCGACTGCGAACCGGGGAACACGCCCTCTTCCAGCCCCGGCAAAAACACGACGGGGAATTCGAGTCCTTTCGCGGCGTGCATCGTCATCATCGTGACTACGTCCGCGCCGGCATCGTAGTTGTCGGCATCGGTCATGAGCGATGCCTCTTCCAAAAACCCGTATAACCGCGGGAATTCGTCCGGACTCGTTTCCTCATAGCGGCGAATGGAGGACTCTAACTCTTTTAAGTTCTCCACACGACCCTCTTCCGCTTTTCCGGCTTGTTGCCACATCCGAAGATAGCCGGTTTTTTCGAGCATCTCGGCATACAGTTCGTGCAGCGCCAACAGCGGCTCGGCGGTTTCGGCAACGGGCGCGGGGTCATCCAAAATTTCCTCGATGTCGTCGTCCAAAATCTCCTCGAAATCCGACGTGGGCAGTCCCGTGAACGGGTCGAGGATGCTGTTTTCGGCGGGGACGAGCAGGATGCCCGCTTTTTGGCGCAAGCCGTCGATGAGGTTTATAAACTCGCGGATTTTTCCCGCCGCGCGGGACAGTTCGGGATACTGCTCTATCCGCGACAACACGGTATACAGCGATACGCCTTCGCTTTCGGCAATCGCGGCGGCGCGGTCGAGCGTTGTGTCGCCGATGCCGCGCTTCGGGGTGTTGATGACGCGGCGTAAACTCACGCCGTCGTCCGGATTTTGCAAAAGGCGGAGATACGCCATCGCATCCCGCACTTCGAGCGTGTCAAAAAAGCGGTGACCGCCGACGATGCGATACGGCACGCCGGTTTTGATAAACGCGCGCTCAACGGCGTTGCTTTGGGCGTTGGCGCGATACAGCACGACGTGGTCGCGGAGTTTGCGCCCGCCGGACAGCAGATTGTCCAAAATCGTGTCCGCAATAAAGCGGGCTTCGGCATCCTCGTCGTCCACAATCACGCGGGTAAGCGGGTCGCCCGCGCCGTTTTCGGTCCAAAGCGTTTTGCCTTTGCGCCGTTCGTTTTCGGCAATCACGTGGTTGGCGGCATCGAGAATGTTGCCGGTCGAACGGTAGTTTTGTTCTAACCGAATGACCTTGCACGCGCGAAATTCCTGCTCGAACGAGAGAATGTTTTCAATCGTCGCGCCGCGGAACTGATAAATGCTCTGGTCGTCGTCGCCGACCACGCAGAGGTTACCGCTTTTTTGCGCGAGCAGGTGGATGAGCTCGTACTGCGCGTGGTTGGTGTCCTGATATTCGTCCACCAGCAGGTATTCGTACCGCCGCTGATAGCGTTCGAGTACGTCGGGGCAGGTGCGCAGCAGTTCCACCGTGTTAAACAGCAGGTCGTCGAAATCCATCGCGTCCGCTTCTTTGAGCTTTTTCTGGTACAGCGCGTAGCAGTCCGCCACTTTTTTTAAGCGAAAATCCACGCCCGCATCGCGCAGATACTCTTTCGGCGAGCGCAGTTCGTCTTTGGCGCGGCTGATTTCGCCCAAAATCGACTTAATCGGCAGAATGCGCTCTTCGACGTTGAGCGCTTTCATACACTCTTTCATCAACCGCTTTTGATCGTCGGAATCGTAAATGGTAAACCGTGCGGAATAGCCGAGTCGCTCCGCATCCTGCCGCAAAATGCGGGCGCAGAACGAGTGAAACGTGCCGGCGGTGACCTGTTCACCGCGCGCGCCGAGGGCGGCTGTCAAGCGGTCTTTCAATTCGCCGGCGGCTTTGTTCGTAAAGGTGATGGCGAGGATTTTCCACGGTGCAACCGGATGAACGGCGCACAAATCCAACACGTACGGCGACGGCAGTTCGTTCGATTCCGCCGCGGCGCGAAGCGCCGCTTCGTCGGCGGGCGAGAGCGCACTTTCGTCGCTTTTGTACCCGTCACCGAATTGGATGAGGTTGACGATACGCTGGATGATGACGGTGGTTTTGCCCGAGCCCGCACCCGCCAAAATCAGCAGAGCGCCGTCTTTATGAAACACCGCCTCTTTTTGGCGGTCGTTCAGCCGCGCAAACGCCCGTTCAATGAGGGCACGGCGGCATTCTTGTACTGTTTTCATATCTCGTTGCCTTTCGTTTGTTTTCTTCCAAAACAGTATACCAAATTTCCGCAAAAACGGCAAGAGGGTTTCGGGATATTTTTGGGATTTTCGGCGCAAAATACCGAAAACGGGACGGAGGATTGCGTATGTATTTTACGGGGGATTTCGCGCGGGACGATGCGGCGTTTTGCGCGGCGCTTCATCTTGACAAAAACTACGATTTGGGTCATCGCACGTTGCAGTTCGGACCGCGGCGGGCGGCGCTCTTTTTTGTGGAGGCGTTTCTCAATTCCGCGCTTGCGGAAAAGATTTTGGCGGGGTTTTTAACGCTGGAAGAAGCGGATTTCGCCGCCGCCCCCACCGCCGAGGCGTTTTCCAAAACGCAGGTGCCGCATACCGAGGTGCGGGTGTGCGAAAACGCCGCCACGGCGACGGTGGAAATGCTTGCGGGGATGGCGGTGCTGCTCATCGAGGGGTATACGGCGTGCTTGCTTTTAGATTTGCGGGATTATCCGATGCGTTCGGTGTCCGAGCCGGAGGATGACCGCGTTTTGCGCGGGGCGCACGACGGGTTTTGCGAGGCGGTGAAACAAAACGTGTCGCTCATTCGCCGCCGCGTGCGCACGCCGGACTTTTGCGTGGAAAAATTCACGGTCGGCAGTCGCTCGCACACCGACGTGGTGCTGTGTTACGTGCAGGGCGTGGCGGACGAACGGCTGGTCGCGGAACTGCGCACAAAACTCTCCGCTATCGACATTCCGAGTTTGTCGATGGGGCAGGAGAGTTTGACCGAGTGCCTTGTCAAGACCCAAAAATGGAATCCGCTTCCGAAAGTGCGCACCACCGAACGCCCCGACCGCGCCGCCGCCTCAGTGCTCGAGGGAAAACTCATCGTGATGGTGGACAATTCGCCGGTGGCGATGGTGCTTCCCACCGGCATTTTCGACTTTATGCAGGACACCAACGAATACTATTTTCCGCCCTGCACCGGCACGTTTTTGCGCGCGGTGCGGTTCGGCATTTTTATCGGCGCGTTGCTGCTTATCCCGACGTGGTATATGCTGGTCGAAAATCCGTCGCTGTTGCCGGTGGCGCTCGAACCGCTGCGCATCAAAGAATCGGTCGCGTTGCCGCTGTTTTGGCAGATTTTGCTCGTCGAGTGGATTGTGGACGGCTTAAAACTCGCTTCGCTCAACACGCCGTCGGCACTTTCTAACGCGTTCGGCATTATCGGCGCGCTGATTCTCGGCGAATTCGCCGTCTCCGCCCGCATTCTCATCCCCGACGTACTGCTGTATATGGCGTTTGTCAGCGTGTCCGGTTTCGTGCAGCCGAGTTTTCAGCTCGGCTACGCGTTCAAGGTGTTTCGGCTGATGCTCATCGTGCTGATTGCGCTCATCGGGCCGTGGGGATTGCCGCTGGGACTTTTGCTGATGCTTCTTTGTATCGCGTTTACCCACACGGTCACGTCCACGAGTTATCTGTATCCGCTTGTTCCGCTTGACCCGCCGTCGCTGTTGCGGCTGTTTGTCCGTCGCTCGATTCATCGGGACAACTGCTGACACCAACGCCGTTCTTCCTGCATAGTTTAGAACGAGAAAACGTTTGGAGGAATGGCTATGAATACCTTTGCGGTGCTCGGCGGCGACTTGCGGTTTGTGTATTTGGCGGGCGCGTTGGCCGAGGACGGATTTTCGGTGATTACCGCCGGATTTGACCATACGGATTTACCCCATTGCGTGACGGGCTGCACCCGCGTAGACCAAGCGGCGAAAGGCGCGGATTTTGTGATTTTGCCGCTTCCCGTCACAACCGACGGCACAACGCTCAACGCGCCGTTTTCCCGTTCGACGTTGCCGCTTGCCGACATGGTGTCTTGCCTGCACGCCGGACAAACGGTGCTCGGCGGGCAACTGCAACCCGCGCTGTTGCAGGAGTTGCAAGAAAACGGCGTGCGGGCGTTCGACTATTTTTCGCGGGAGGAACTCATCGTGCAAAACGCCGTTCCCACCGCGGAGGGTGCTTTGCAGTTGGCGCTTGAAGAATTGCCGGTCACGCTCGCGGGCGCTTCCTGCCTTGTGACCGGTTTCGGGCGGGTTAGCAAAGCGCTGTGCCGCCTGCTTTACGCGCTCGGCGCGAACGTCACCGTTGCGGCGCGGCGGGTGTCCGACCGCGCGCTTGCGGGCACGCTCGGCTATGCCGCCGTACCGCTTACGGCGCTCGCGGATGCGGGCGCGTTCGACGTGGTGTTCAACACCGTGCCCGCGCTGATTTTCGACGAGCCGCGGTTGCGGGCGCTTGCGCCGTCCACGCTGATTATCGACCTCGCTTCCCGCCCCGGCGGGGTGGATTTTGCCGCCGCCGCGGGGTTGGGGCTTAAAACGATTTGGGCGTTGTCGCTCCCCGGACGGGTCGCGCCGAAATCCGCGGGAATTATCCTCAAAGACACCGTCCTCAACATCCTGAAAGAGGAGGGCGAGGCGGTATGAACGAGAACTTACGTATCGGGTGGGCGTTGTGCGGCTCGTTTTGTACGATTGCCGCCGTGTGCGACGAGATGGAACGCTTTGTCGCCGCCGGCGCGCAGGTCACGCCCATTGTGTCGGACAACGTGGCGACGGTAGATACCCGCTTCGGCACGGCGCAGAGCGTGTGCGCGCGGCTTTCGACGATAACGGGAAAAGAACCGCTTTGCTCGCTCCCTGCCGTTGAGCCGATTGGCCCGAAAGGGTGGTTTGACGTGCTGGTGGTGGCGCCGTGTACCGGCACGACCCTTGGCAAACTCGCGAACGGGATCAGCAACACGCCGGTTACGCTCGCGGTTAAGTCGCATTTGCGAAGCGGGCGGCCGGTGGTGCTCGCCGTCGCGACCAACGATGCGCTCGGCGCGTCGATGCGGAATATCGCGCTGCTTAAAAACACCAAACACCTCTTTTTTGTGCCGATGGCGCAGGACGATGCGACGAAAAAACCCAATTCGCTCGTCGCGGTGTGGGAGCAAATCGCGCCCACCGTTTCCGCCGCCCTCGCCGGCACACAAATCCAGCCGCTGTGGTGGGTATGAACGCGGCACAAAACAAAAACCCTCCGAAATTCGGAGGGTTTTTGTTAATCTTGGGTTTACCCCATCTCCACGACCAATTTCCCGTCGTCGTCGGAAAAATCGCCGGTGGAAAGGGCGATGAGTGCGCGATAAAACGCGGTGGGGTCGTCCAAAAACCGTTCGCGGACGGCTTTGGCGATGGTTTCGTCGGTAACGCGCAGGGTGAACGACATCATCGGCGCGTCGGTTTTGTCGATACTGCATTTGACCGAATAGCCCACGTCCAGCGGCGTAATCACCACGTCGGCATCGCGCTCGTTGCGGGCGCGGGCAAGCAGTTTCATCGCGGCTTTTTGCGACCGATCGCGGAGGGTGTAGGGAATGAGGTCATACAGTTGTTCCGCCGAGGTGCGGCCGGATTCGGTGAGAGTCAGCAAGCCGCCGTCCGTTTCGGCGAGGTTGCCGCGGGCGGTCAAATCGTCGATTGCGGCGCTGATTTCAAACAAATTCGCCATTTCGCCCTCGGTCAAAATCTCGATGACCGTATCGCGGGACAGGGGTTCGGGAACGCCCGAAAGCATATAGCAGATAAGAACTTTGATTTCGCGGCTGTCATACAGTCCGCCGGGACGAACACCGTCGGAAAAACCGGGCATACGGCCACCTCCTTTATTATATATACATTATATAGTGCGTTTAGCGCGTTAATCGTCCCACGAATACGGGGTCTCTTGATACACGCAGTAGTTGAGCCAGTTGGAAAACAGCAGATACGCGTGACTGCGCCACGGCATCAGCGGTTGTTTTTGCGGGTCGTCGTCCGGAAAGTAGTTTTGCGGCACGTGGGGACGGATGCCTTTTTCCACGTCGCGGAAATATTCGTTGGCGAGGGTCTGGCGGTCATACTCGATGTGACCGGTAACGAAAATCTGCCGTCCGTCGCCGGTGACGATAATCGACGGGCCTGCCGTTTCGGACGTGGCGAGGATGTGCAGTTTGTCGTTTGCCTCCAATTCCGTTTTCACAATTCGAGTGTAGCGGGAATGGGGCATACAGAACGTATCGTCAAACCCGCGCACCAGCGGATGAAGCCGCGCGAGCAGCGTATGCTCAAACACGCCGCTTAACTTTTCGGGCAACGGCTCTTTGTTGATGCCGTAGTGATAGTAAAGTCCCGCCTGTGCGCCCCAGCAGATGTGGAGCGTGGAATAGGCGTGGTTGCGCGACCAAGCGAGAATGTCGCCGAACTCGTCCCAGTAGTCCACGTCCTCGAACTCCATTTGTTCGACCGGCGCGCCGGTGATGATGAGCCCGTCGAAGTGCTCTTGGCGCACGTCCTCGAACGAACGGTAGAAATGTTCGAGATGTTCCGCCGACACGTTCTTCGAACGGTGGGTCGCGGCGTGGAGCAGCGTGATGTCCACTTGAAGCGGGGTGTTACTGAGCTGGCGAAGCAGTTGGGTCTCCGTTTCGATTTTGGTGGGCATCAAGTTGAGAATGGCGATGCGCAGCGGACGGATGTCCTGATGCGCGGCGCGGTCTTCGGTCATCACGAAGATGTTTTCCGATTCCAGCACTTGCCGCGCCGGCAAACTGTCGGCTATACGTATAGGCATTGTGGTCACCTGCTTTATAAAAGGGTATATATTGTATGTCATATAGTATAGCAGAATGTCCTCCCTAAATCAACCGAAAATGCGGATTTTTTTCGCCGAAAAAATTTTTCAAAAAAATTGAAAAAAGGTGTTGACATCTGTGATACGGTGTGGTAAGATAACAAAGCTGTCCCGAAAAACGGGGCGGCGAGGACCTTGAAAA
>JAKSPN010000006.1 GCA_024404755.1 Clostridia bacterium | reverse complement strand
GCGGAGGAACTGATTGCCGCGGGCAAAGTGAAAGTCAACGGCCATCCGGCGGCGCTCGGAACAAAAGCGGACCCGCGCCGCGATACCATTACGGTGGCGGGCAAAAAACTGACGAATATCGGGGAAAAACCGCAGGAATACACCTATATTCTGCTCAACAAGCCCCGCGGCGTGGTGACCACGCTCAACGACGAGCAGGGGCGCCGCTGTGTGGCGGATTTGGTGGCGGATGCGGGGGTGCGGCTGTATCCCATCGGGCGGCTTGACCGCGATTCCGAGGGACTTTTACTGCTCACCAACGACGGCGAATTCGCCAACGCGATTTCCCACCCGAAACACCACGTCCCGAAGACGTACCGCGTGACGGTGCGCGCCGAGGTGACCGAGGAGCAGGTAACGCGCTTGCAAAACGGCATTGTGCTGGACGGCAGAAAAACCGCGCCCGCCGAGGTGGCGGTGATGGTGAAAGAGCCGGAGCGTTCGGTGCTTCAAATGACCATTCACGAGGGGCGCAACCGCCAAATTCGCCGGATGTGCGAAACGCTCGGGCTGGAAGTGACCCGCTTAAAGCGGACGAACATCGCTACCGTGAAAATCGGCGGCGTGCCGGTGGGAAAATGGCGCTATTTAGAGGGCAAAGAGGTTAAAGCGTTGTTATTTGCCGCCGGAAGCGACGAAAAATTGCGCGGTGCGGCGCAATATATTCAAAACCACAAGTAACGTACCGAAAACGGGACACGGTGTTTGGTAAGATAAGGATGAAGAACGAATGAAAATTTTAGCGGTGGATTTGGGACTGGCTCGGACGGGCATCGCGGTGTCCGACGTGACCGAGAGTTTGGCAAGTCCCGTCAAAACAATCGAAGAACGGCATTTAGACCGTTTGTGCGAAACGGTGGCGGCGCTGGCAAAAGAAAAAGGTGTCGGCGAAATCGTTGTCGGGCATCCCTGCAATATGGACGGAAGCCACGGCGAAAGCGCACAGCGCGCCGAGGGCTTTGCCGCCGATTTGGAAGCGGCAACAGGCCTTCCGGTGACGTTGTGGGACGAACGGCTGACCACTGTTGCCGCTACCGGCTACTTAAACGAAACCAACGTCCGCGGAAAAAAGCGGAAACAGACGGTGGACCAGGTCGCCGCGGTCATCATTCTTCAAAATTATCTGGACAGCCGCCGCTGACGACAAAACGTACCGTTTTTGAGACGAAGGAGAAGGAATATGCTGAAACTGATTTTGGGCGGAAGTGGAAGTGGCAAAACCTTTACAGTGATGCAACAAATCGGGGAGTTGACGGCAAAAGAGCCGGACTGCGCCCCGATTTTGCTGGTTCCCGAGCAGTTTTCTTACGAAACCGAGCGTTTGTTGTTGCAACGGCTCGGCCCGCAAGCGGCGGCAAATGTAAAGGTATATGGCTTTACGCGGTTTTCCGAGTTGGTGTTGCGCGATTGCGGCGTGATTCCGAAAAAACCGCTGGATGAAGCCACGCGTTTGCTCTTAACCGACCAGGCGTTGAGTGGTGCGCAGGAGCGTTTGTCCCCGCGGATGCAGTATCGCGAGGGCAACGTGGGGCAGTTGCAGTTGCTGATGGACGCGATGAAAGAACTGAAGCAAAACGCCGTCACCCACGACGTGCTGCAAGAGGCGCAAAGCAAGTTATCGGACGACAGCGTGATTCTGAAAGAAAAACTCGCCGATTTGGACATGCTGCAAGAGGCGTTTTCCGCACTGACGGTCGCCCGCTTCGACGACCCGCAGGATTTGCTGACCCAAGCGAAAGATTGCCTGACGGAGCATCCGGAGTTGTACGCGGGCACGCACGTGTTTTTGGATGGATTTACCGGCTTTACGGTGCAAGAGGAGCAGTTGCTTTCCTGCCTTATGAGCCGTGCCGCGTGCGTAACGGCGGCGCTTTGCGCCAATGGTTACGCCGACAGCGAAACCGAGGAATACGATTTGTTCTCTCTGCCGAAACGGACGGCGCGCCGTTTGGTGTTTTTGGCGGGAAAAGCGGGGGCGCCGGTCGCGCCGGTTACGGTGCTGACGGAGGATTACCGCCACCAAAACGAGTCGCTGAAAGCCCTTTGCGACGGTATGTTTTTGACCGACGGCGCGGAGTTCAAAGCCGAAGACGACGTGGAGAAAAAGGCGTTTACGGTGTTTTCTTGCGCGGACAAAGACGAGGAATGCCGCGCCGTTGCCCGCGAAATTCGCTTTTTCCTGCGTAACGGCATTTTTGAAAAAGAGGGCGAGGGTGCGGGAGGTCGTTGCCGTGACGTGGCGATTGTTACCCGTTCGCCGGAATCCTATCGCGGTGCGCTGGAAATGGCGCTCCAAAGCGAGGGGATTCCCTATTACGTCGATGCCAAAGAGAGTATTCGCGGCGATGCGCTGACCGAAACGGTGTGCGCCGCGTTGCAGGTGGTGCGCTTCTCGTTCCAAACGGAGGATATTCTCCGTTTGCTCAAAACCGGACTCGTGGGGTTGTCGGTGGAGGAGACGGCGCGGCTGGAAAACTACGCCTATCTGTGGCGACTGCGGGGGAGCGCGTGGAAAGAGCCGTTTACCGCCGACCCCAACGGACTGAAAGCCCCCGAAGACGAAAAAGGAAAAGAGCGCTCGGCCAAGGAATTGGCGCGCTTAAACGAGTTGCGCGAGCGCGCGATTGCGCCGCTGTTGCGCTTGAAAGCCGCGCTGACCGGCAACGTGACCGGCGAAACGTTCGCAAAAGCGGTGTTTACCTACCTGCTCGACGTGGGCGCGGACGAACAAACCCGTCAGCGCATTCGTCGGTTGGACGAGGCGGGTCAGCCCGCGCTGGCGGACCGTACCGAACGGGTGTGGACGATGATGACCGAACTGCTCGACGTGTTCGCCAAAGGCGGCGTTCAAAGCCGTTCTTTGGCGGTGTGGGCGGATTTGTTTGCCGCCGCCGCAACCGCTACCGAGTTAGGCACCGTGCCGCAGGGCATTGACGCGGTGCAGATGGGCGGCGTGGACCGCAGTCGTCTTTCCGAGCCGCGTATGGTTATTCTTATGGGCGTGAACGAGGGCGAGTTTCCCGCGGTTCCAGGAGGCGGCGGTTTGCTCACCGAGCGCGAGCGCAAAAAGCTGGAAACCGTTTGCGGGTTGACCCTGTCCAAGAGCAAAGAATACGTGCTGACCGAGGAGTGGCTGTACGCGTATAACGCGGTGTCCGCCGCGCGGGAAAAGGTGCTTGTGACCTACTCCCGCGGTAATTTGAAGGGTGAGCAGATGTTCCCGTCGTCGCTGATCGGCGAGGCGGACCGCCTGCTTCCGAATCACGCGGCGGCGGAATTTTGCACCAGCGCCGACTGGATGCCGGAAACGCCGGAGGAGGCGCTTTCGTATTTTACCGCGACCTACCGCAATCCCACCCCGCTTACGGCGGCGGTGAAAGCGCAGTTGGAGGCGATTCCCGAGCAGAAAGCCCGCTTGGAGGCGTTGCTTCATCGCGCCGAAAAAGCGCCGTGGGAATTGGAAGACCCGACGGCGGCAAACGGGTTGTTCGGGAAAAAAGAGATGACCCTCTCGGCCACGAGAATTAACAAGTATTACGACTGTCCGTTCGCGTATTTTTGTCAATACGGGCTGAACGTCCACTCGCGCGACCGCGCCGATTTCGGCGGGCGGCAATCCGGCTCGTTTGTCCACGCGGTGATGGAAACGCTGGTGCCGCAATACGTGCGGGACTACGGCGAGGACAACTATGCGGCGCTGACGGAAGAACAAATCCGCAAGGACGTTCACGAGGCCTCCGAAAAATACGTAGCCGACAACGTGACCGGTATCGACGAAGTGACCAATCAGATGACGTACGAAATGCAAGTGTCCGAGCAAAAAGCATTCGAGGTGTTGCGCCGCTTGATTCAGGAATTCCGCCAAAGCCGGTTTGTGCCGACCGATTTTGAGTTGGAAATCGGCGAGGGAGGTGCGATTCCGCCGCTGAAAATCCCGCTGAAAGACGGCACAACGGTGAAACTGGAGGGCTACGTAGACCGTGTGGACGTGTTCTCTCAAGGAGAGGAAACCTACATCCGCGTGGTGGACTACAAAACGAAAAAAGGTCAGGAATTTGACGTGAGAAACATCACCGACGGTGTGGACCTTCAAATGTTATTATATTTATATGCCGTTTGTGAAGAGGGCAAAGCCCGCTACAAAAATCCCAAGCCCGCCGGCGTGCTGTATATTCCCTCGGCGTTGCCGATTGTGGAGGGGAAAGACGAAGCGGCTCTTGCGAAAGCCCGCCAAGATAAAATGCGGATGAACGGGGTGCTGATGGACCACGTGGACGTGTTGGAGGCCATGGAAAATCCGCTGAACAATACGTATATCCCCGTGGGAGCGAAAGACCCAAACGCCGACGGTAGTTTCGGCGGGTTTACCGCGCAATCGAAAGTGATGTCGCAAGCGCAGTATAACGCGCTGGAAACGCTGGTGAAGCGCAAACTCACCGATATGGTGGAACATCTGCAAGCGGGGGAGATTCCCGCCGTGCCGCTGAACTGTTCGGACTATGGCACGTGTAGTTATTGCGACTACAAAGCCGTGTGCGGTCGGGAAGAGGATGACCCGCAGCGCGAAAACCACTATTGGGATACCTATAACGGACGCGGATTTAAGTCGATTATCGAATTTATCGAGAAGCAGGAAACGCCCGTCAAAACCGAATAAACCCCGCCTGCCGGAGAGCCCGTTTTGCGGCTTTCCGGCAGTTTTTTCGGCTTTTTGTAAAAAACTTACAAATTTCTTGTTTTCCCTTGACTTTTTTCTTGGCATATTGTATACTATCTCTAACTGAAAAGACCCCTTTTCGGTAGACAAAAACTTACTTGAATGAGGTGCAAAACTATGTCTATCTCCAAGAAAAGCGTGAAATCGCTGCTCGCGCTGGTGCTCGTGCTGGCGATGGCGTTGGCGTTTATGCCGGCTCTGTCCAGCAACATGAACGCGCAGGCGGCCAAAGATTTCGGCGGCAAACGTGTGGGCTGCTGGTGGTGGAGTTCTTCCGACATCAACGAGCCGAACGCGACCAAT
This sequence comes from Clostridia bacterium, assembly GCA_024404755.1. Lineage (GTDB taxonomy): Bacteria > Bacillota > Clostridia > Oscillospirales > Acutalibacteraceae > RGIG426. The sequence goes on along the minus strand of JAKSPN010000006.1, from coordinate 27,717 downwards.
TATCTCCAATGCATGAAAGATTGCGGCGTGAACGAGATTTATCTCTCCTGCTTCGGTCTTCTCAACACCGACGGTAACCGCAACAAACTCCATACGTTTGTGGCGAAAGCGAAAACCTACGGTTGCCGCGTTGCCGTTCTTTACGGCGAGTGGGACGATTTCGCAAACAACAATGCCGCGAACTTCGATTTGATGGTCAACTACATCAAAACCTACAACGCGACGTATCCGTCCGAGCCGATTTACGGTATCCATATGGACATCGAGCCGGGCAACTACAACGCCACCGTGCTCCAAAACTATGCGGATAAATTCATCGCTCGCGTGCAGGCGGCTCGTGCCGGCGGCATGTATATTGAGGTAGACGTTAACTGCGGTTGGAACGGTCAGGGCGGTACTTCCACCACCTTGAACGGCGTGACCGGTATCTACAACATCCTTGCGAAAAACTTTGACGCGGTGTTTGCGATGTCCTACCGCAACACTATGAGCGGCGCGGACACCATCGCCACCTTCTCGGCTCCGGTTGTTACCGCGTGTAAAGCCGCCGGCACTCCGGTGTGCCTCGGTGTGGAGACCGACAACGTCACCCCCGCGAAAGTTACCTTCTACGGCAAGAGCAAAGCGGATATGTTCGGTGTGATGGACCAAGCGATGGCGTGGCTTGCGAGCCAAGGTCTTAAAGACTACGGTATGGCGATTCACATGAACCGTTCGCTCTACAACCTGAAAGACACCACCCCGACCACCGCGCCTCCGTCCGATGGCAACTGCATCTGGTCGGGCGACATCAACACGGATATCACCACCAAAAACACCGTGGGTATCATCAAAGTGGATTCGCTGACCCAGGCCATTCGTGACGATATCGCTACCTACGGCACGGCTTCCAAATACATCGTTACCTCGGACAACAGTTCGTATTTGAGAGGCCCGTCCGGCTACTGCGTGTTCGGTTTCTATCAGGATGCCAACGCCACCAAAGGTCTTGAATACCTCGAAGCGTGGGGCAAATCCGAAAAAGGCGCCGAGCTGCAATACTGCACGTGGGAAAAAGCGGACGAACTGTCGAAGATGGGCGCTGACGTCAACTTCTGCGTGTTCTCCGATGCTTCCGACGACGTGTGCCACATCGGCAACCTGAAAGTGTATGCCTTCCACGGCGGCGTGATTCCGACCACGAAATCGACCGCCCCGACGACGGCTTCCACGACGAGAATGACTCTTCCGACCACCGCGCCGACCACCAGACCCAGCATCGTTGTCGAGACCCTCTACGGTGATGCCAACGATGACGGCGACGTCAATATGAAAGACGTTTTGCTGATGCGTAAATTCCTTGCGAATATGTCGGTGACCATCAACACGAAAACGGCGGATGCCAACGGCGACGGCGACGTCAATATGAAAGACGTGCTGATGCTGCGCAAATATTTGGCGAACATCATCAACAAACTCGGCCCGAACGCCTGATTCTGATACGGCAAAAACACCCATTCCTGCGGGAATGGGTGTTTTTTGTTGCTTTCTCACAGAAAATGCGGCGTATTTGTGAAAATTGTCACAAAAAGTGTAAAAACCCTTGACTTTATTTGTGAAATATACTATACTTTAACCTGTCATTATGGCGTTTTCTGCCAATGACATTATCGTATTACTATATTAACATTATTGTATGAGGTGCAAATCATGACCAGGGCAAAGAAACTCTCGAAATCCGTAATTGCGTTAGCTCTTGTAATCGTGTTCTTGCTGACGATGCTTCCGGCGATGTTCCAAAGCATGAATGCGGGTGCGCAAACCTATGACGGGCGCAAACACCGTCTCGGTTGCTGGTGGTGGTATTATGCCGATGCGACCAACACCACGACGCGCGACAACTATCTCGGTCTTTTGGAAGAAACCGGCGTGACCGAAATTTACATCGAAGCGTACACTTCTTTGTGGACGACCGGCAACCATGCTTCTCTCCACAACTTTGTTCAGGCGGCGCAAACCCACGGTATGCGCACCTCTGTGATGATTGACGACCCGGGTCTTGCGACCAACGCCGGTACGGCTTCCAGCTATATCAACAAGCTGTACAACGGTTGGGTGGCGTACAAAAACACCTATCCGGACGACTGGCTGTACGGTATCCACTTCGACGTGGAGCCGGGCGGGTATAACACCTCGGTTCTCCAAAAATATTGCGACAACCTGCTCGATAACGCGCTGAAAACTCTCGTTGCCAACGGCGTGTACGTTGAGTTTGACGTGAACCCGGCGTGGGCCGGTGCGGAGAGCGTGACCTACAACGGCACCACCGACTTCTACAAAATCCTTGCCAAAGAACTCAGCGGCGGCAAAGGTACCGTGTCGCTCATGTCCTATCGCACGACCGGCGCGAAGGTTATGTCTCGCGCCAACGAGAGAAAAGCCATTGACTACGCGGTCCAGTACAACTGCGACTTCACCTACGGCATCGAGACCGATAAAGTGGACTCCGCCATCGACATTTCCAGCAAGAGCAAAGCGTATCTGTGCGAAATGCTCGATTACATTTACACTCAAATCGATGCGAAAAACTACCCGATGGATGCCGGTGTGGCGATTCACCACGCGCGCTCCTATTATAACTACCTCTCCGGTGCGCTGCCCACCACGTCGGTGTACGTGAAAGGCGGCACCACCGCGTCTCGTCCGACCTACACGACCAAACCCACGCAGCCGACGAAACCGCATACGGGTACGCTGACCAAAACCAGTATTTGGGAAGGCGACGTCAACGCGACGGTTACGATTAACAACTACATCGGCACTCTCGACAACGCGGAAATTGACGCCGCCATTCGTGCGGATCTTGCCGCGAACGGTACGATTGAGGACGATGAGTATTACGAGATTTTCACCAGGGGCTACGTGCAGGGCAACAGCGGTTACGCTGTGGCGGGCTTCCTGACCGGCGACTGTGAGTTCTGGGGCGACGATAAAGCCCAGTTCTGCGCCGCTATCGGCGAGAACGCCGGCCTTACCTGCCAAAAACTCATCGGTACGGCGACCGACAAAAAAGGCAACCTGCTGGCGCCCGACCTGAACGGCGATTTCACGCAATTGGCCTATTTCAGCGATGCGGACGGATATACCGATAAAGTGTATATCACTCATATCGAAATCAACGTCTATCGCTATTCCGGTGATGGAACGACGACTCCTTCGTCCCAAACCGTGCCGAGCCAGTCGCAGACCAACCCGACTCAACCGAGCCAGTCCCAGACCAATCCGACTCAGCCGAGCCAATCTCAGACCAATCCGACGCAACCGAGCCAGTCCCAGACGTTGCCGAGCCAATCTCAGACGTTGCCGAGCCAATCTCAGACGTTGCCGAGTCGGTCCCAGACGTTGCCGACGACTCAGCCGTCTATCGGTCCGTCTATCGATATTTTCTACGGTGATGCCAACGACGACTGCGAGGTCAATATGAAAGACATTCTCGTCTTGCGTAAGTATTTGGCGGGTATGGATGAGTACATCAATATGAAAACGGCGGATGCCAACGGCGACGGCGAAGTCAATATGAAAGACGTGCTGCTCGTGCGTAAATATCTTGCCAACATTGTCAGCGAAGAGGACCTCGGCCCGCAGGGTTAACGAAAACAGAGCAAAAATTCCGCAGTCGAATGGCTGCGGAATTTTTTTGCGAAAAAGGGTTGACAAGGGGGAATGAGGGGTATATAATGAATGAAAATGTGACGACCGGAAAAAAGTAGAAGCGCCGTCACTCCTTACAGAGAGCCGCCGGTTGGTGCAAGGCGGTAGGAGAAGCGCTTTGAATACATTCCGCGAGCAGCGCACCGAACACCGTTGGTAAGTAGACTGCGACGGGTACGCCCGTTAAAGCGTTAGGGTATCGTTTTTGCAACCGTACCCAAAGAGGCCGCTTGTCGCAAGGCAACGGTAAATTGAGGTGGTACCACGGGAATTCCCGTCCTCTGTTTTTTAGAAAACAGGAGGGCGGTTTTTTTATTGCCCTTCGAGCAAAAGGAGAAAAATTATGGTTATTACGGAACTCTTGGAAAAGAATGCTCGGCTCTACGGCAAAGAGACGGCGCTCGTCGAAATCAACCCGACTGAGGAGCACGATGCCGCGCACACCTGGCGCGAATTCAACCTCATCGAAGCGGATGCGGCGCAGCCGTATCGCCGCGAGATTACGTGGCGCGATTTTGATATTCGTGCCAACCGCTTTGCCAATCTGCTTCTCACGCGCCACGTGAAAAAAGGCGACAAAGTAGGCATTCTCATGATGAACTGCCTTGAATGGTTGCCGGCGTATTTCGGCGCGCTCAAAGCGGGCGCCGTCGCGGTGCCGCTTAACTTCCGCTACACCGCGGACGAAATCGCCTATTGCGTGGATTTGGCGGACGTGTCCGTGTTGGTGTTCGGACCGGAGTTTACCGATCGCGTGAAAGACGTGTTGCCTACGCTCAAAAAGAAAGTAAAACAGTTCTTCTTCGTGGGCAAAAAAGCCCCGAAATTCGCGGAGGATATGGACGAGCTGTTGCCGTTCTGCTCCTCGCAGCAACCGCCTATCGATTTGAAAGAAAAAGACGATGCGGCGATTTATTTCTCCTCCGGTACGACCGGCTTCCCGAAAGCCATTTTGCACAACCACGAATCGCTCATCTGCTCTTGCCGTACCGAGCAAGCGCACCACGGTCAAACCCGTGAGGACGTGTTTCTTTGCATTCCGCCGCTGTACCACACCGGCGCGAAAATGCACTGGTTCGGCAGTCTGCTTTCCGGCAGCCGTGCGGTGCTTTTGCGCGGCGTGAAACCCGAATGGATTCTCCGCGCCGCTTCGGACGAAAAGGCGACTATCGTGTGGTTGCTCGTGCCGTGGGCGCAGGATATTCTCGATGCGATTGACAGCGGTCGCGTGGATTTGTCGCAGTACCGTCTGTCGCAATGGCGCCTGATGCACATCGGCGCGCAACCCGTTCCGCCGAGTCTGATTCGCCGCTGGAAAGAGAAATTCCCGCACCACGAATACGACACCAACTACGGGCTTTCCGAGTCGATTGGGCCGGGTTGTGTCCACCTCGGTGTCGAGAACGAACATAAAGTCGGCGCCATCGGCAAAGCCGGTTATCTGTGGGAGACCAAAATCATCGACGAAAACGGTGAGCCGGTCAAACAAGGCGAGGTCGGCGAACTCGCGGTTAAAGGCCCGGGTGTCATGACCTGCTACTATAAAAATCCCGAAGCGTCGGCGGAAATTCTGCACGACGGTTGGCTGTATACCGGCGATATGGCGCGCGAGGACGAGGACGGCTTTATCTTCCTTGTGGACCGCAAAAAAGACGTGATTATCTCCGGCGGTGAAAACCTCTATCCCGTGCAGATTGAAGATTTCCTGCGCGGCAATATGAAAATCAAAGATGCGGCGGTCATCGGTTTGCCGGATGCGCGCCTCGGCGAGATTGCCGCGGCGATTATCGAGCTGAAAGACGGCGAAACCGCGACCGAAGAAGAAATCAACACGTTCTGCGCGGATTTGCCGCGTTATAAACGCCCGCGCAAGATTATTTTTGCGGAAATTCCGCGCAACCCCACCGGCAAAATCGAAAAACCCGTGCTTCGTAAACGCTACGGCGGCGACTTGCTTGTGGATGCCCAGAACAAAGGGTGATTTTTAATCTCGATTGGAGGAGATTATAATGAATACGTTTATTATTACGGCGTTTTTGGTCGTGTTCTTCGCGGTGATGATTGGTATCGGCGTGTATTGCCGCCGCCAAGCCACCGACGTCAACGGCTTTGTCCTCGGCGGACGGAACGTCGGCCCGTGGCTGACCGCGTTCGCGTTTGGTACGTCCTACTTCTCGGCGGTTATCTTCGTCGGCTACGCCGGTCAGTTCGGCTGGAACTTCGGTCTGGCTTCGACGTGGATTGGCCTCGGTAACGCGTTCATCGGCTCACTCCTTGCGTGGAGCGTGCTCGGCCGCCGCACCCGCATTATGACCCAACACCTCGGCAGTAAGACGATGCCGGATTTCTTCGGCTCGCGCTTTAACTCCAAAGGGCTCAAAGTCGCGGCTTCCGCGATTACGTTCTTGTTCTTAATCCCGTACACCGCCTCGCTCTACAACGGTCTGTCCCGCTTGTTCTCGATGGCGTACGAGGGTGTGGATTACTCCGTCTGCGTGCTCATTATGGCGGTGCTGACCGGCGTGTACGTGCTGTTCGGCGGCTATATGGCGACCGCGATTAACGACTTTATTCAAGGACTTGTGATGCTTGCCGGTATCGTGGCCGTCATCGGCGCGGTGCTTCACGACAACGGCGGTTTGACCGCCGCGGTGTCGGAACTGGCGACCGGCGCGAACGGCGGTTGGGAATATGCCTCGTTCTTCGGCGCAAAACCGCTGTTCCTCTTGTTTGTTGTGCTTCTTACCTCGCTCGGTACGTGGGGTCTGCCGCAGATGGTCGGCAAATTCTACGCCATCACCAACGAGGATGCGATTAAAAAAGGCACCGTGATTTCGACGTTGTTCGCCATTGTGGTGGCGGGCGGCTGCTACTTCCTCGGCGGCTTCGGTCGTCTGTACAACGTGGACGTGGCAAACGATGGCTTTGATGCCGTTATCCCGACCATGCTTTCGACCCTTTCGCCGGTGCTGATCGGTATCGTGATTGTGCTCGTGCTTTCCGCGTCGATGTCTACGCTGTCGTCCCTTGTTTTGACGAGTGGCTCGACGTTGACCCTCGACTTCATTGCGCCGCTGAAAAAGAAAGAAATGAGCGAAAAAGGCAAAATGCTTTGCATTCGCTCGTTTATCGTGTTCTTTATCGCGGTGTCCGCGTTTATCGCCATTATGCAGTACAAATCGAAAAACCTGCTCATCGCCCAGATGATGGGTGTGTCGTGGGGTGCTTTGGCGGGCGCGTTCTTGGCGCCGTTCCTCTACGGGCTGTACTGGAAAGGCGTGACCAAACCCGCCGTCGTCTGCTCGTTTGTGTTCGGCGTGGGCTTGGAGATTGCGCAGTTGCTTATCTCGATGAACGTGTTCTCGGTGGCGGACGTGCCGGTGCTGTCGTTCGTGTTTACCAACTCGCTCTACTCCGGCGTGTTCGCTATGGTGGGCGGTCTTATTCTCGTGCCGATTGTCAGTCTTTTGACCAAAGGCGCGAAGCCGGACGGCGTGGACGACAAGTTCCGTTGCTACGAGATGACCAAAGTGGTGGAAATTACCGACTCTCTCGGCGACTGAAAACTGTAAGTTTTCCTTGCACAGCGGGCTCGTTTGTGCTACAATGAACGGTAAGGTCGAAATTTGTCTTGTATTTTGTTTTTAGGATGTGACGAATATGAAACAACTGATGATCGGCAACGCCGCGGTCTCCCGCGGGTTGTACGAAGCGGGCTGCGGGCTCATTTCCAGTTACCCGGGAACTCCGTCTACGGAAATCACCGAAACCGCCGCCAAATATCCGGAAATCTACTGCGAGTGGGCGCCCAACGAGAAAGTCGCGATGGAAGTCGCGTTCGGCGCGTCGCTCGGCGGGGTGCGCTCCGTTTGCTGTATGAAGCACGTGGGCTTGAACGTCGCCGCCGACCCGCTGTACACTATGTCGTACACCGGTGTCAACGCGGGTCTTGTGGTGTGTGTGGCGGATGACCCCGCGATGCACTCCTCCCAAAACGAGCAGGATTCCCGCCACCACGCGATTGCTTCCAAAGTGCCGATGCTCGAGCCCGCGGATGCGGCGGAGAGCCGTGACTTTGCCAAAAAAGCGTTCGAGTTGTCCGAAAAATTCGACACGCCGGTGCTTTTACGTATGTGTACCCGTATCGCGCACTCCCAAAGCTTGGTGGAGCCGGGCGAGCGCCAAGAATACGTCGGCAAACCGTATGAAAAGGATGCCGCTAAATACATTATGATGCCGGCGATGGCGAAAAAACGCCATCCCATCGTGGAACAGCGCACCGCGGATTTGACCGCGTTTGCCGAAACCTGCGATTTGAACCGCGAGGAGTGGGGCGGTACCGATATCGGTATCATCACCACCGGCACGTCCTACCAGTACGTCAAAGAGGTGCTGGGGGACGAAGTGAGCGTTTTGAAACTCGGCATGGTCAATCCGTTGCCGGTAGAGCGCATTAAAAACTTCGCCAAAAAGGTGAAACGCCTTATCGTGGTGGAAGAACTCGATCCCATCATCGAAAACCACTGTAAAGCGCTCGGCCTTGACGCTGAGGGCAAAAACCTGTTCTCGATGATCGGCGAATTTTCGCAGGAAACCGTGGCGAAAGCGTTTGGCAAAGACCTGCCGAAAACGGTTACGCTCGACACCGACGTGCCGGTGCGCCCGCCGATGATGTGCGCGGGTTGCCCGCACCGCGGTATGTTCTATACGCTGTCGAAACTCAAACTCACCGTGATGGGTGACATCGGCTGCTACACGCTCGGCGCGCAGCAACCGCTTGCCGCGATTGACACCACGCTGTGCATGGGCGCTTCGGTTTCGGGGCTTCACGGCTTTAACAAAGCCGCGGGCGCTTCGGACAAAACCGTGGCGGTCATCGGCGATTCCACCTTTATGCATTCCGGTATGACCGGTCTTGTGAACATCGCTTACAACAACACGGCCTCTACCGTGATTATTCTTGACAACTCCATTACCGGTATGACCGGTCACCAGCAAAACCCGACCACCGGCTTTAACCTGCGCGGTGAGCCGGCGGCGGCGGTCAACCTGGAAGCCCTCTGTAAAGCTCTCGGCATTGACAGAGTCCGCGTGGTTGACCCGTACGATTTGGCGGCGTGCGAAGCGGTTGTCAAAGAGGAATTGGCGGTGGATGCCCCGTCGGTCATCATCAGCCGCCGTCCGTGCGTGCTTCTCAAACACGTGAAGCACGACAAGCCGGTCAAAGTCAACACCGACAAGTGCGTCGGCTGCAAGAGCTGTATGAAACTCGGTTGCCCCGCCATCCGCATTGTGGACGGCAAGGCGCAAATCGACGATACGCTGTGTGTCGGCTGTCACGTCTGCGAGCAGATGTGCCGCCTTGACGCGATTGAGGAGGGCTGAACATGAAAACGACAAGCGTTATGATTGTGGGCGTGGGCGGCCAGGGTTCGCTTCTCGCTTCGAAACTCCTCGGCAAACTGCTGTGTGACGAGGGCTACGATGTGAAAGTGTCGGAAGTCCACGGTATGAGCCAGCGCGGCGGCTCGGTGGTCACCTACGTGCGCTTCGGCGACAAGGTGTATTCGCCGGTCATCACCGAAGGTGAGGCCGATTTTATCGTGTCGTTTGAAAAACTCGAAGCGGCGCGCTATGCCTCCTGCCTTAAAGAGGGCGGCACGGTGATTGTCAACACCCAAGAAATCGCACCGATGCCGGTTATCGTGGGCGCTACGGTGTACCCGTCGGCGATTCTCGACGAGATGACCGCCAAGGGTATCCACGTGGATGCGATGGATGCGCTGTCGCTTGCGGAGCAGGCGGGCTCGTCCAAAGCGGTCAACATCGTGCTGATGGGCCGCCTTGCGAAATATTTTGATATCCCGAAAGACAAATGGATTGCCGCTATCGAAAAATCCGTGGCGGAGAAATTTGTCGAGATGAATAAAAAGGCGTTCGAACTCGGCTATTCCGCCGAATAAACGCTACCGAAACCAAGAGAAAGGGGATGTGCCCCCATGGAGAGATATTGGCAGCCGGAAATGGAAACCGCCTCGCGCGAAACGCTCACGAAAATCCAAAGCGAACGCTTGGTGGCGCTCGTCAAACGGGTATACGACAACGTGCCGCTGTACCGCGAGCGCATGGATAACGCCGGTGTGAAACCGGAGGATATCCACTCCATCGCCGACCTCGGCAAACTGCCGCTGACCAGCAAACAAGACCTACGCGACACCTATCCCTATGGGCTTTTTGCCGTGCCGCTTAAAGACGTGGTGCGCCTGCACGCGTCTTCCGGCACGACCGGCAAGCAAATCGTCGTCGGCTACACGAAAAACGACCTCGAAACGTGGTCGGATATCTGCGCGCGCCAACTGACCGCCGCGGGCGCGGGAAAAGACGATATTATCCACGTGTCCTACGGCTACGGTCTGTTTACCGGCGGCTTCGGCATCCACGGCGGTGCCGAGCGCATCGGTGCGACGGTGGTTCCGGTTTCGTCCGGCAACACCGAACGGCAGATTACCATTATGCACGACTTCGGATGCACGTTCCTTTGCTGCACGCCGTCTTATGCGATGTACCTCGCGGAAACCATCGAAAAAATGGGCGTTCCGAAAGAGGAAATCAAACTCCGCGGCGGCATTTTCGGCGCCGAGCCGTGGACAAAAGAAATGTGCGACTCGCTCGAACAAAAGCTCGGCATCAAAGCGTTCGACGTGTACGGTTTAACCGAGATTATGGGTCCCGGCGTGGCGTTCGGTTGCTCGGAACAAAACGGCCTTCACGTCAACGAAGACCATTTCATCATCGAATGCATCGACCCCGAAACGGAACAGCCCGTGCCGGACGGTCAGCAGGGTGAACTTGTGTTCACCTGCCTTACGAAAGAGGCGTTTCCGCTGGTGCGCTTCCGCACCCGCGACATCGGCGTTCTCTCCCACGAAGCCTGTTCCTGCGGGCGCACGTTCGTGAAGATGAGCAAGCCGATGGGCCGCACCGACGATATGCTCATTATCCGCGGTGTCAACGTGTTCCCGTCGCAGATTGAAACGGTGCTCTTAAAACTCGGTTACTCGCCGAACTACGAGATTATCGTGGACCGTGTCAACAACACCGACACGTTCGACCTGCGCGTGGAAATGACCGAGGATATGTTCTCCGATACCGTGTCCGGCATCGCCAAATACGAGCGCACGCTTACTGAGGCGCTCAAATCCACGCTCGGCATCGGTGTGCACGTGGTGCTTGCGCCGCCGCACACGCTCAAACGCTCGGAGGGCAAGGCAAAACGCGTGATTGACAAACGAAAGGAGACGGGAAAATGTTAATTGACCAAGTTTCTGTTTTCGTAGAAAACCAAGAGGGACGGCTCGCCGCCGTCACCGAATTGCTTGCGGATGCGGAGGTGGACATCCTCGCGCTCTCGATTGCGGATACCACCGATTTCGGTATTTTGCGTATCGTGGTGGACGACACCGAAAAAGCGGTGAAAGTCCTGCGCGACAACGACCGCATCGTGAAAGTGACCAAAGTCCTCGGCGTGAAGATGGATAACCAACCGGGCGTGTTTGCCAAGGTGGTGCGCTTGCTCGCCGACAACGGCATCGGTATCGAGTATACCTATGCCTACGCCGCCGGTCGCGGCGCGGACAGCGCGGCGCTCGTACTGCGCGTGGGTGACAACGAAAAAGCCACCGAAATCCTCAAAAACGCCGGCTTCGCGGTGTAAAAAAGAAATACGTAAAACACCCTCCCGATTTAGGGAGGGTGTTTTTTGTTTTGCACCAACTTTTCTCCACCGCATAGGATGGAATAACAAAGGCGAGGGGAAACGGTCGTCGGGGACGGCTTGCCGCGCGGTCGAACGCTCGCCTTGTCATTCGGAGAAAGGAGGATATGGGCGTATGTGTCTTAAAAACCTTTTCTGCGGCAACGATTGCACGTGGATCCTGTTCTTCATCATCGTGATGTTGCTGATGGATGACGATTGCGGTTGCGGTTGCAACTCCTGCGGCAGCCCTGCCGGCAACTGCTGCGGCTAAACGCGGCAAAACGAAAAGCGGTGTGCTTTGCACACCGCTTTTTTCGCGTTTTATAGCCCCGTTAAATCGAACGGGGGGATATAGTCCTCTTTGGCGGAACTGCGCTCTTGCACAAATCCCGCTTCAATGCCGCGCATTTGCAGATATTCCTCGGCGCGGGTACATTCGCGGGTGGTGAGGCGGCGGTTTATCTCGGGATAGCCGTCGGGGAGAGACACGGGCGTGTACTGGCTCATAAGCGAGAACAGCACCGCGCCTTTCGGGAACGTGTCGGCGACCCAGTCGATGACCGCTTTGGTGTTTGCAAGCCCGCCGGGGAGAATGAGGTGACGGATAATCACGCCTTTTTTGAGCATTCCGTGCTCGTCGAACTGCACGGGCCCGACTTGGCGGAACATTTCTTTAATTGCTTCGGCGGCGATTTCGGGGTAGTCGGGCGCTTTGGAATAGCGCGCCGCCATCTCGCCGTCGCGGTATTTCATATCGGGAAGATACACGTCTACGTGACCGTCGAGAAGCCGCAGGGTCTCGACCGTTTCGTAGCCGCCGGTGTTGTATACCACGGGAACGGGCACGCCGTCACCGAGCGCTTCCAAAATCGCGGGAACGAAGTGGGTGGGGGTGACGAGGTTTAGGTTGTGCGCGCCCTGCGCGATGAGGTTATCGAACACCGCGCGCAGCTCGGCGGGAGAGAGGGCTTTGCCGAAGCGCTCGGCGCTTATTTTGCGGTTTTGGCAAAAAACGCACCGCAGAGGGCAGCCGGAGAAAAATACCGTTCCCGAGCCGTTTTTGCCGCTCAAACACGGCTCTTCCCAAAAGTGGAGTGCCGCGCGGGCGACGACCGCATCGCTGCCCATACCGCAGACCGAGCCGACAACCGGCGTATCTGTGCGGGCGGGGCGGGAAACGTCGCAACGGCGCGGGCAAAGCGTACAAGCACTCATACGCCCACCGCCGGAATCAGCCCGAACAGCAGTCCGCACACGGTCAGCACGACCGCCGCGAGCCACAACGCCGCGGTGATTACGCGCATCACGGTGCGGCGGGTTTTGTTGTCGTCCTGCGAAAAGAGCGAGCAGGCGGCGGCGCGGGTGAGAAACGGAAGCGGGAACATTGACAGCACCAAAATCATCCAGTTGGCGGCTTCACGCCCGCTTTCGTCCAAGATGTCGCGCACACCGGCAAACATGAGAAATACGCCCAAAACGGCGATAAGAACGCCCAGCCCCGTGAAGATAAACATCCGGCAGTCGGAGCGAAACGGCTTCATCTCGTCGGTTTTCTGTAACCGCGCGAAAAGGCCGCAACCGACCATACACCCCGCGACGAGAAACGTTACGAGCAGGGCGGTCGCCACGTCGCGGTAAGGCGCGCGCATCTCGCACCCGAGCCACACGGCAAGCGCGAGCGCACCGGCGGCGGCGAGTTGGGCAATCAGTTGTTTTTTGAAAGAAATCAAGGTCTTCACGTCCTTATAAAACGGTCAGGCGCGACTCCATTCCGCGCCGTTCGCCGTGTCTTTTACGACGATGCCGCGGGCGGCGAGTTCGTCGCGGATGCGGTCGGCTTCCGCCCAGTTTTTGTCGGCGCGCGCCTGCTGACGGGCGGCGACAAGCGCGTCGATTTCCGCATCGTCGTCGCTTTTTTGCGCCGCGACGGGGGTGAGCAGGTCGAGGGACAAAACGGAGTCGAAATCCGCGATAAGCGCGCGTTTTTCGGCATCCGAAAGGTCGGCTTTCATCACGTCGTACACGCTGGTAAGCGCGAGCGAGGTGCTCAAGTCGTTATCCATCGCTTCGCAGAACGCCGCTTTGAACGGCGCGAGTTTTTCCGCATCCACGTCGCCTTCGTCTTTGAGCGCGGAGGTGCGACCGCGGAGTTTCAAATACGCTTTTTGCGCGTTGTCCAGCCCCTCCCACGAGAAAACGAGGGATTTGCGGTAGTGGGATTGCAGGCAGAAGAAACGGTAAGCAAGGGGCGCGTAGCCCTTTTCTTCGAGCAGGGAGACGGTCAAAAATTCGCCTTTGGATTTGCTCATTTTGCCGCTTGTCGTGTTGAGGTGAAGCACGTGGAACCATTGTTTGCACCACGGGTGACCGAGATACGCCTCGCTTTGGGCGATTTCGTTGGTATGGTGGGGGAAGACGTTGTCAATACCGCCGCAATGCAGGTCGAGGTGCTCGCCTAAGTGTTTTAGACTGATGCCGGAGCACTCGATGTGCCAACCGGGATAACCGAGGCCCCACGGGCTGTCCCATTTGAGTTCTTGGTCGTCGAACTTGGATTTTGTAAACCACAACACGAAGTCCGACTTGTTGCGTTTGTTTTCGTCTTCGTCCACGCCCTCGCGCACGCCGACCGCCATTTCGTCGCTCTCCTGCTTCGTAAAGACGTTGTAGTTGTCGAGCTTAGAGGTGTCGAAATAGACGTTGCCGCCCGCGAGATAGCCGTAGCCCTTTTCAATCAGCGTTTCGATGATGTGGATAAATTCCGGCACGCAACCGGTGGCGGGCTCGACCACGTCGGGGCGTTTGATGTTGAGTTTTTGGCAGTCGTCAAAGAACGCATCGGTATAGAATTTGGCGATTTCCATGACGGTTTTGTGCTCGCGGCGGGCGCCTTTAAGCATTTTATCCTCGCCGGTATCCGCATCGCTCGACAGGTGACCGACGTCGGTGATGTTCATCACGCGCTTCACGTCGTAGCCGGCGTAGCGCAGGTATTTTTCCAGCACGTCCTCCATCATATAGGTGCGCAGGTTGCCGATGTGGGCATAGTGATACACCGTCGGGCCGCAGGTGTACATCCCGCATTTACCCGGCTCGTAGGTGGTAAAGGTTTCTTTTTCGTGGGAAATCGAACTGTATAATTGTAAGTTGCTCATTTGGCTTGTTCCTCCAATTTCTTTTCCAACTGACTGATTTTCGCTTCCAGACGGCACAGTTCCTGCGACACGGGGTCGGGGATGTGGATTTGGTCCAAATCCTGCACCCGCTTGCCGCCGATACGCACCACACGGGCGGGCACGCCGACCGCCGTACTGTCGGCAGGGATGTCTTCGAGTACCACCGCGCCGGCGGCGATACGGGCGTTGTCGCCGATGGTAATCGGGCCGAGCACTTTCGCGCCTGCACCCACCATCACGTTGTTGCCGAGGGTGGGGTGGCGTTTGCCGTGTTCTTTACCGGTACCGCCGAGGGTAACGCCTTGATACAAGGTGCAGTTGTTGCCGATTTCGGTGGTTTCGCCGATGACAACGCCCACACCGTGGTCGATAAACAGCCCTTCGCCGATGGTGGCGGCGGGGTGGATTTCAATGCCGGTGCGGCGCACGCAACGCTGGGAGATGGCGCGCGCCAAAAAGAACAGTTTGTGCCGCTGACACCAGTTGGCGCGGCGGTGGGCGCGCACGGCTTTGACACCGTTATAAAGCAGCGCCACTTCCACGTTCGAACGGGCGGCGGCATCGCGCTCGCGTACGGCGGCGATATCTTGTTTTCGTAAAGCAGACAAGAGAATTCCTCCTTTTTTTGAGGGAAAATAAAAAGCCCCCTTTGCGCCACACGGCACAAAGGAGGCGATTGCTCGCGGTTCCACTCCTTGTTTCACTCAGCGGAAAGCCAACACTTTCCCGCCCGATAACGGGGGCATCCGCGCCGACATACACACCGCAAAGCGGCTTCCTTCGACGGGCTGCGGGAGGCATTCGCCGCACGTTCGACTCGCCGCTTACAGCCAAAGGCGGCGTTCTCTGTCAGTCGGGGGACGGGCGGGTACTTGTTCCCGGTCGTTGCTCCTTTTATTGTATGCAAAAGGGCGGCGGTTGTCAAGAGGTTTCTTTCAATAGGGTATAAAATCTTTGTATTTTCCTTTATATATAGGCGGCATACCCTGCCAAAACGCAAAAACCAACAACCCAACCACGTGTTTCATATTTAGGGGAAAATCGGGCTGTTTTTGATACAAATCGTCGTGCTTCGTCCGAAAGTGTACCGATTTCGGCTCTTTATTTCAAAAATTATGAAAAAATACCCCTTGACAAAACTTTTTAATAAGAGTAAAATAAAATTCTTGCGCGCATAAAGGACGCAGGGCTTGAACGCCGGCTTCGGGAGAGCCGAAACCGGGCTGCAAGCGAGTCGCTTTTTCGCCGCGCAAGCGAGCAAAACCGTTTACGTACAACCTATCGGGGAAGTGGAACTTTCCCGCGAAATTTTTACGGGAGTTGAAAGAACTTATGACGAATCTCAAACCGGTACAACTCGGTAAGACGACCCGTATGAGCTTTGCCAAAATCAATGAAGTGTTGGATATGCCCAACCTCATTGAAGTGCAGAAAAACTCGTACCAATGGTTCCTGGATACGGGACTGAAAGAGGTCTTCCGCGACATCGCGTCGATTACCGACTACTCCGGCAACCTTGTGCTGGACTTTATTGACTATCGTTTGGAAGAAACGCCGAAATACTCGGTGCAGGAATGCAAAGAGCGCGACGTGACCTATGCGGCTCCGCTGCACGTCACCGCCCGCCTGCTCAACAAAGAGACCGGCGAAATCCAAGAAAACGAAGTGTTTATGGGTGATTTCCCGCTGATGACCGACAGCGGCACGTTTGTGATCAACGGTGCCGAGCGCGTTATCGTTTCCCAGCTCGTCCGTTCTCCGGGCGTGTATTATGGGATGAGCTACGATACCACCGGTAAAAAACTGTTTACCTCGACGGTCATTCCGAACCGCGGCGCGTGGCTCGAATACGAGACCGACTCCACCGACGTTGCGTACGTCCGTATCGACAAAAACCGCAAACTGCCGGTGACCACCTTCCTGCGCGCGCTCGGTCTCGGCAGCGATGCCCAGATTATCGAGATGTTCGGCGAAACCGAACTGATGCAGGCGACCATCCTCAAAGATACCACCAAATCCACCGAGGAAGGCCTCCTCGAAGTGTATCGCAAACTCCGTCCGGGCGAGCCGGCGACCACCGAGAACTCGCAGCAACACATCGAGAGTTTGTTCTTTGACCCGCGCCGCTACGACCTGTCCCGCGTGGGCCGCTATAAGTACAACAAAAAACTGGGTCTGCAAAACCGCATCGTCGGTCGCGTGTTGTCCCAGCCGATTATCGACCCGGCTACCGGCGAATTGCTCGCCGAGGCGGGGGAGAAAATTGACGCTGCGCGCGCCCTTGAACTCGAAAACAAGGGTGTCAAAGAAGCGTTCATCACCGTGGACGACCACGGCGAACAGAAAGAGGTTAAAATTATCACCAACCAAATGGTGGATATCCGCGCTTACGTGAAATTGAGCGAGGAAGACCTCGCCGAGTGCGGTATCAACGAGAACGTGCGCTATACCGTTCTGCAAGAAATCCTCGCCGAGACGAAAGGCAAGAAAGAGCCGCTGAAAGATGCGCTGAAAGCCCGCCACGACGAACTGATTCCGAACACCATTATTGTGGACGACATTTTCGCGTCGGTCAGCTACCTCAACTGCCTGTGCTTTGACGTGGGCAACACCGACGACATCGACCACTTGGGCAACCGCCGTATCCGTTCGGTGGGCGAACTGCTGCAAAACCACTTCCGTATCGGTTTCTCCCGTATGGAGCGTGTGATTCGCGAGCGTATGACCCTCCAAACCCAGGATGCCGGCGAAATCACCCCGCAAGCGCTTATCAACATCCGTCCGGTGGTGGCGGCGATTAAAGAGTTCTTCGGTTCTTCTCCGCTGTCCCAGTTCATGGATCAGAACAACCCGCTTGCCGAACTCACCCACAAACGCCGTCTGTCCGCTTTGGGCCCCGGCGGTTTGTCCCGTGACCGCGCCGGATTCGAAGTCCGCGACGTTCACTACAGTCACTATGGCCGTATGTGCCCGATTGAGACTCCTGAGGGCCCGAACATCGGCTTGATTTCCTATTTGGCGACCTTCGCCCGTATCAACGAATACGGTTTTGTCGAAGCGCCGTTCCGCCGCGTGGACAAAGAGACCGGCATCGTCACCGACGAGGTTATCTATATGTCCGCCGACGTGGAAGATGCCTACATCGTCGCGCAGGCGAACGAGCCGCTGAACGAAGAAGGCCGCTTTGCCAACAAACGTGTCAACGCGCGTTTCCGCGGCGAGTTCTTGGAGGTTACGCCGGACAAACCGGACTTCATGGACGTTTCGCCGAAGATGGTCGTGTCGGTCGCTACCGCGATGATTCCGTTCCTCGAGAACGACGACGCGAACCGTGCTTTGATGGGTTCCAACATGCAACGGCAAGCGGTGCCGCTGCTGAAAACCGAATCCCCGATTGTCGGTACCGGTATGGAATACAAAGCCGGTGTGGACTCGGGCGTGTGCGTGCTGGCGAAACACGCCGGTACCGTTACCGCTGTGGATGCCCGCCAAGTCAAAGTCCGCCGTGACGAAGACGGGGTGGAGGACGTGTACGAACTGATTAAGTTCTCGCGCTCCAACCAAGGCACCTGCATCAACCAACAGCCGGTGGTTGACGTGAACCAACACGTGAGCGAACACGAAGTGCTCGCCGACGGTCCGGCTACCAGCAACGGTGAGATTGCCCTCGGTAAGAACGTGCTTATCGGCTTTATGACCTGGGAAGGTTATAACTACGAAGATGCCGTTCTCATCAACGAGAAACTCGTCCGCGACGACATCTTCACCTCTCTCCACGTGGAGGAGTATGAGATTGAAGCCCGCGACACGAAACTCGGGCCGGAGGAAATCACCCGCGACATCCCGCAGGCCGGCGATGCCGCTTTGAAAGAACTCGACTCTCACGGTATCATCCGCATCGGCGCGGAAGTGCGCTCCGGTGATATCCTTGTCGGTAAAGTCACCCCGAAGGGCGAGACCGAACTGACCTCCGAAGAGCGCCTGCTGCGCGCCATCTTCGGCGAGAAAGCCCGCGAAGTCCGCGATACGTCCCTCCGCGTGCCGCACGGTGAGTACGGTATCGTCGTGGACGTGAAAGTGTTCACCCGCGACAATTGCTCCGAACTCGCCCCCGGCGTGAACGAGGTTGTCCGCTGCTACATCGCCCAAAAACGCAAAATCAGCGTCGGCGATAAGATGGCGGGTCGTCACGGTAACAAAGGTGTCGTGTCCCGCATCCTCCCGAGCGAGGATATGCCGTTCCTGCCGGATGGCCGCCCGCTGGATATCGTCTTGAACCCGTTGGGCGTTCCGTCTCGTATGAACATCGGTCAGGTTCTTGAAGTGCACCTCGGTGCCGCCTGCGCCGCGCAGGGCATTAAGATTATGACCCCGGTCTTCGACGGTGCGCACGAGGACCAAATCCAAGAGATGCTCGAAGAAGTCGGTCGCGAGCGCAACGGTAAGATTACGCTGTACGACGGCCGTACCGGTCAACCGTTCGATAACCCGGTTACCGTCGGTTATATGTACTTCCTTAAATTGCACCACTTGGTTGACGATAAGATTCACGCCCGTTCCACCGGTCCGTACTCGCTCGTTACGCAGCAGCCCTTGGGTGGTAAAGCCCAGTTCGGCGGTCAGCGCTTCGGTGAGATGGAGGTGTGGGCGCTCGAAGCTTACGGCGCCGCTTATACCTTGCAGGAAATCCTGACCGTCAAGTCGGACGACGTTGTCGGCCGTGTGAAGACCTACGAAGCCATTGTCAAAGGTCAAAACGTGCCGCAGTCCGGCGTGCCGGAGTCCTTCAAAGTGCTTGTCAAAGAGCTGCAATCGCTCGGTCTTGACGTGCGCGTGATGGACAAAGACAAGAACGAAATCGACCTCAAACAGAACTTTGAGGATGACGACGACGATTTCCGCATCAGCGACATTGAGGACGATAAAGCGTTCTCGACCGTCACGAACGAAAACGAATTTGCCGGCTATTCCGTCGAGGAAGCGCCGGAAATGGATGACGATTTGGATCTCGGCGCTGCTCTCGGCGCGCTTCTCGGCGCGGACGACGGCGACGACGAATAAGAAAGGGGAGTTGCATTATGATGAATTTTAACGTGTTCGACTCCATCAAAATCGGTCTGGCTTCTCCCGACCAGATCCGTGGTTGGTCTTACGGCGAAGTGAAAAAGCCGGAAACCATCAACTACCGTACGCTCAAACCGGAACGGGACGGCCTGTTCTGCGAGCGTATTTTCGGGCCGACCAAAGACTGGGAATGCCATTGCGGTAAATACAAACGCGTGCGTTTCAAAGGCAAAATCTGCGACAAGTGCGGCGTGGAAGTCACCCGCGCGAAAGTCCGCCGCGAGCGTATGGGTCACATTGAACTCGCCGCGCCGGTGTCCCACATTTGGTATTTCAAAGGCATCCCGTCCCGCATCGGTTTGATGCTGGACATCACCCCGAAACAATTGGAAAACGTGTTGTACTTCGCGTCCTACATCGTGACCGACCCGGGCTCGACGCCGCTTGCGAAGAAAGAAATCCTCAACGAAAAAGAGTATCGCGATATGCGCGAGAAATACGAGGACGATTTCGAAGCGGGTATGGGTGCGGAATACATCCAAAAACTGCTGGCGGAAATTGACCTTGAAGCCCTTGCGAAAGAGCTGAAAGACGAACTCGAAGAGTCCACCGGTCAAAAACGCGCCCGCATCATCAAACGCTTGGAGGTTGTGGAGGCGTTCCGTGCGTCCGGCAACCGCCCCGAGTGGATGATTCTCAACGTCATTCCGGTTATTCCGCCGGATATCCGCCCGATGGTGCAGTTGGACGGCGGTCGTTTCGCCACCTCCGACCTCAACGATTTGTACCGTCGCGTGATTAACCGTAACAACCGTCTGCAACGCCTGCTTGAACTCGGTGCGCCGGATATCATCGTGCGCAACGAAAAACGTATGTTGCAGGAAGCGGTGGACGCCCTCATCGACAACGGCCGTCGCGGCCGTCCGGTGACCGGCCCGAACAACCGCCCGCTGAAATCCCTTTCGGATATCCTGAAAGGTAAACAGGGTCGTTTCCGTCAGAACCTGCTCGGTAAACGCGTGGACTACTCCGGCCGTTCGGTTATCGTCGTCGGTCCGGAACTGAAAATGTATCAGTGCGGTCTGCCGAAAGAGATGGCGCTCGAACTGTTCAAACCGTTCGTGATGAAACGCCTCGTGGAAACCGGCGTGTCCGGCAACATCAAATCCGCCCGCAAAATGGTGGAGCGCGCCGATGCCGGCGTGTGGGATGCGCTGGAAATCGTGATTAAAGACCATCCGGTTATGCTCAACCGTGCGCCGACGCTTCACCGCCTCGGTATCCAAGCGTTTGAGCCGGTGCTGGTCGAAGGTCGCGCCATCAAACTGCACCCGTTGGTTTGTACCGCGTTCAACGCCGACTTCGACGGTGACCAGATGGCCGTTCACGTGCCGCTGTCTGCCGAAGCGCAGGCGGAAGCCCGCTTCCTGATGCTGGCGGCCGGCAACTTGCTCAAACCGTCCGACGGTAAGCCGGTGGCGGTGCCGACCCAGGATATGGTGCTCGGTTCCTACTACCTGACCTATGAGCGTGAGGGCGAACTCGGCGAGGGCAAAGCGTTCGGCAGCGAAGACGAAGCGCAGATGGCGTACGATAACGGCGTTATCGGTCTGCACGCGAAAATCCGTGTGCGCCGCACGCTCGTCATCGACGGCGAGGAGAAATCCCGCTTGGTGGAAACCACCATCGGCCGCATCATCTTCAACCGTCCGATTCCGCAGGACCTCGGTTTTGTGGATCGCTCCGACCCGGACAATCTGTTCGAGTATGAAATCAACTTCAAGGTCGGCAAAAAGCAACTGTCCCAGATCATTGAAAAATGTATCAAAGTGCACGGCACGGCGGATACCTCCGAAGTGCTGGATGCCATCAAGTCCCAGGGTTACCACTATTCCACCGTGGCGGCGTTGACCGTCTCCGTTGTGGATGCGACCATCCCGCCCGCAAAGAAAGAACTCATTGCGGACGCCGAGGCGCAGGTGGATAACATCTCCGACTTGTATAACCAAGGTCTTATGAGCAACGAAGAGCGTTATCGCAACGTGGTGCGCGTGTGGAACGAAACCACCGAAAAAGTCGGTGCCGCGCTGAACGATAACATGGATCCGTACAACCCGATCTTTATGATGGCGGATTCCGGCGCTCGTGGTTCGTCGGCCCAGATTCGTCAGCTCGCCGGTATGCGCGGTCTGATTGCCAACACCTCCGGTCGCGCTATCGAAGTCCCGATTCGTGCGAACTACCGCGAAGGCCTGAACGTTTTCGAGTACTTCATCGCCTCCCGTGGTGCGCGTAAAGGTTTGGCGGATACCGCTCTGCGTACCGCTGACTCCGGTTATTTGACCCGCCGTCTCGTGGACGTGGCGCAAGACGTCATTATCCGCGAGCAGGATTGCGGTACCCACGACGGTATCGAAGTCTACGACATCAAAGACGGCGACGCGATGATCGAGCCGCTGTCCGAGCGTTTGACCGGCCGCTTCCTCGCGGAAGATTTCGTCAATCCGAAGACCGGCGAAGTGATTATCAGCCGCGACAAGATGATGACCGAAAAAGATGCGAAATTTATGGTGTCCAAACTCGAAGAGTTCGGCCTGCCGATGCAAGTCCGCGTCCGTTCGGTGCTTACCTGCCACGCCCGCCACGGTGTGTGCGCCCATTGCTACGGCGCCAACTTGGCGACGGTGGACCCGGTGACCATCGGCGAGGCCGTCGGTACGATTGCCGCGCAGTCCATCGGTGAGCCGGGTACTCAGTTGACGATGCGTACCTTCCACACCGGCGGTATCGCGTCCGGCGAAGACATCACCCAAGGTCTTCCGCGTGTTGAGGAGTTGTTCGAGGCCCGCAAGCCGAAAAACCACGCCATCATCACCGAAATCGAAGGCGACGTGCGCTTCGCGGAAGAGAAGAAAAAACAACTCGTGGTCGTTACCAACAACACCGAGGGTGAGCTCGACGAACGCTCTTACGTCATTCCGTTCGGTACGCACATCCGTGTGCACGAGGGTGACCACGTGGTGAAAGGCGAGCGCCTGACCGACGGTGCGATTAACCCGCACGACATTATGGCGGTCAACGGTCCTACCGCGGTGCAGAACTATCTGACCGAGGAAGTGCAGCGTACCTACCGTTTGCAGTCGGTTAAAATCAACGATAAACACATCGAGGTTATCGTCCGCCAGATGATGCACAAAGTCTACGTGTCCGATCCGGGAAGCTCTACGCTGATCGGCGGCTCCACCGTGGACCGCATCGAAGCGGAGATGGCGAACGATGCGGTGCGCGCCCGTATGGAGGCAGGGGAGGAGAACCTCCGTCTTGCCGAGTACGAGTCGCTGCTGCTCGGTATCACCAAAGCCGCGTTGGCGACCGATTCCTTCCTGTCGGCGGCTTCCTTCCAGGAGACCACTCGCGTGCTGACCGATGCCGCTATCAAGGGCAAGGTTGACCCGCTGATGGGCCTCAAAGAGAACGTCATCATCGGTAAACTCATTCCGGCCGGTACCGGTGTGCAGACCTATAACGACGTGGAAGTTATCAACACTCACGCGTCGGATGACGATCCGTACGTCAACGCCCTGCGCAGTATGCTCGCGGGTGCGGACGATGCCGCGGAGAACGCCGAAGAAGCCCCGGCGGAATAAAAACCGCAAAAAACCGCGGTTTCAAGCGAAAAAATCAAGAAAATTCGCTTGACAACCGCAAAGGGCTATGCTAAAATGTATATTTGGTTGCGTGGGTGGATAGCCCGTCTATCCACCCACGCCCGAATAAATTTTTATTGAGGAGGTGTTTTGTTTGCCGACTTTTAACCAACTGGTTCGCAAGGGACGCCAAGACTTGGAGAAAAAGGCGAAAGCTCCGGCTCTGTTGAAGGGTTGGAACTCCAAAAAACAGATCGCGACCGACCGTAACGCTCCGCAAAAACGCGGTGTGTGCACTGCTGTCAAGACCACTACGCCGAAAAAACCGAACTCCGCTTTGCGTAAAGTTGCTCGTGTGCGCCTTTCCAACGGTATTGAGGTTACCACCTACATTCCGGGCGAGGGTCACAACCTGCAAGAACACTCCGTCGTGCTGCTGCGCGGTGGCCGTGTTCGCGACCTGCCTGGTGTGCGTTACCACATTATCCGCGGTACGCTCGATACCCAGGGTGTCGCCAACCGTATGCAGGCTCGTTCCAAGTACGGTGCCAAACGTCCGAAGAAGTAATCCTGACACAAAAGCGGCCTAAAAAGGACGCTATATAGATATATCTACCTTCTATATAGAGTCTCTTGTGCCGACGGGGGCTTGTCACCCTCGAGTACCTATGATATCATTTCTATGAAGGAGGGAAGTAGAATGCCCAGAAGAGGCTCTATTCCGAAACGTGATGTGTTGCCGGATCCGGTTTACAATTCGAAACTGGTGACCCGACTCATCAACAACATTATGCTCGACGGCAAACGCGGTGTTGCGCAGAAAATCGTGTACGACGCGTTTGACATCGTGGCTGAAAAAACCGGTAAGGAACCGCTGGAAGCGTTTGAGGCGGCGATGGAGAACATTATGCCTGTTCTCGAAGTCAAAGCCCGCCGCGTCGGTGGTGCTACCTACCAAGTTCCGATCGAGGTCCGTGAGGACCGCCGTGTTACCCTTGGTCTGCGTTGGTTGACCACGTATTCGCGCGCCCGTTCCGAGCGTACGATGAAAGAACGCCTTGCTAACGAGATCGTCGATGCCATTGCCGGTGTCGGCGGCGCCGCGAAGAAACGCGAAGATACGCATAAAATGGCCGAAGCCAACAAAGCGTTCGCGCATTTCCGCTGGTAATTTAAGGAGGACAACATGGGACGTCAAGTTACTCTTGAAAAAACCCGTAATATCGGTATTATGGCTCACATCGACGCCGGCAAAACGACGACGACCGAGCGTATTCTGTACTACACCGGTATCAACCACAAAATCGGCGAGACCCACGATGGTACCGCTACGATGGACTGGATGGCGCAGGAGCAGGAGCGTGGTATCACCATCACGTCCGCTGCGACTACGTGCTTCTGGAAAGACCACCGTATCAACATCATCGACACTCCCGGACACGTGGACTTTACCGTTGAAGTGCAGCGCTCCCTGCGCGTTCTCGACGGTTCTGTGACCGTTCTTTGCGCCAAAGGCGGCGTTGAGCCCCAGTCCGAAACGGTGTGGCGCCAGGCGGACGAGTACAAAGTTCCGCGTATGGCGTACGTCAACAAAATGGACATTATGGGTGCCGACTTCTATCGTGTTATCGACATGATGAAAGAGCGCCTGAAATGTAATGCCGTGCCGATCCAATTGCCGATCGGTGCCGAGCAGTTCTTCAAAGGAATCATCGACCTCGTCGAGATGAAGGCCTACATCTACTATGATGACGCCGGCGTCGACGTGCGCGAGGAAGACATTCCGGACGATATGAAAGAGAAAGCCCAGCAATACCACGATGAACTCATCGAGCACGTTGCCGAGCAGGACGACGATTTGATGGAGAAATATTTCGCCGGTGAGGAACTCACCATCGACGAAATCAAGGCCTGCATCCGTAAGTCCACCCTCGCCAACACCATGGTTCCGGTTTGCTGCGGTACTTCCTATCGTAACAAAGGTGTCCAGAAACTTCTGGATGCTATCGTGGACTATATGCCCTCGCCGACGGACGTTCCCGCCATCAAAGGCGTGAACCCCGACACCGAGGAAGAGGAGGAGCGTCCGTCCTCCGATAAAGAGCCGTTTGCGGCTCTGGCCTTCAAAATCGCCACCGACCCGTACGTTGGTAAACTTTGCTTCTTCCGCGTGTACTCCGGTGTCTGCAAAGCGGGCACGACCGTGTACAACCCGAACAAAGATGCCAACGAGCGTCTCGGCCGTATTTTGCAGATGCACGCGAACCACCGTCAAGACATCGAAGAGGTCTATGCCGGTGACATCGCGGCGGCTGTCGGTCTGAAATCCACCACCACCGGTAACACCCTGTGCGACGAGAAACATCCGATCGTTCTCGAATCGATGAAATTCCCGGAGCCGGTTATCCGCGTGGCGATTGAGCCGAAAACCAAAGCCGGTCAGGAGAAGATGGGTATTGCTTTGGCGAAACTCGCCGAGGAAGACCCGACCTTCCGTACCTATACCGACGAGGAAACCGGCCAGACCATCATCGCCGGTATGGGCGAACTGCACTTGGAAATCATCGTTGACCGTCTGCTTCGTGAATTCAAAGTGGAAGCCAACGTCGGTGCCCCGCAGGTTGCCTACAAAGAGACCATTCGCCGCCTCGCGGACGTGGATACCAAATATGCGCGTCAGTCCGGTGGTAAAGGTCAGTACGGTCACGTCAAAATCAAACTGGAGCCGAACGAGTCCGGCAAGGGCTACGAGTTTATCAACGCCATCGTCGGCGGTGCCATTCCGAAGGAGTACATTCCTGCGGTTGACGCCGGTATCCAAGGCGCTATGCAGTCCGGTGTTGTCGCCGGCTATCCGGTTGTGGACGTGAAAGTTACCCTTTATGACGGTTCCTATCACGAGGTCGACTCCTCTGAGATGGCGTTCAAGATCGCCGGTTCTATGGCGTTCAAAGAGGCCATGCGCAAAGCCGATCCGGTCCTCATGGAGCCGATCATGAAAGTCTCCGTTACCGCGCCGGACGAATACACCGGCGACGTTATCGGCGACATCAACTCCCGCCGTGGTATCATGCAGGGTATGGACGCTGTGTCCGGTGCCCAGCAGATTCGCTCGTCGATCCCGCTGGCCGAGATGTTCGGTTACGCGACCGACCTGCGTTCCAAGACCCAGGGCCGTGGCCAGTACGTTATGGAGCCCAGTCACTATTCCGAACTGCCGAAGAGCGTTGCGGAAGAGATTATCTCCAAACGTGGCCGCAAAGATGCCTAATTCCAAACTTTTTTCGGAAAAACACTTGATTTTTTCAGAAAAATTTGGTAAAATGGCGTTGTGATTTTTTGGAAACACTATCATTACCTATATCAAGGAGGATGTAACAATGGCAAAAGCAAAATTTGAACGCAACAAACCCCACGTTAACATCGGCACCATCGGTCACGTTGACCATGGTAAAACCACTCTGACCGCTGCTATCACGAAAGTTCTCGCGATGCAGGGCGGCGCGGAATTCACCGACTACGCCAACATCGATAAAGCGCCGGAAGAGCGCGAGCGCGGTATCACCATCAACACCGCCCACGTCGAGTATGAGACGGCTACCCGCCACTATGCTCACGTTGACTGCCCCGGCCACGCCGACTACATCAAAAACATGATCACCGGTGCTGCCCAGATGGACGGTGCTATCCTGGTTATCGCTTCTACCGACGGCCCGATGGCTCAGACCAAAGAGCACTTGCTCCTCGCCCGTCAGGTGAACGTTCCGTACATTGTGGTCTTCATGAACAAAGTTGACCAAATGGACGATCCGGAACTCCTCGAACTCGTTGAGATGGAAATCCGCGAGACCCTCGATGAGTACGAATTCCCGGGCGACGACACCCCGATCATCAAAGGTTCTGCTCTCCAGGTTCTGGAGTGCGCTTCCACCGATGTCAATGATCCGACCTATGCGCCGATCCTCGAGCTCATGAACGCTGTCGACTCCTACATTCCGACTCCGGAACGTAAATCCGACCTGCCGTTCTTGATGCCGATCGAAGACGTTATGACCATCTCCGGCCGTGGTACTGTTGTTACCGGCCGTGTGGAGCGTGGCGCTTTGAAAGCCGGTGAAGAGGTTGAAATCGTCGGTCTGAAAGACGAGAAAGCCAAAACGGTTGTTACCTCTATGGAAATGTTCCGCAAGACCCTCGACTACTGCGAAGCCGGCGACAACGTCGGTGCCCTTCTCCGCGGCGTTGGCCGTGAAGAGGTCGAGCGTGGCCAGGTTCTCTGCAAACCGGGTTCCATCAACCCGCACACCAAATTCCACGGTCAGGTTTACGTCCTGTCCAAGGAAGAGGGCGGCCGTCACACCCCGTTCTTCAACAACTATCGTCC
>JAKSPN010000059.1 GCA_024404755.1 Clostridia bacterium | reverse complement strand
TTTTGGCGTATTCCTCGGCGTACGAGCCGGAATAGCAGTAGATGCTCACGTCCGCAAAGCGAGAGAACGTGTGCTCGCCGATTTCTTTGACCGAATCGGGGATATACACTTTTTCGACGTTACGTTCATAGAAGAACAGATAGTCACCGAGGTTCGGCACACCCTCCAAGAACAGCACGGCTTTGGAAAGCGGTGTCACAAAAGGCGAAAAACAATCGGGCACTTTTTCCGGATCGTTTTCGAAATCGGCCATACGCTCTTGCTCGCCGAGCCATTTGAAAGTCGTGCCAACAGAGGTAATAAGATGGTTGCAGTTGATTCCCGGATACGAACCGGGGCCGCCGTGCGCCCCGCACATACAGCTGGCCGCAGCAATGTAATCGTGGGCGTGGGCACTATAATCGAAAACGTCGCGCGAATACCAGTCCAGCTTGGTGGACAGCTCGCTTTGCGCGATCGTTTCAATTTCGGCGGGCGTAAGATTCATTGCGATCACCGAAAACGGCGAGCCGTAAATCAGCACGCGGTCTTCGCTAATGCCCCATTCTTCTGCGAGTTGCGCCGATATAGGCTCCAAGACGTAGTATTCCAAATAACTACTCGCGATCGAAGAATGACAATACATTTTTCTGTTTTCCGCCTCTTGTTTGTCCGATACCGTCTCGTCAATTTCTTTTATTCTTTGCTCGATGCGCTCAATAATTGTATCGGCATACTCCGAAAAGCCTTCATTTGCGAGGATTTCTCGAATCACGTCATCCGAAACCTCGCGTTTTTCCCTATACGCTTTATTCTCTTCATTAAGAATTTTCCCTTCTACGCGGGCAATGGCATAGGGCGACAGCGGCTCAAACCATACGTAGGTCGAAATCAAATCGCATTCTTTGCAGTTGTCCAGTTTTTCTTGAAGCGTAGGCTGGATTTTCGATGCCGTCTCCTCCGCCGTAACCGTCATCGGCAAAAGCGCCATCAGCATACAAAGAGATACAAGAATAGAACATAGTTTTTTCATAGAAATTCCTCCTTTCGGGTTTCTATTACCATAACGTTTGAGAAAGCGAAAGTATTGGGAAAATTTAGAAATTTTTTGAAAAATTTCAAAAAAAGGGCGCAAAAGCGCCCTTTTTAATTAGGATTATATATCGTTTCGCGCGACGTCCTCAAAGGTTTCGCGGCGGACGACCACGCGGGTTTCGCCGTCGTTGACCATAACGACCGCCGGTTTCGGATAGCGGTTGTAGTTGGAAGACATCGAGTAGTTGTACGCGCCGGTGGTGAGGAACGCGAGCAAATCGCCGCGTTTGACCGCGGGCAGCGGCACGTTTTCTTGGAGCAAATCGCCACTTTCGCAGCAATGGCCGGAAATCGTCACCGTTTCGGTCGGCTCCGCCGCCGCTTTTTCGGGAAGCACCGCGGTGTACGCCGCCTGATAGAGCGCGTAACGCGGGTTGTCGGTCATCCCGCCGTCTACGCTCACGTAGGTGCGGACGTTCGGAATGCGCTTGACCCCGCCGACGGTATAGAGTGTCAGTCCCGCGGCGGCAACGATCGAGCGACCGGGTTCGACAATGACGAACGGGGTCGGGAAATCGTTGTTTTCGGCGGTTTTGGTCACGGCGTTGCCCACGAGCTCCATATATTCGTGCGCCGGCTTCGGGTGGTCTTCGTCGGTATACGCGATGCCGAAGCCGCCGCCGAGATTCAGTTCGGAAAGCGCCCTGCCAAAGCGGTTTTTGATTTCCACCATCACGCCCACCATCACTTCGGCGGCGTGAATCATCGGCTCTTCGTCAAAAATCTGGGATGCGACGTGGCAATGCAGGCCTTTTAAGTCGATATGCGGCAGAGAAAGCGCCGTTTCCACCGCCTCATACACCTCGCCGGTTTCGAGCGTAAAGCCGAATTTCGAGTCGATTTGGCCGGTGCGGATAAAACTGTGGGTGTGCGCGTCGATACCGGGGGTCACGCGCATTAAAATCGCGGCGGTCTTGCCCAGTTCGGCGGCAACCGCTTCGAGCGCACGCAGTTCGTCGAAGTTATCGACCACAATGCGCCCAACGCCGTTTTCGAGCGCATAGCGCAAGTCGGCATCCGTTTTGTTATTTCCGTGGAAATACACGCGATCAAGCGGCATTCCCGCCTGCATCGCCGTGTACATTTCGCCACAGGACACCACGTCGGTGCCGCAACCCTCGCTTGCCACGATGCGGTACATTTCCTTGAAACTGCACGCTTTGCTCGCAAACGCCACGCGCCCGCCGTTTTTGCAGGAACGGTCGATGGCTTCTTTGAGCGAACGGAGATTTTCGCGAATAGTCTGTTCGTCCATCACGTACAGCGGCGTGCCGTATTCTTTGGCAATATCCACGGTATCCACGCCGGAAACGGTCAGGTGACCGGCAAAATTTACTCCCAAATGTCCGGAAATCATCATAAAAACATCCCCCTAACAAGGAATTTAGTCGTCCTCGCCGACCTCGCGGATAATGGCGAGCAAGTCTTCCCGCCCCTCGCCCGTTACGGACGAATACGGAATCACGGTTAGACCTTCGAATTCGGCAAAAATCGCCTCGTAAGCGGCCAGCCGTGCGGCGCGTTCGGTTTTGTTGAGTTTGTCCGCTTTGGTGAGCACCACCAAAAACGGCAATCCGTTTTCCGCCATAAATTCAATCATCTGGCGGTCGTCGGCGGTCGGATCGTGGCGCATATCGCACAGTTGGATAACCAGCCGCAGGTCGCGTTCTTCGGCAAAATAGCCCTCGATGAGTTCGCCCCACTTGCGCTTTTCGTCTTTGGCGACTTTGGCGTAGCCGTAACCGGGCAAGTCCACAAACCGCATCGTATCAAGCTTATAGAAGTTAATCGTCGCGGTTTTGCCGGGCGTTGCGGAGGTACGCGCCAAGTTCTTGCGTCGAAGCAGCGTGTTGATGAGCGTGGATTTGCCCACGTTCGAGCGCCCCGAAAACACAATTTCGGGCAACGTATCGGCCGGCAGTTGGGATTTTAAGCCCACCGACGTTTCAAATACCGCAGATTCGGGTTTCATACGCGCGTTCCTTTCATTCGTTGTTGCAAAGCGGGTTTGGCGGTGTGGGATTCGCGGTTTCCCGCCGTTTTCCGCGCTTTCGGCGGGCGGGTAAGCGCCAGCGCCAGCACGTCGTCGATGTGCGACACGGGCTTGACCGTCAATCCCTCGCGCACCTCGGCATCCACCTTTTCGAGGTCGGGCAGGTTGTCCGACGGAATAAGCACGGTGGTCATTTTGCGGGCGTACGCCGCCATCAGTTTCTCTTTAAGACCGCCGATGGGAAGCACGTTGCCGCGAAGCGAAATCTCCCCCGTCATCGCCAACTCGCGGCGGGCGGGAATGCCCGTCAACGCCGACACGAGCGCGGTGGTCATCGTAATACCGGCGGACGGGCCGTCTTTCGGCACCGCACCCTCCGGCGCGTGGATATGGATGTCTTTCGTTTTATAAAACTCGCCGTCGATGCCGTATTTTTCGGCGTTCGCGCGGCAGACGCTGACGGCGATTTTCGCCGATTCTTTCATCACGTCGCCGAGCGAGCCGGTGAGTTCGATTTTGCCCGTGCCGGGAAGCACCGCCACCTCAATCGGCAGCAGTTCGCCGCCGGCACTCGTCCACGCAAGCCCGTTGACCGCGCCGATTTCGTCTTTTTCCGGCAGGCGGTCGGGTTTATACGGACACGGGCCCAAAAGCGGTTTAAGCGATTTCACCGACAGCGACACGTCCTCGCCGTTTTCGGCTTTGAGCGCCATTTTGCGGCACACTTTGCCGATAACGCGCTCCAAGTTGCGCACGCCGGCTTCGCGGGTATACCCCTCCATAAGCGCTTTCAGTACCGCATCGGAGAAGCGGAGTTTCGTCCCCTCCATACCGTTGGCTTTCAACTGCTTTTTGACAAGATGGCCCTTGGCGATATGTAATTTTTCCTGCGCGGTGTAGCCGTCGAGCGTAATCACGTCCATACGGTCGTACAGCGGCGCGGGAATGGCGGAAGCATCGTTCGCCGTGGTCAGGAACATCACGTCCGAGATGTCAAACGGCAGGTCGATATAGTGATCCACAAAGGCGTGGTTTTGCTCGAAATCCAGCACCTCCAAAAGCGCGGACGCGGGGTCGCCGCGGTGGTCGTTGCCCATTTTATCCACTTCGTCCAAAAGCAAAAGCGGGTTTTTCGAGCCGGATTTGGCGATTGCCGCCATAATCCGGCCGGGCATCGAGCCGATATAGGTGCGGCGGTGGCCGCGGATTTCCGCTTCATCGCGCACGCCACCCAAGGATACGCGGGCGAATTTGCGCCCCATCGCCTCGGCAATCGACTTGGCAATCGACGTTTTGCCCACACCGGGAGGGCCGACAAGACACACGACCTGCCCTTTCGCCTCCGGATTGCGGCGGCGAACGGCGAGCAGTTCCAGCATCCGTTCTTTTACGTCAAGAAGTCCGTAGTGGTCGCGCTCTAAAATCTCGCGAGCACGGGACAAATCGGTATCGTCCTCGGTTTTCGTGTTCCACGGCAAATCGAGGCAGGTGTCGAGATACGTCCGCACTACCGTCGCTTCCTGCGAGCCGATAGGCATCTTGGCGAGTTTTTTGCACTCTTTTTCGAGCGCGGTTTTTACCTCGTCCGCCAAATCGAGCGCGGCGATTTTTTGACGATAGTCCTCCGCTTCGTGAAGCGGGTCGTCCTCGTCACCGAGTTCATCGGCAATCACGCGCATCTGCTCGCGCAGATAGTAATCGCGCTGATTGTCGTCCATACGCTCCTGCACGCGGTCGTGCAGTTCAAGTTCGATGTTGGCAACCTCTTTTTCTCGTTCCAACAGCGCAAGCACCGCCTGCGCACGGTTGGCCACCGGCAGTTGCGCCAAAAGCGCCTGCTTTTTCTCGGGAAGAAGCGGCAAATGGAACGCCACGTGGTCGCACAAATCCGAAAGCGATTCCTGCAACTGCCCCGCGCGGTCAAGCGCATCCGCCGACACGTTCGGGGACAGCGCCGCATATTCGTTCCACGAAGCGTACAGCAGGCGGCAAAACGCCTCGCGCTTGGCATCGTCCAGCGGCAAGCGACTGCGTTTTTCCACCGTTTGCACCTGCAAGCACGGGTCAGCGGAAAGCACCTCGGTGACGGTGGCGCGGTACAAACCCTCCGCCACCACGCGCAAGCCGTTTTTCGGCAGTTTCATAATCTGCCGCACGTGAACGACCACGCCGACGGTATGCAAATCGTCCATCGACGGCTCTTCCACGCGCTCATCCCGCTGCATCACGAGAAAGAGTTCCTGGTCGCCCTCCATGGCTTTGGACAGCGCCGCCAACGAGCGTTCGCGCCCGATATCAAAGTGAATCATTACGCCCGGAAAAGGCACGAGCCCCCGCAAAGCAAGCAGGGGCAGGGCTTTTACACGAGCAACGTTTGGTTGTATGCTCATTATTCGTTCCTCACAAGCGGAAATTTACGCGGTGGCACGGCGGGCCTGTTGCCGTTTAATCGGCGAACGGGCCGCTTTGCCCTTGCGGGTGGGGTCTTCGGTCAGTTTGGGCGCGCCGTTGCCGTTCACACAGTCCTCGTCCACCACCACTTTGGAAATCAGCGGGTTGGACGGCACCGAGAACATCAAATCGGTCAAAAGCCCCTCCATCACCGAGCGCAAACCGCGCGCGCCGGTATCCATTTCGAGCGCTTTTTCGGCAATCGCTGTAAGCGCGCCGTCGGTGAATTCCAACTTCACGTCATCGAGCGCAAACAGATACTCATACTGCTTCACAAGCGCGTCTTTCGGCTCGGTCAAAATTTTGACCATCGCCTCGGTTTCGAGCGCTTCGAGCGTGGTGATAACCGGCATACGACCGACGAGTTCGGGGATAAGACCGAATTTCACGAGGTCTTGCGCGGTCACCTTTTGCAGCATTTCGCTGGACGTTAAGTCGGATTTGGACAACACTTGGTTTTCAAAACCGAGCGAGCCGCCGCCCACGCGTTTGGCGATAATGCTTTCAAGACCCGAGAACGCACCGCCCAAAATAAACAGAATATTGGACGTGTCGATTTGGATAAAGTTCTGCTGCGGATGTTTGCGCCCGCCCGTCGGCGGCACGTTAGACACCGTGCCCTCGATGATTTTGAGGAGGGCTTGCTGCACGCCTTCGCCGGACACGTCACGGGTAATGGACGGGTTTTCGCTGCGGCGGGAAATCTTGTCGATTTCGTCCACGTAGATGATGCCGCGCTCTGCTTTTTTCACGTCGCCGTCGGCGGCTTGGATGAGCCGGAGAAGAATATTCTCCACATCCTCGCCCACGTAACCGGCTTCGGTCAGCGTAGTGGCATCCGCAATCGCAAACGGCACGTCGAGCAAATTGGCCAGCGTACGCGCGAGCGCGGTCTTGCCGACACCGGTCGGCCCGAGCAAGAGCACGTTGCTCTTACCGAGTTCCGGCGCGTTGTCGTTTTTGCAGAAAATACGTTTGTAGTGGTTGTAAACCGCCACCGAAAGGGTCACTTTGGCGCGGTCCTGCCCGATGACGTATTCGTCGAGCCCCTCTTTGAGTTTGGCGGGACTGGGCAAATCGAAGTCGGCTTCCGGTTTTTGGGCGGCTTTGCGCCGTTTTCCGGGGGCTTCGCCGAACTCCTCCACTAAAATGTCATAGCACATCCCGACACATTCGTTACAGATAAACACACCGGGGCCGGCAAGCAAACGGGAGACGTCGTCTTGGGTTTTACCGCAGAACGAGCACGCCACGTTTTGGGGAGTATCCATATTCGGCATACGGTTTCACCTCTTTCAAAAATGCATTACGCGCGTTTTTCGATGACTTTGTCGATAAGACCGTATTTCACGGCCTCCTCCGCGGACATATAATTGTCGCGGTCGGTGTCTTTTTCAATCGTTTCAATCGACTGACCGGTCATCTCGGCAAGCATTTTGTTCATCTTGCCGCGGATATACAGAATGTGGTCGGCTTGGATTTTGATATCGCTCGCCTGACCTTGGGTGCCGCCCAGCGGCTGGTGAATCATAATTTCGCTGTTCGGAAGTGCCATACGTTTGCCTTTGGCACCCGCCGCCAGCAGGAACGAGCCCATGCTCGCCGCCATACCGATGCAGATGGTGGACACGTCGCATTTGATAAACTGCATCGTGTCGTAAATCGCCATACCGTCTTTGATGTTGCCGCCGGGGCTGTTGATATACAGATGAATATCTTTGTCCGGGTCTTGACCTTCGAGGTACAGAAGTTGCGCCACCACCAGCGACGCGCTGTTTTCGTTCACCTCGTCGCACAACATAATGATGCGGTCGTTGAGCAAGCGGGAGAAAATGTCGTAACTGCGCTCGCCGTGGCCGGTTTGTTCCACCACGTAGGGCACGAGACTGCTCATGCGTTCATTCATAGCCATCTTCCTTTCGTTATTCATACAGAGTGTGGGCAAAAGTGCCCGGGTTTAGTCGAGAATTATTCCTCGGTTTTCTTCGCCGCCGGTTTTTTGGCGGTAGAAGTGGATTTTTTCGCCGCCGGTTTCTTCTCGCCGTCAGCGGCTTCTTTCTTCGCCGCCGGTTTTTTCGCGGTAGAAGTGGTCTTCTTCGCCGCCGGTTTCTTCTCGGCATCCGCAGCGGCCTCTTTCTTCGCCG
>JAKSPN010000058.1 GCA_024404755.1 Clostridia bacterium | reverse complement strand
ACCCAAACGGATTGCACCGTATCCTACATAGAACTGTCCTTTAGAGCACCGCCCATATGGGCGGGGATTTTTTTATGAGATTCAGCCCCAGTTGAAGGTGGCGATGCCGTAAACATACAGGAAGATGATGGCCAGCGGAACAACGTAGGCGAAAATCGGTTTCATCCACGTTTTTACTTTTAAGCCCGTGCCGGCGTTGGCTTCTTCCATAAAGTTTTCAAAGCCCCAACCGTAGCGCTTGTTGCAGCAGAACAGCGCAAACATCAGCGAGCCGATCGGGAGCAGGTTGCTGGACACGATGAAGTCCCACAAATCGAGCCACGCGGTGTCCGGCCCGAACGGGTGGAACGGCCACACGCTGTAACCGAGGGCGGTGGTCAAGGCGATGAGGAACATTCCCGTTCCGCACAAAATCGACCCTTTTTTGCGGCTCCAACCGGTGGCTTCGCGCACGCAGGCGAGGATGTTTTCATACACCGCAAGGGCGGTGGACAGCGCCGCAAACGTCATAAAGAGGAAGAACAAAGTGCCCCACCAGCGGCCGCCCGGCATTTTCACAAAGACGGTCGCCATGGTGTTGAACAACAGCGCCGGACCGGCACCCACGTCCTCGCCGTAGGCGGCGCAGGAGGGGAAGATGATGAGTCCCGCCACGAGCGCCACAAAGGTGTCGAGCGTGATGATGGTGGCGGATTCGCCGAGCAGCGAGCGTTCTTTGCCGATATAACTGCCGAAAATCGCCATCGAACCGATGCCCAAGCTGAGCGTGAAGAACGCTTGGTTCATCGCGGCAACGACGGTGCTTCCGGTGATTTTCGTGATGTCGGGTTTCAAGTAGAATTTGACACCCTCGCCGGCGCCCGGCAGGCACAAACTGCGCACCGCCAAGAAGACCATCAGCGCAAGAAGCGCGACCATCATCACTTTGGTGATGCGTTCGAGACCGCCTTGGATATTAAAGCACAAAACGCCGAAGCAGAACACGACGGTGACCGCCAAAAACGCCACGTTGACAAGCGGGTCGCCGATCATCGCGCCGAAGGTGAGGTCGCTGTGCTGACCGAGGAGGAATTTTAAGAAGTAGTACATCATCCAGCCGGTAACCACGCTGTAAAACGCCATTAAACAGACGTTGCCGAACAGCGCAAACCCGCCGTGGATATGCCATTTTGTCCCCGGCTTTTCGAGTTTTTGATACATTTTAAGGGGACTGGCCTGCGCCGCACGACCGATGGAGAATTCCATCGTCATCACGGGAAGACCGAGGAAGATTAAAAAGACGAGGTACAACAGAACAAACATACCGCCGCCGTTTTGTCCCACCATCCACGGGAATTTCCACACGTTGCCGCAGCCGATGGCGCAACCGGCGCTGAGCAAGATAAAGCCCAGGCGGCTGCCTAATTTTTCACGGTTATCCATAGTTTTTCCATCCTTTACTTTCAAAGTCTGTTCAGTAGTATACCACGCCCGAACAAAAAATGCAAGCGGGTTTTTGCTGTGGCGTTATCCGCCGAGTGCCACGTCGAGCAGCATCATCAGCGCGAAACCGCCGACGATGCCCGCCGTAGCGAAATAGGGGTGGGCGTCTTTGTTTTGCTGGCATTCGGGGATGAGTTCGTGTACCGCGACAAGAATCATCGCGCCCGCCGCAAACGCGAGCGCGAAGGGGAGAAGCACGGTGATTTTCGTCACGAGAAGCGCCCCGACAACGCCTGCCGCCGGCTCGACCATTCCGGAGGCCTGCCCGACGGCAAAACTTTTCCACCGCCCGCATCCTTCGCGGTAAAGCGGCAACGCCACCGCCGCGCCCTCGGGGAAGTTTTGCAGCGCGATGCCGAGCGCGAGCGTGACCGCGCCCGCCACCGCTTCGGGCGGCGCGCCTTTGGCGAGTGCGCCGAACGCCACGCCCACCGCCGCGCCCTCGGGCACGTTGTGCAGCGTGATGGACAGCACCAAAAGTACCATCCGCGACACGCGGTCGCCGCCGCCCTTGTCCGCGTTTTTGCGGCAGGCGCGCACCGCTTTGTCGCTTGCCCACAAAAACACCGCGCCGCACAAAAATCCCGCGGTGGCGACGAGCCACGCGGGGGTCGCAAGTGTTTCTTTCGCTTTGTCAATCGCGGGGTCTAACAGCGACCAAAACGAGGCGGCAATCATCACACCTGCCGCAAAACCGAGTGTCAGGTTGAGCCATTTTTCGTCGGCTTTTTTGAAAAACAACACCACGCCCGCGCCGAGGGCGGTGACACCCCACGTGACGAGCGTGGCGCAAAGCGCCCATAAAACCGGATTGTCCACAAATATCACCTCAACCCACTATATGTCCGATTTTGCAAGTCAGCTACTTGCAAATCGCGCGCGGGTGCGATATAATAGACGGGTATGCGAACAAAGGAGGTGCCGCGTGTGTTTTATAAGATTGTCAACGGAGCCGTGTCGCGCGGTGCCGAAACCATTTTGGAACGGGTGGATTTTGAAATCCGCGACCGCGAAAAAATCGCCGTTGTCGGCCGCAACGGATGCGGCAAAACGACGCTTCTTCGCGCGATTTTGGGCGAGTTCGAGATGGAACAGGGAACGGGCGAAGAACCGTTTTCCGTTACCCACGCGGGCGAGCCGACTGTCGGCTATATGCGCCAAACGGATTTCGAGGACGAGAGCGTCACGCTTTTAGACGAAGTCAAATCCGTGTTTGCGCCGCTTCTTGCGATTGAAAAACGACTCAAAGAGTTGGAAACACAAATGACCGAAGCGCCGACCGAAGCGATACTTGCGGAATACAGCGAGCTTCACGAGGAATACGAGCGCCGCGACGGGTATACCTACAAAAAAGAGTATGAAACGATGCTCAAAAAATTCGGCTTTACCGAGCAGGACAAGCATAAGCGGTTGTCGGAGTTTTCCGGCGGTCAGCGCACGCGTATCGCGTTTTGCAAACTGCTTTTAAGCAAGCCGGATATTCTGCTTTTGGACGAGCCGACCAACCACCTCGATATCGAGACGATTCGCTGGCTTGAAGACTATTTGCAACGCTATCGTTCGGCGGTGGTGGTGGTGTCCCACGACCGGATGTTCCTCGACAAAATCGTGGGCGTGGTGTACGAAATCGAGTACGGCGAGACAAAGCGCTATACCGGCAACTACGCCACGTTCGAGAGACAAAAACGCGAGAATTACCAAAAACAGTGCAAAGATTACGCCGCCCAACAAGCGGAAATCGCGCGGCTTTCGCGGCTTGTCGAGCGTTTTCGCTATAAGCCGACCAAGGCGGCGATGGCGCAGTCGAAATTAAAACAAATCGAGCGGATGGTCAAAATCGACGCGCCCGACCGCTACGACTTGCGCACCTTCCACGCGGAGTTTCAGCCGGAGGAGGACAGCGTGAAAAAAGTGCTGTCCGTCACCGATTTGTCCATCGGCTACGACACGCCGCTGGCCACGCTCAATTTTGAGGTGATGCGCGGCGAAAAGGTGGGCGTTATCGGCAAAAACGGCATCGGCAAATCGACGTTGCTCAAAACGCTGGTCGGCGACGTTGAACCGCTTTCGGGGCGGTACGAATTCGGCGTGCGGGCGAAAATCGGCTACTTCGACCAGCAACAAGCCCTGCGCGGCGGCAGTCAAACGGTGCTGGATGATTTTTGCGCGGAGTTCCCACAGATGTTACAGTCGCAGGCACGCACCGCGCTCGGCGCATTCCAGTTTTGCGGCGACGACGTATTTAAGCCGCTGGATGCGCTTTCGGGCGGCGAGCGGGTGCGCTTGGCGCTTTGCAAAATTTTGCGCCGGCGGCCGAACGTGCTGATTTTGGACGAGCCGACTAACCATATGGACATCGTCGGCAAAGAAACGCTCGAAAATATGTTGTCGGAATACGCGGGAACGATTGTGTTCGTTTCGCACGACCGCTATTTTGTGAAAAAATGCGCCGACCGTCTCATCGTGTTCGACGACGGCGTGAGCGTGTATCCGTTCGGCTACGACGAATACGAGCAGACGTTGCGCGAGCAGGAAGAAACGCCCGCCGAAAAGCAGGTGGCGGCGAAACCGGAAAAGGGCGGCAAAAAAGGGTTTACGACCCCGCTTAAAGAGTTATCGCGCCTGCAAAAGCGGGTGGAAAAACTCGAAAAAGACATTGCCGCCGCCGAAACACAACTCGCGGCACTCGAAGCGGAAGCGACAAAAGAGGACGTGCTTTCCGACTACGTGCGGTTGAGCGAACTCGGCGAACAACAGGCGGCGCTTCGCACCAAAATCGACGAAATGACCGACGAATGGGCGACCGCTTCGGAACAATTAGCCGACCTTGCTTAAAAAATTGTCGGAAATCGTTGACAAACTCTGTAAAAATAGGGTAAAATAAACTGTTGATATTTTTTGAAGAAACGAAGGATTTTGATTATGGCAACTTGGAACGACGTGGCGGCGGTCTTGTTTCCCGACGTGACCCGCACGCCCGAAGATTACGAAACCATGTATCCGCCCCGCGACTTGGCGGAGGGCGCGCGTGTCACTCGCGTAGCGCCGTCGCCGACGGGGTATTTGCACCTCGGCGTGTTTTATTCCGCGCTCATCGACCGCTTGACGGCGGATGCTTCCAAGGGATTGTTCTATTTCCGCTTGGAAGACACCGACAAAAAGCGCGAGGTCGAGGGCGGCGCGGACGATATTCTCGCTTCGCTCAACCGCTTCGGGCTTCCGATTGACGAGGGCTTCGTTGCGCCCGGCAAAGTGACCGGCGACTACGGCTCTTACGTGCAATCCGAGCGCGTCGAGATTTACCACACCTACGTCAAGTGGCTGGTCGAAAACGAGCGGGCGTATCCCTGCTTCTGCAAGCCGGAGGAAAACGCCAAAACCCGCGAACAGCAGGAAGCGCGGAAACTGCGCACCGGCTACTACGGCGCGTTCGCGCCCTGCCGCAACCTTTCGGCGGACGAAGCACTCCAAAAGCTGCAAGCGGGCGAGCCGTACGTCGTGCGCCTGCGCTCGGACGGGGACGAAGAGCGCCGCGTTAAGTTTGACGATATGATTAAAGGTCACATCGAGATGCCGGAAAACGACGAGGATTTCGTGCTTCTCAAATCCGACGGCGTGCCGACCTACCACTTCGCCCACGCGGTGGACGATCACCTGATGCGCACCACCCACGTTATCCGCGGCGACGAGTGGCTGTCGAGCGTGCCGAAACATCTGCAACTGTTCCGCCTGCTCAATTTCAAAGCCCCGAAATACGCCCACATCAGCCCCATTATGGTGGAGGAAGACGGACACAAGCGCAAACTCTCGAAGCGCAAAGACCCCCAAGCGGCAATGCACTTTTACGCAGAACAGGGCTATCCGGCGGCGAGCGTGCTCGAATATTTGATGACCATCGCGAGCAGCGAATTCGAGCAATGGCGCAAAGCCAATCCGACCGCCGACCGCCGCACCTTCCCGTTCAACATCAAGAAAATGAGCGTGTCCGGCGCGCTGTTCGATCTTAACAAGATGAACGACGTGTCGAAAAACGTCATCGCGGTGATGTCCGCGGACGACGTGACCGCCGCGGTGCTCGCGTGGGCGGAGGAATACGACAAAGATTTCTTCGCGCTGCTTGACCGCGACCGCGAACTCGCGAAAAACATCTTCGCCATCGACCGCGACAAACCGAAGCCGCGCAAAGATATGGCCAAATGGAGCGACGCGCCGGAATACACCGCGTTCTTCTTTGACGAAACCTACGTCCCGACGACGGAACTGCCCGAATCGGTAAGCCCTGCGGATGCCAAAGCCATTCTCGCCGCGTATGCCGCGGATTACAAAGAAGTTTCCGACCAAAGCGAGTGGTTCGAGCGTGTCAAAGCGATTTGCGCGCCGCTTGGCTTCTGTCCGGACGTGAAAGAATATAAACAAAACCCCGATGCGTACAAAGGCCACGTCGGCGACGTGAGCACGGTGCTGCGGCTCGCGGTCACCGGCCGCCGCAACACGCCCGACCTTTGCCGCATTATGGAACTGTTGGGAACCGACCGCGTGCTGGCCCGCCTTGCGGACACGGCAAACGCGCTTTAAGGAGGGAACGAAATGGCTGAAGAACTCACCGCCAAGGGCGGCAACTTTATCCGCGATATTATCGACGAAGAACTGCAAGAGGGCGGCCGTTGCTACGGCAAAAAAGTCCATACCCGCTTCCCGCCGGAACCGAACGGCTATCTGCACATCGGCCACGTGAAGGCGCTGTGCATCGACTTCGGTATGGCGGAAACCTACGGCGGTATCTGCAACCTGCGTATGGACGACACCAACCCCGCCAAAGAGGACGAGGAGTACGTCGAGGCGATTAAAGAGGACATCCATTGGCTCGGTTTCGACTGGGACGACCGTTTCTACTACGCTTCCGACTATTTCGAGAAAATGTATGAATTCGCCGTGGGGCTTATCAAAAAAGGTCTCGCCTACGTCTGCGAACTGTCGCCGGACGAAGTGCGCGACAACCGCGGCGACTTAACGCATCCGGCGACCAGTCCCTACCGTGATCGCCCGATTGAGGAGAGTCTCGACCTGTTCGCGCGGATGCGCGCGGGCGAGTTTGAGGACGGAAAAATGACCCTCCGCGCCCGCATTGACCTTGCCAGCGGCAACTTCAATATGCGCGATCCGGTCATTTACCGTATCCACCACGCCGAGCATCACCGCCAGGGCAACAAATGGTGCATCTACCCGATGTACGACTTTGCCCACCCGATTGAGGATATGCTCGAAGACATCACCCACTCGTTGTGCTCGCTCGAATTCGAGGATCACCGCCCGCTGTATAACTGGGTGCGCGAGAACATCGACTACGACACGAACCCGCGCCAGATTGAGTTTGCGCGGCTCGGCATCAACCACACCGTTTTGTCCAAACGTAAACTTCGCCAACTCGTGGAGGAGGGCTACGTCGCCGGATGGGACGATCCGCGTATGCCGACCCTTTCGGGTCTGCGCCGCCGCGGCTATACGCCGTCGTCGGTCAAGAACTTTATCGAGCGCATCGGCGTTGCCAAAGTGCCGAACACGGTGGAAATCGCGCTGCTCGAACATTGCTTGCGCGAAGACTTAAACGAAAACGCCACCCGTGCGCTTGCGGTGCTTCATCCGGTGAAACTCACCGTGACGAACTATCCCGAGGGCGAGGGCGAGGTGTTCGAGGTCGAAAACAACCCGACCAAAGAGAACAGCGGTACGCACAAAGTCAGCTTTTCGAAACATCTCTTTATCGAGCAGGACGACTTTATGGAAGAGCCGGTCAAGGGCTATTTCCGCTTCTTCCCGGGCAACGAAGTGCGCCTGAAATCCGCCTACGTCGTCAAATGCACCGGCTGTGTCAAAGACGAAGCGGGCAACGTCGTGGAAGTGCTTTGCGAATATGACCCCGAAACCCGCGGCGGCAACACGCCGGACGGCCGCAAGGTCAAAGGCACCGTCCACTGGGTGGATGCGGCGACCGCGGTGGATGCCGAGGTGCGGCTGTACAGTCTTTTGTTCAGCGACCCCGATCCGGATGCCTCCGGCAAGGATTTCATCGCGTGCCTCAATCCCGATTCTCTCGAAACCCTCAAAGGGTGCAAATTGGAAGCGGCACTCGCGGATGCCAAAGCGGGGGACGGCTACCAGTTTATGCGGCTCGGCTATTTCTGCGCCGACAAAGACAGCACGCCGGAGAAGCTTATCTTCAACCGTTCGGTTTCGCTGAAAGACAGTTTCAAGAAATAAGGAATATCTATTATATAAAA
>JAKSPN010000057.1 GCA_024404755.1 Clostridia bacterium | reverse complement strand
TCACCCTGACGGTTTACGGAAAGGGCGAGCCGACTGCGACCGGTGCTGAGCCGACTGCGACCGGTGCTGAGCCGACCGCGACCGGTGCTGAGCCGACCGAGCCGGTGACCCTCGTGGAGACTGTTCTCGTTGAAAACAACGTGGGCGGCGCGAAAGTGCTGAAACCGGAAAAAACCGACGCGTGGTTCCTGCAAGTGGACGAAATCAAAGCGGACATCGCGGCGAACGGCCCGATTGACCCCAGCAAGGGTGAATATTACAAAATCGAAGTGACCGGCTATGTGGACATCGGCGAAGCGGACTTCCACTTGGGCGAAGGCCTCAACTGGGAAGAGTATTGGGGCAAATCCGGTGTTGTCGGCACCGAGGAGACCACGGCGGTTGCTTATATCGTGTTCCCGATCCCGGCCGAGGGCATCGGCGCTGTGTATCTGGCGGACAGCGGCGAAGCCGGCCACACCCTGACTTGGACCTATGCGAAAGTCAGCGTGTTCCGTGTTGGCGAGCCGACTGAACCGATTGTCACCGAGAGCGAACCGCAATCCACCGAAACCGAGCCGGCGGCCACCGAGACCACTTCTGACGTCGCCATCTACGGTGATGCCAACGGCGACGGCGTTGTCAACCTGAAAGACGTTCTGGTTGC
Source organism: Clostridia bacterium (assembly GCA_024404755.1). Lineage (GTDB taxonomy): Bacteria > Bacillota > Clostridia > Oscillospirales > Acutalibacteraceae > RGIG426. The sequence continues at coordinate 7,462 of JAKSPN010000057.1, read as the reverse complement.
TCGCAAATACGTGGCGGGCATCGAGACCGAAATCGACCTTGTTACTTCCGACGTCAACCAAGACGGCGCGGTGAACATGAAAGATATTCTTCTCATCCGTAAATTCATTGCGGGTTTGATCACCAGCTTCGACGCGTAATCTAAAAGTTAAGAAAGCGGCAGGAGAGTTTCTCCTGCCGCTTTTCCTTTTGGAAAAACTTTTTGAAAAAAAGGGTTGACATTCCGTTTTGAATGTGGTAAAGTAAATGTCGTTCCAGAAATTTGGGGGTATAGCTCAGCTGGGAGAGCGCTTGAATGGCATTCAAGAGGTCAGCGGTTCGATCCCGCTTATCTCCACCAAAAATCCCGTTCGCTTATGCGGACGGGATTTTTTTATCCAAGCCTGCGCTTTGATTTGCGATTTCTGTTCACTTTTTGTCGGTTTCGGAAGAAAAATGCAACGGTTTGTCCTTGACAGAAAGACGAAGCGGTGCTATACTCTATAAGGTTATGGTATTACTATGCCGTCGGAATGATTTTCGACGGCAGGAAAACAATATTTAAGGAGGGCTATCATGGCTCATTTAAGTGAAGCCGCCGTAGCGAAAATCAACGAGATTTGCGATCGCTACGAGGGCGAAAAGACCCCTTTGATGATGATCCTCAGCGACATCCAAAAGGAATATGGCTATATTCCGCTGGACGTGCAGCAGATCGTCTCGGAGCGCACCGGTGTCAGCGTGGCCGAAATCTACGGCGTGGTGACGTTCTACTCTTTCTTCTCCCTCAAACCGAAGGGAAAATTCGTCATCGGTTGCTGCCTCGGTACGGCGTGCTACGTCAAAGGCGCGCAGCAGGTGATTGACAAGTTCTCGGAAATTCTCGGCATCAAACCGGGCGAGACGACCGACGACGGCATGTTCACTATCGACGCACTGCGTTGCATCGGTGCGTGCGGTATTGCGCCGGCGGTGTCCATCAACGGCAAAGTGTATCCGAAAGTGGCGGTGTCCGCCGTTCCGGGTATCATCGACGAATTGCGTGCGCAGGGGGAGGAATAAGCGATGATTAAAACCTTTGAAGAACTCGAATCCAAACAGGTTGCTTGTTCCAAGTGCCTCGACGGAAAATTTGCCGGCGAAGACGGCAAACGCGCCATCGTCCTTTGCGGCGGTACCGGCTGCCTGTCCTCCAACTCCGCGGAAATCCGCGAGCGGTTTGAGAAACTGGTCGCCGAAAAAGGTCTGTCCGACAAAGTGACCGTCAACCAAGTCGGTTGCTTCGGTTTCTGCTCGCAGGGCCCGTTCGTTAAGATTTATCCGGAAGATACGCTGTATCGTATGGTGAAAATCGAAGACGTGGACGAGATTATCGAGAAAGATATCGAGGGCGGCGAGGTTGTCGAGCGTCTTTTGTACGTTGACCCCGCCACCAAAGAGAAAATCGCCAAACAGGACGACATCACTTTCTACAAAAAACAACATCGTATCGCGCTTCACGGCTGCGGCCAGATTGACCCCGAGAACATCGAGGAAGCCCTCGGTGCGGGCGCGTTCAAAGGTCTTGCCCGTGCGCTGAAAATGGACCGCAAAGACGTGGTGGACGAAGTTCTCACCTCCGGTATCCGCGGTCGCGGCGGCGCCGGCTTCCCGACCGGCCGCAAATGGATGTTTGCCATGAACGGCGACGGCGACAAATACGTCGTCTGCAACGGTGACGAGGGCGACCCGGGCGCGTTTATGGACCGTTCCATCCTCGAAGGCAACCCGCTTGCCGTTATCGAGGGTATGATGATTGCCGGTTACGCCATCGGTGCGCAGAACGGTTACTTCTACGTTCGTGCCGAGTATCCGATTGCGGTCAACCGCCTGAAAATCGCGATTAAACAAGCCGAAGAGCTCGGTCTCCTCGGTGACAACATTTTGGGCTCCGGCTTCTCCTTCCGCGCGCACATCCGCCTCGGCGCGGGTGCGTTCGTCTGCGGCGAAGAGACCGCCCTGCTCAACTCCATCCAAGGTCAGCGCGGTATGCCGCGTCCGCGTCCGCCGTTCCCGGCGGTCAAAGGTCTGTGGGACCGCCCGACCGTTGTGAACAACGTCGAAACGCTCGCCTGCATCCCGTACATCCTGCGTGAGGGTGCGGCGAAATTCGCCGAGTGCGGCACCGAGAAGTCCAAAGGCACGAAAGTGTTTGCTTTGGGCGGTAAAATCAACAACGTCGGCCTCGTGGAAGTTCCGATGGGCACTACGCTCCGCGAACTCATCTACGATATCGGCGGCGGTGTGCCGAACGGCAAAAAATTCAAAGCGATTCAAACCGGCGGCCCGTCCGGCGGTTGCCTTACCGAGAAAGACCTCGATGCCGAAATCGACTTTGACAACCTCGTGGCCAAGGGCTCGATGATGGGCTCCGGCGGCGCGATTGTCATGGACGAGGATAACTGCATGGTCGACGTGGCAAAATTCTATATGGAATTCATTTGCGACGAATCCTGCGGTAAATGCTCGCCCTGCCGTATCGGTACGAAACGTATGCTCGAGTACCTCACCAAAATCACCGAGGGCAAAGCTACGATGGAAGACCTGACCCAACTCGAAGAGTTGGCGGCGACCATCAAAGCCGGCTCTCTGTGCGCGCTCGGTCAGACGGCCGCCAACCCGGTGCTGTCCACGCTGACCCACTTCCGCGACGAGTATATTGCCCACATCGTGGACAAAAAATGCCCGGCGGGTGTGTGCAAAAACCTCATGCAGTACGTCATCAACAAAGACAAGTGCTACGGTTGCGGCGCGTGCGCGAAACAGTGCCCGGTGGGTGCGATTACCAAGACCGACTATATTGCCGAAGGCAAAAAACTGCCGGCGCTGGCCATCGACCCGCAGAAGTGCATTAAGTGCGGTATGTGCGTAGCGACCTGCAAATTCGGCGCGATTGAGAAGAAATAAGGGGGATTACGACAATGGCTTTGATTAACATTAAAATTGAAGGGATTCCCTATCAGGTCGAGGAAGGGCTTACCATCCTCGAAGCCGCCAAAAAATGCGGCTATGAAATCCCGTCTCTCTGCGCTTACAACCACGGCGAATGCAACCGCGGTTCTTGCCGCGTCTGCCTCGTTGAGGCGACCGGCGCGCGCGGCCTCGTGGCTTCCTGCGTGTATCCGGTGAACGAGGGCATGGAGATTACCATCTCCTCTCCGGCGGCGACCAAAGCGCGCCGCGCTTCGGTGGAACTGTTGCTCTCCAACCACAACCGCAACTGCCAAGAGTGCGACAAAAACGAAAAATGCGAACTGCTCCACGTGGCGCGCCTGACCGGTGCCCGCGAGGGTATGTTCCAAGGTTCTCAAACGCCGACCACGTTCGACGATTTGACCCCGAGCATCGTCCGCGACACCTCCAAATGCGTGCTGTGCGGTCGTTGCGTTACCCGTTGCCAGAATGCGCACGGCAACGGCATCCTCGGTTTTGAAAACCGCGGCTTCAACACGATTGTCGGCCCTGCCGAGAACCGCAGTTTCATTGAATCGCCCTGCATTATGTGCGGTCAGTGCATCAACGTCTGCCCGACCGGCGCGTTGATGGAGAAAAGCGAAATCGACAAGGTTGACGCGGCGATGGCCGCCGGCAAATACGTGGTCGTGCAGACCGCGCCGGCCGTCCGTGCCGCCCTCGGCGAAGAATTCGGCATGAAAATCGGCACTCCGGTGACCGGTAAAATGTGTGCCGCGCTTCGCCGCCTCGGCTTCAAGAAAGTGTTTGACACCAACTTTGCCGCCGACCTGACCATTATGGAGGAAGCCACCGAGTTGCTCGGCCGTATCAAAAACGGCGGCGCGCTGCCGATGATTACCTCCTGCTCGCCCGGCTGGATTAACTACGCCGAGTACTATTATGGTGATCAACTCGACCACCTGTCTTCCTGCAAATCGCCGCACGAGATGTTCGGCGCGATTCTCAAGAGCTATTACGCCGAGAAAATCGGCGTGAAACCGGAAGATATGTTCGTCGTGTCGATTATGCCGTGCTCTTCCAAAAAATACGAGGAGCAGCGCCCCGAACTCGAGACCAACGGCCTGCGCGACGTGGATGCCGTGCTGACCACCCGCGAACTCGGCAAACTCATCAAACGCTCCGGTATCAACTTTACGAAACTGCCGGATGAAGACTTCGACCAGGATATCGTCCACGATTACACCGGCGCCGGTGTCATCTTCGGCGTGACCGGCGGCGTTATGGAAGCCGCGCTTCGTACCGCGTACTTTGTCCTTACCGGCAAAGAGCGCGAGGGCGTGGTGTTCAACGAAGTCCGCGGCTTTGAGTCTATCCGCGAGGCGGAATTCGACCTCGCCGGCCAGAAAATCAAAGTGGCGGTCACCAGCGGTATGAAAGGCGCGAAAGTGCTGCTCGACCAAATCCGCGAGGGTACGTCTCCCTACACCTTCATCGAGATTATGGGTTGCCCGGGCGGCTGCATCAACGGCGGCGGTCAGCCGTACGTCCGCGAAGCGTTTTTGCCGAACGAGGATGACGATATCCTCGACACCTATCAGGCGAAACGTGCCGCCGCGCTGTACAGCGAGGACGAGCGCCAAGAACTTCGTCAGAGCCACCGCAACGCGCAGGTGAAAGCGCTGTATGACGAGTTCCTCGGAGAGCCGAACTCCCACAAAGCGCACGAGTTGCTCCACACCACCTACAACAAAAACCGCGAGCGCTTCCCGCAGAAATAAGTTTTCACAAGAAAATCCCGCAACCGAGAGGTTGCGGGATTTTTTGTTTTCCTTGACTTTACCCCCGAAATCCCGTATACTGAAACGGAAAAGTGAGGGATTTTTTATGGCAAGAGAAATGGCGTTGGCGGGGGTACCGAAAGAGGAATTGGAACGGGTGGAAACCCCGCTGGAGCCGCAAACCCCCAAGTCCAAATGGCAGAATTTTTGGTTTTACTATAAATGGTGGGTGGTGGCGGCCGTGTGTCTGCTCGTCATCATCGGCGTGGGCGTGTGGCAAGCCGCAACCCACGTAGAGCCGGACTATCCGATTGCTCTCGTGACCCGCGACGGCGTGTCCGAAGAGGGTATTACCGAATTGGAAGCAATGCTCAGGACTTACGGACAAGATCTCAACGGTGACGGCAAAATCGTTGTCGAAGTGGAAGATTTGGCGCTGTCGCAATACGTGGGCGGGCGCAAAAATCCGCAGGCGGAGATGAATTCCCAAAAAATTATGGCGTATCTCGTGTCCGCCGACGTGATGTTCTTCATTTTTGACAAACCGAGTTACGACAACTATTTAGGCGACCTTAAAGAGAACAGCGGCGTGGATTTGTTCTTTGACGACCCCGCGCGCGACGTGGCGGGGGTCAGCCAAACCGATTTTTATTGGAACTGGAACGGCGACGACCGCCGCGCCGAGTATTGGGGCGCGGAATTCCCCGAGGATTTGTATTTCGGGGTGCGGCGACTGGGCGGCACGGCGGACAGCAAAGCCGCGATTGCCCGCCACGACCACGATATGGAATTTTTGCAGGCGATTTTGGACAACGACCCCATCAAATTGCTTGACGAGACGGAAGCATCGACGAAATGAGCAAGACGAAACGAACCAACCGCCGCCGGCTGTGGCTTTTGACCGCCGGATTTGTGCTGCTTGTGGCGTGTGCCGTGGTGTGGCAGGTGTTTCCGCCCGCCACGTGGGGTGAGCCCGCCGAAATCCGCGACGACAACGTGCTGACCGTGCGGTTTTTGGACGTGGGGCAGGGCGACTGTACGTTGCTTACGGTGAACGACACCGCGGTGCTTGTGGATGCGGGCACGGTGGAGCGCCCAAATTTAGCGGCGGAACTGCTCGCCGCCTACGGTGTGACAAAGTTGGATGCCGTGATTGTCAGCCACCCGCACGCCGACCACATCGGCGGGTTGCCGACCGTACTCGAACGGATACCGGTCAAAACGTTGGTGATGCAATCGCCGCGCGCCGCCGAAACGCTCGGGCATTACTACGACAAAACGCTGGCGCTTCTTTCCGAAAAGAACGTAAAGCGGGTCGAGCCGACCGCCGGTGATACGTTTTCGGTGGGCGAAATCGCGTTTACCGTGCTCGGACCGCTGGCGGACGAGGCGGAGGACTTAAACGACCTGTCGCTTTGTGTGCGCGCCGATTACGGCGAGCGCAACTTCCTCTTTTGCGGGGATATGACCGCCGCGGAGGAACAAACGCTGTTGCAAGTGGACGACGGGCTTTGCGCCGACGTGCTGAAAGTGGCGCACCACGGCTCGGGCGGCTCGAACAGTCGGGAATTTTTGGAGGCGGTACGTCCCGAAATCGCGGTGGTGTCCTGCGGGCTGTACAACGATTACGGTCACCCGCACGCCTCGGCGCTGACACGGCTTGCGGCGGTGGGCGCGGACGTGTATCGCACCGACAAGCGAGGCACGGTCACCGTGACGACCGACGGCAAAACGGTGGCGGTTTCCTGCGAAAAGACCGAAGAAACAAAAGAAAAAACGACGAAGTATCGAGAGGATACTTCGTCGTTTTCGTTTTGAAAAATTTATTCGCCGAATGCCGCGGCCACGACCGCTTCATAAATCTCCGCGGGCGACGGGCCGAACGTGCCGTCGGTCGCGTCAAGCGGGGCGGCATCGGGGGCGATGCGGGAGAGGAGCGTTTTTGCGAGGCGTTCGTCTTGCTCGAAATCCCGTTCGTGGTCGAGGAGCCCTTTTTTGTAAAAGAAGCACAGCACCTGCGAAAAATAGAAAAACGCGCGCACGGTGGGCTCGTCCAACGTGCCGCCGGTTTGGGTGGCGTACAGCGCCGAGTCCAACTCTTCGAGGGCTTCGCGGCAGGGCGCGGTGGTGGTGATGGTCGCCGCTTTTCCCCGCAGGCAGATGCTCTCTAACGCCCCGTAGGATTCGTGGGCTTCGTCGGAACGGTCGGACAATCCCTCGGGATACAGCATTTGCAACCGCAGGGCTTCGGTTTCGGAGAGAGTGTGGCGATAGGTGGGCAGTACCAACTGCGCAAACGCCGGATCGCGGCGGCGGGCGACTTCGCTCGTCTGCTCGCGCATCCAATCGTAAAGCGACACCAGTTCGTCCGCAAACGCGGCGCGGCAACGGGAACAAAAGCCGTGTTCGGAGGCGTTGCGGTCACAGGGTTGCCCGCATCCGCGGCAAATGGAAAGAGCCAAGAGATTCCCTCGCTTTCTGAATCGTGTTCCCGTTGAGTATACCACACAAAACGCGGGTGTGCAAGAAGCGCAACCGAAAGATTTTGGATTTTCGAAAGATATTTTGATTTTTTTCTTGACATTTGCGTTTGCCCGTGGTATAGTTATTGTCGTTGCAAAACGGAATATGGGAGTGTTCCCGAGTGGCCAAAGGGGGCAGACTGTAAATCTGTTGTCAGTGACTTCGGTGGTTCGAATCCACCCGCTCCCACCAAGAAAAAAGGACTTGTCGAAAGACAAGTCCTTTTTT
>JAKSPN010000056.1 GCA_024404755.1 Clostridia bacterium | reverse complement strand
CGACGTTTTTGCGTTCCATCTCGCGCAAAAGCGCGTTTCCGAACGCCGTCAGCCCCCGATTTTCGTCACCGCACACGCCGGAGGCTGCTTCGTTGTCGCCGTTCCAAGTAAGGGTAATTACCTTTACATCGTTGTCGGCAAATTCGGCGAGCAAATCGAGGTTGCCGGCGAGTGGCGCGGCGCTTTCGAGACCTAAAATCCCAAGGCACTCTCCCTCGCCGATTGCAGGAAACGGCTCGCCCGCGTGCCACAGCCGAAACGCCGGAGAATAGCGGGTTTCCGCCCCGTGCGCGAGCGAAATCGCCCGCCGCGCCGCCTCGGTTGCGGCGCTCCCGCGCAGGGTATCCGGTGTCCAAATCGCCAAAACTTGGGCGCAGGGAGAAAATTGAAGCGCACGGGAAATATCCCAATGCAGGTCATTGCTGTAAAGGTCTTTACCTTGTCGTAAACACTCGGTCAACGTATCGCAATGCAGGTCAAAAAGCGGCACGCAAATCCCCCGTTTCAAACGCGTTTTCGAGATGGTGGATGGATTTAGCCGCAAGCGGCGAGTCGCCCGCGGAGGTAACGATTTCAATCACGTCAAATCGCGGCTGCAACTTCGTTTTGTTGAGTTGCAGATAGAGCATCGCCGTCTTTTTGATTTTTTCCTGCTTATCGCGGGTCACCGCCTCTTTCGGCGATTCCGACAGCGCGTGTTCGTCGCGGGTTTTTACCTCGACAAACGCAATGGTCGTGTCGTTTTCGGCGATAATATCCACCTCACCGAGGCGACTGCGGACGTTTACCGCCACGATATCGTAGCCGTGTTCGCGTAAAAAACGAGCAGCGATGACTTCTCCCGCTGCTCCTTTGGAGATTCCTGCCATAGCGCATTTCTCCTTTGTTTCAAATTATACCGCGTTGCCGTGGTCGTCGCTTTCCAAAAATTTCTTTAAGAAGCTGCGGCGATGTACCGGCGACACGCCGAATTCCCGCAACGCCTCGTAATGCGCCGCCGTGCCGTAGCCCTTATGCTTAGCAAACCCGTATTGCGGGTACTGTTTGTCGAGGTCGTACAGCACGCGGTCACGGCTGACTTTCGCCAAAATCGATGCCGCCGCAATCGATGCGGACAGCGCGTCACCCTTGATCACGTAGCGCATTTTCGCCGGAATCTCCGGCGGCAGACGGTTGCCGTCCACCAGCACCAAATCGGCGGAAATCCCCGCCGCTTCGTAGGCGCGTTTCATCGCAAGATAAGTGGCGTTTAGGATATTGAGTTCTTCGATTTCCTCCACCGAAGCAAACCCCACGCCGTACGCCATCGCGTTTTCACAAATCACCGAAAACAGTTGCTCACGCTTCTTTTCGGAGAGCTTTTTCGAGTCGTTGAGCCCGTCGATTTCCAACTCCGGCGGCAACACCACCGCCGCCGCGCAAACGGGACCGCATAACGGGCCGCGACCGGCTTCGTCGATGCCGCATAAAACGGGAAATCCCTCGGCGCGAACAGCGCTGTCAAATTCTACGTTCGTCATTCTAAAATCAGACCTCTTTCGGCGGAAATTCCAGCGTAATACGCCCGAGTTTTCCGCCGCGATATTCGTCAAGAAGCGTGTTGGCGGCGCGTTCGGTATTCACCTCGCCGCCGGACACGAGCATCCCCCGTTTTCTGCCGATGGTTTCGAGCAATTCGTAGTTTTCCTGTTCCTGCCATCCCTCGACCGAATCGAGTTTGAAGCGTTCGGCAAGGCGGTCGGCATACTCGGTTTTGAGCACCCCCAGCAGTTCGCACGCGAGTTCCTCGCAGTCGAGGATTTGGTCGCGGATAGCGCCGGTAAACGCGAGATGCAGCCCCACGGTATGGTCCTCGAATTTCGGCCACAACACGCCGGGCGTATCGAGCAGCAGTACGCCGTCCGGAAGCCCGAACCATTGGTTACCGCGGGTCACGCCGGGGCGGTCTTCCGCTTTGGCTTTGGTGCCTTTGGCGAGCCGGTTGATAAACGAGGATTTGCCCACGTTCGGAATACCCGCCACCATCGCGCGCACCGAACGCCCGACCATTCCTTTTTGTTGCCACACGGCAATTTCGTCTTTCAAGGTTTCGCGCATAAGACCGGTAATTTTCGAAAGCCCGCGACCGCTTTTGCAGTCCACGGGCAGGGCTTTTACGCCGTGTTTTTCATAGTAAGATACCCACCGCGCGGTAGCGTTTTCGTCCGCCAAATCCGCTTTGTTGAGCAGAATCAGGCGCGGCTTGCCCGCGGTGAGCGTGTCCATTTCCGGGTTGCGGGAAGACAGCGGAATCCGCGCATCCACCACCTCGACCACCATATCGATGAGTTTTAAGCTCTCGGTGATTTTGCGGCGGGTACGCGCCATATGCCCCGGAAACCATTGAATTTGGGAGGATTGTTCCATAGCGACCTCCTTATTCGTTTGCGGGCAGAAGATTGTCGTAAATGCCGCCGAAATCCTCGGTCGGGAAAATACGCCACACGGCTTTTCCCATCAGTTCCTCCACCGGAAAACAACCGAATTCGCGACTGTCACGGGAGTTGTTGCGGTGGTCGCCGAGCACGAACACACAGCCCTCCGGCACGGTTTCGGTAATCCCGTAAGGCAAGTTGAGATAGTTAACGTACGGCTCGTCTAATTTCACGTCGTTGAGGTACACGGCGGTGGGCTCGACACGCACGGTGTCTCCCGCCACGCCGATAACGCGCTTAATCAGCGGCTCTTCGATTTCGGTATCGCCTTTGTGGAAGCGGTTGATAATCACGATATCGCCGCGTTGCGGCTCATACAAAAAGTTGACCATAATCAGTCGGTCGTTGTTTTGGAGTGTGTCTTGCATCGACTCGCCGTCCACCCCCGCGGTACGCAGGAAAAAGAGGAAAATCAGCGACACGACCAACAGCGCCGGAACAACGATATCCAGCACGTCGTACAGCGCCGAAACCACCATCTGGCCGGCGGTTTCTTCGGTAAAATCCGGTTTGGAATTACTCATCGACTGTTTCCTCCTTTTGGGCTTTTTCGAGCAGTTCGGACGACGGCGCATCCGGCACGTTATCGTACCGCACAACGGGCAACACGTCCACGTCCGTCACCGTGTTCAGCCGCGCCACCACGTGGCCCATCAAATTTTCCACCGCTACCGGGCCGTTTAAGCGGCTGTCGGTAGAGGCGTTGCGGTGATCGCCCATCACGAACACCGTCCCTTCGGGGACGTAGGCAATACACGGATGGGTGTTTTCATAGTGGACGTACGGCTCGTCGAGTTTCGCGCCGTTGACGTACACCGCGTCCGGCGTGACTTCCACCACGTCGCCCGCCACGCCGATGACACGCTTGATAATCGGCTCTTTATACGTAGAAACGCCGAGCCGTTCGGTTTCGCTTTTTTCGAGGCGGTTGGCCACCACGATGTCGCCGCGTTGCGGGGTATACAGCGCGTTGATTAAAATCATACGCTCGCGGTCTTGCAGGGTATCCTGCATCGAGATGCCGTCCACTTGAACGGTGCGCAAAATGAACGAGAACATAAACGCCCACATCACCATAACGAGCACCGCAAACGACACGAGCGCGTACGCGCAGTCCACGAGAAACTTAAAGAATCCGCGGCGGTTTTTGGTTTTGGCCATGAACGACACCTCCTTTTCTAAACAAAAAAGGTTGTTTCAAAAACAAACCGCTTTCGAAACAACCTCTTGGGTGAGCATTACAAACGCTCTTTCACCTTGGCAGCCTTACCAACGCGGTCGCGCAGGTAGTACAGTTTGCTGCGGCGAATTTTACCGTGACGGATGACTTTCACGTCAGCCACGTTCGGGGAATGCAGCGGGAACACACGCTCCACGCCGACACCGTAAGACACGCGGCGAACGGTAAAGGTCTCGCCGACACCGCTGCCTTTGCGGGCAATCACGGTACCCTCGAAGGCCTGAATACGCTCACGGTCGCCCTCACGGATTTTCACGTCGACACGAACGGTGTCGCCGATTTCGAATTTTGCCGGTTCAGCTTTCAAGCTGTCCGCGGCGATTTGTTTCAATGCGTCCATTTTTGTTCCTCCTAAAATGTCAGCCGTTCTTGCCTCGGCGGGCAGAGGACCGTCTGCTTTTATCGTTGTTAGGCCCACGAAAAACACGCAGGCATTCAAACACCAGAATAGTTTACCATAGCGTTTTGCGAAATGCAAGTGTTTTTTTCATTTTTTTGCAATTTTTTAGCAAAAATCGGTTTTCTCCCCCGAAAGAAGCGCGGTACGCAGGATTTTTATCGCGATTTCGCGGCCCGCAAACGCCTCTAACGCCTTATGGAGCAACGCCGGATTGACCACCGTATCGTCTCCGCCGCACGGAAGCGTAACACAGAGTTCGCATCCCCCGTCACACGCCGTGACCGTCGTATCCGAAAGTGCGGGACGAATCTCGATTTCTTTCAGCGCGCCTTTTTTGGTCTTTTTCTCCACAAGAATACTCTCCTGCGCCAAAAATGCCTCCACCGTGTCGGCGGGCAGGTCGAGCGTGAGTTTGTAAGAAGCGAAGCCGAGTTTTCCCGCTTTCATCACCGCGGGCGCGGCGGACACAACCCGCAATCCGGCGGGCAACGTCTCGTTAAACCGCGCGGGAAGCGACTCCAAATCCACCGACTCGCAAAGGCGGAAATCCATCCGTTCGCACGTGCTCTCGCTCCCGAGCGACAACGGCGACGGAAACGTGAGATACGGGCGGCGGTTAAAGCCCTCGGTATACCACAGCGGCAAATCGAGGCGGCGAAGTGCGCGGGTCATCGTGCGGTTTAGGTCGAGGTGCGAGATAAAGCGGGCGGTGCCGGTTTTCTCGAACACAATCCGCACCGTTTCAAAATTCTTATTTTCGTTCAAAGCACACACCCTCCCCATAACACGCGGCACCGCAACCGGAGCATTGCAGGCGGCAATGCGGCGTGGTTTTGCTCGCGTACGCCTTTTCGCGCTCTTTGATTAAGAAGTCTTTGGTCACGCCGATGTCAATGTGGTCCCACGGCAGATGTTCGTCGTTCGAACGGTTGCGGTTGGTATAAAACGCGGCAGAAAGTCCGTGCCGTGCCATCGCTTGTTCCCATTGTTCGGGGACAAAATGCTCCGACCACGCGTCGAGGTGGGCGTTGCCGTCGGCGAGCGTTTCGAGCACCGCGCACAACTTACGGTCGCGGCGTGCAAGCACCGCTTCCCACAAACTTGTCGGCGCATCGTGGTAACTGAGCGTCAGTTTTTTGCTGGTCAGCGAGCCGAGCAGGAGTTTTTGCTTGCGCTCGAGTTCCTCACGCGTGTCCTGCGCTTCCCATTGGAACGGGGTAAACGGCTTCGGAATAAAGCAAGCGGTGCTCATCGACACCGTCACGCCTTTCCCCTTCGGCTTGTTCGGGTTGCGATAATACTCGTCTACCACTTTTTGACCGAGCGCGGCAATGCCCGCCACGTCCTCGTCCGTTTCGGTAGGCAAACCGAGCATAAAGTACAGTTTCACCGCCGTCCAACCGCCGGCAAACGCGCGGCGGGCGGTTTCGAGCACTTCGTCCTCGGTGACGTTTTTATTAATCGCATCGCGCAGTCGCTGGGTTCCCGCTTCCGGCGCAAAGGTAAGCCCGCTGCGGCGCAGGACGTTTAAGCGTTTGACAAGTTCTTCCGAAAACCCGTCCACACGGAGCGACGGCAACGAAATGTTGGTTTTTTCCACTTCCGTCCACGACAGCAGTTTCGGGAGCAGTTCTTCGATTTTCGTATAATCGCTCGTCGAAAGCGAAGCGAGCGAAAATTCCTCATAGCCGGTCGAACGGCAGAGGTCGTGGCATTGTTTATCAATCACGTCGGGCGATTTTTCGCGCACCGGACGATAGAGAAATCCCGCCTGGCAGAAGCGGCAACCGCGGATGCACCCGCGGAAAATCTCGCCAACAGCGCGGTCGTGCACGATTTCGGTAAACGGCACGACGAATTTGTCGGGATAATAGGACGTATCAAGGTCTTTGATAATGCGCTTTTTGATGGTCGTCGGTGCGCCGTCTTTCGCCGTAAAATCGGCAATCGTGCCGTCTTCGTTGTAGGTCACGTCGTACAGCGCCGGCACGTACACGCCCTCGATGTGCGCCGCCTCGCGCAAAAACGCGGCTTTCTTGTAGTTGCCGCGCTTTTTGTGGGCGCGATAGAGTTCCATCACTTCGAGGTCAACCTCTTCCCCCTCGCCGATGAAGAAAATATCCACAAAATCGGCAAGCGGCTCGGGGTTGCAGGTGCAAGGCCCGCCCGCAACGACCAGCGGATACGACTCGTCGCGATCAGCCGAGCGCAGCGGGATTTGACCGAGTTTTAACATATACAGCATCGTGGGGTAACTCATCTCGTATTGCAGCGTAAAGCCGACGAAATCGAATTCGCCGATACTGTCGCCGCTTTCGAGCGCCCACAGCGGACGATTTTCGCTTTGCATAAGCTGTGCCATATCGTCATCCGGCGCAAACACGCGCTCGCACCAGATATGCGGTTGGTCGTTAAACTGCGAATAGAGAATCTTCATCCCGAGGTGGGACATGCCCACTTCGTATAAATCGGGAAAACAAAACGCAAAGCGCACGTCCACGTCCGCTTTGTTTTTGACAACACTATGCAACTCGCCGCCGGTATAGCGGGCGGGTTTTTGTACTTTTAAGAGCAACTGCTCCCATTTTGCATCCATACGCGGTACCTGCCTTTTCATAAGTATCTTTATTTTAGCAGACTTTTCGCCGTTTTTCAATCTTTCTTTTTGAAAAACACCAAAAAAAGCAGGTAAACGCACAAAACGAGCAACGACACGTTGTAGCCGGTCTTAAAAAACGTCCACCACGCCGCCGCAAACAGCGGCATTCCCGCCGCCGCACCCGTTACGTTCACCGCGCGGGCGGCGCGCTCTTCCCCAAGCCGCGGCGCAAGCAGTGAAAAAAGCGCCTGCCCGCCGTCCAACGGCGACAGCGGCAACAGATTAAACCCGCCGAGCGCCGCATTGACAAGCACGCTCTTTTCCGCGCCGCATACCGCCGAAAGCGCCGCAACCACAAGGTTGCAGCACGGGCCCGCAAGCGCCACGAGCGCGGTTGCTTTATAGGAAAGCGGCGGCAGTTCCATCCGCATTCCGAACGCGCCGAACGTAAGCGTTCGCGGGCGAAACCCCAACGCGCCGGTGGCGGCAATATGGGCGCTTTCGTGGAATAGCGCGGCATACAGACACAACGCGGCGCTTCCCGTTTTATCAAAAAAACAAAGCAGCGCCACCACCGCCGGAAACCCGACGGAAAAGCAAATTTCCACCCCGCAAACCGTCGTTTTCAGCATAGTCGTCACCCCGCATAGACCGCCGCCGAAAGCACCCGCGCGGGGTCAACGGGAACGCCGTTTTGTAAGCATTCCAGATGCAGGTGGTTACCGGTGGATACGCCGGTCGAGCCGACAAGTGCGACGGTTTGTCCCGCGTTGACCTTGTCCCCTTTTTTGACAAGCAGTTTTTGGCAATGGGCATAAATCACCGAAAATTCCTCTGTCACTTTCATTTCGAGATAGTTGCCGTAACTGCCGCCGCTTCCCGTTTCGGTTACCGTTGCGGCATACAGCGCCGCAAGCGGCGTTCCCTCGTCGGCGGCAATATCCCAGCCCGTGTGAATGGACTCGCCGCCGCGCACCGGATGTTCGCGCGCGCCGAAAACCGAAGTCAGCACCCCGTTTGTAAGTGGCAAACAGACGGGCGACGGAAATTCCGTCGCCCGTTGTTCCAAAACCGGCTCGTCAGCCGCCGTGGTAGCCGCCGCCGCGACCAACCGTTTATCCTCCACCGCCCGCGCACTTGTCGGCGGCGCGGTGGTTGCGGTGGTTTGCGGTGCGGTGGTCGTTTGCGGCGGGTCAAACAGCACATCCGCAAACGTGTTGTCGGCGAGTGCCGCAAACAGACCCGCTTTCGCTTCCGCCGCCCATCCGCCGCCGAGTACGCGGATGAGAAGTCCGAGCAAAAGCACCACCGCGCACACGATACATTGGGTGACGAGTACGGTCATTTTCCCCTTTTGTTTCTCGCTCATACGATAATGCAAATCAGCCCATTACAGCCATCGTTGATGACACGCTCCACCGTTTCTTTGAGTT
>JAKSPN010000055.1 GCA_024404755.1 Clostridia bacterium | reverse complement strand
CCTTTACCAAAACCTGCACCAAGACCGAGCATGCCCACGGTGACGGCTCGTGTACCTACGGTTGCGGGCTTACGGAGCATACCCACACCGATTTCTGCTACAACTGTGGTTTGAAAACCCACACCCACGGTGACGGCAACTGCAACGCCAACGCCTGTACGAATCCGAGCCACCACACCCACAACGACACTTGCCTCGGCTGCGGATATGCCGGCGAACACGTCCACACCGCCGACTGTCCCTACGGTCTTGTTTGCACCAAACCGGAACACAGACACACAAACGATGACCGCACCTACAAAATCGTGAAAATCATCCAAGCGAAATACGGTCAAACGATTGTGGACGAGTGGAACTTTACCACTTCGGGCGGACTTGTCTATCCGAAAACCACAACAACCACGTCGTGGGACCCGGTTAGTGACACAGAATTAACACAACGTCTTGCTTTTGTCGCCGTAATGCCCGGTCGCAATCTTGTGTTTAATCACCACTCAACCTCGAACAGCAAACGTTCCTACAACTACTATATCGAGTGTCTCCCCGGTGAAACCGGCGCTGCCACTTACGGTGGCAAAAACTACAAGCATTATTTATCTAACGGCACGTTGACGGTTGACTTCAACTCGTGGACACGCGCCGAGGACTTCTTCCCCATCGATGGTTTTACCGCCAACGTCGCAACCAACAACGGCTCGACCATATCCGGCAGCTCAACGACGTTGGGCAGCAATGCCACCGTCAATATGTACTACACCCGCAACAGTTACACGCTCGACTTCTTCAACGCGGACGGCTCGATTATCTCGTCCCAGAGCGTCCCGTTCGAGCAGAACATCAAATCCTATGCGGATGCGCTCGGCACACCGCCGTATCCGTCCACTTTGGAAGAAAACGCCTACGAGTTTGTCGGTTGGTACACAACTTCCGGCTGTTACAACGGCTCGGAACTCAAAGACACCGAAAAAATGCCGGCGGGTAACTTCGCCGTTTATGCCAAGTGGGTGCCGCTGACCCACCACGTCCGTTTCTTCGAAACCTACGACGATATGCTCGCTTACGAGGCCTCGGTCGCGGCGGGAACGCCGGACGAATCGCTCGTTTACGTGAAACCGACCGCGCCGGACGTGGAATACTCGATTGAGACGAGCCACGGCAGTTACATCGGCTCGATTCCGAACCCGGATAAACTGCGCGTGACGAACCCCGGCGGCTCGGTCACCGAATACGACTTCGGCGGCTGGTTCTTTATCCAAAACGGCTCGAAAAAAGCGTATACGCCGCTGGATATGCCGGTTACCCGCGATTTGAACGTCTTTGCCGACTGGGGCAGCCACAGCGCGCAGCCGTACGTCGTGCATTACGCGCTCGACGAGGCGGAAACCGACACGCATTTCCTGAACCTTCTGCCGCGCGCTTCCTTAACGTACGCCGATTTGACCCAAACGGTCACTTACAACGACGAGGCGCGCACCTACGTGTGCTTAAACGACGGCGGCGACACCTACGGTTGGCACCGCGTGGTCGCGAACGACACGATGGGTTACGCCTATCAGGGTACGACCCGTACGTTTACCGCCAAAGCCGGCGACCCGTTCAACCAGTTGTTCGAGGGCTTCAACGTCCACTACTTCCCCACCGTTTCCTCCCACTCGATTACCGTCGCGTTCGAGGAAAGCTCGGTGGACCCGCGCATCAACACCTTTACGTTCCGCTACGTACAAGTGCCAAACGTCTCGTATACCGTCCGATACATCAACTCCGACACCGGCGCTATCATGAGCGAGCCGAAAACGGTGACCACCACCTCCGCCGTTGTGACCGAGCGCTTTAAGGTGTTCTCCGGCTTCGTTCCGGATGCGTTCTACAAGCAGTTGGTGCTTGCGGTCGCGCCCGACCCCGACCATCCGGGTCAATGGACTTCCTCGCCGGACAACGTGATTACGTTCTACTATTCCGAAAACACCAGTTCCGCCCGCTATACCGTCCACTTCCTGTTACAGAAGAACGGCGAAGAAGCGCGCACGCTGACCGATGCCGATTACGCGGTCAGTTTCGCGGCGGACGGCACCTACACCTTCTCGAATAAGTTCGAGGAGTCCGGCTCGCGCGTGGACGGTGTCTCGGATAAAGACGTTAACACCCAGATAAGCCCCATCGACTTCGCGGGTTACGACTTGGTGTCTAACAAGGCGCTCGAAGTCCGCGGCCAGCAAAACGGCACGTGGGCGCAAAACACGCCGACCTATTCCGGCGGCAAATACACCATTTTTCCGGTTATGTACGGTACCGACTTGTTCCTCTTCTATCAGCGCGAGGAATACGCCTATAAAGTGTATTACTTGTTATACGGCACGCCGGTGACCCCCGCCGACCTCGTCAACTACACCACCGTGGCCGCCGACACCGAAACGCCGAAACGCGTTTTGGCGGACACCACGTCCGGCACGGCGCTGTACGGCTCGTCCTACACGGCGACGGCGCTGGAAATCCCGGGTTACACCTGCGTTACCAACAAGACGATTACGAAAGACATTACCCCGAGCGTTTCCAACAACTACATCGTGTTCTTCTATACCCCGCTGCAATACACGGTGCAGTACAAAGTGTGGAAGAACGGCGGCGGTACGGTCAGCAACGGTAACGAAACCTTCTCTGACCCGTCCACCCTGCTCGGCTCTACCGCGACCGCTTCCGCCGGCTACACGTTCGCCGGCTGGTTTGTGGATGCGGATTGCACCATCCCCGCGACCTACAACCCGACCTACAACCCGCAGGGTATGGGCACCACCTACGAGGATTCCACCAAGACGACACCGAACACCTTCGGCGCTTACGTCTTCCCGAACGTCGCCTGCCTCACCGCCAACGGTACCGAGAGCTTCGCGGGCAACATCTTCTACGCCAAGTTCAACCCCGAATTCGGCGATTTGAAGGTGCGCCGCGAAAACAGCGAAAACCAAGGCATGGGCGAGCAAGTGTTCCAGTATGAAGTGAAAAACAACCAAACCGGCGAAGTGGTGAACATCACCATCACCGGCGACGGCGAAGTGACGATTAAAGACATCGCGGTCGGCACCTACACCGTGACCCAGGTGAACGACTGGTCTCACCGCTGGGTGGATGCGCCGAAAACCGCCACCGTTACGGCGACCACACCGGGTCTTGCGGTGTTCGGCGACTCCGCCGTCAACGACAAATGGCTCAACGGCAACAGTCCGGTCGCCAAGAACGTGAAAGGCGCAACCGCGTGAAAGGAGAATGCGTTTTGAAAGAAAAAACAAATAAAAAGCGCGTCCTCCTCGCCGTTTTGGCGGCGATAGCGGTGGCCGCCCTCGCCACCACCGGCGTGCTCGCGTATATGTTCCGTCACCAGGGCTCGCAGATTGACGGGCAGTTTGAGGCACAGGAGCTCACCTGCGAGGTCGTGGAGGAATACGACCCCGACACCGGTATCAAGTCCTCTATCAAGGTGAAAAACGGCAGCAACGGTGATTGCTATCTCCGCTTAAACCTCGTTTCGTATTGGCAGGACGGCGACGGCAACGTCGTGATGGGCGGCGTGGTCGGCAAACCGTCGAAACTCCCCACCATCGAGTACGATATCGGCCATTGGCTCAAAGACCCGGACCACGACATCTACTACTATAAATCCCCCGTCGCCCCGGGCGAGACGACCAAAGACCTGCTCGGTCGCCCCATCACGCTCGTAACCGACACGTGGGACAACGGCGAAACCGTGTATCAGGTCGTCGAGGTCTTTGCCGAAACGGTCCAGGCCTCCCCCGCCGCCGCGGTGGTGGAAAGTTGGGGCATGAACGTCGGCGTGGACGGACGACTCAGTTTCCCCGCCACCCCGTAACAACAAAAAAGAACTCCCTTGACAGCACCGCTGTTAAGGGAGTTTTCTTATGCTTATTTTTCGTTTTTGAGCGCTTCGATTTCCGCACGGATGCTATCCAGTTGCTCCCGCTTTTTGCGCTCACGCAGGAGATACGGCGCTTCAAACAGCGCCACCGCCAACCCGAGCGTTACCACAATACCGACCGGCGAGCGAACGGCGGAAACGAGGTCTCCCGCGCCTTTCAGGCGCTTTACAACCTTGCCCTTTACGTCCGCCGCACGGATGGGCGCATCGTCCGTATCGTTGGCATCGCCGCGTGTCACGAACGTGTCGCCGTCGATGGATTGAAGCCGGTGAACGGTAAAACTCGCGCCGTCGCGGAACACGATTTCGTCGCCGACGGCGTAGGATTCTTCCTCGCGGACGATAATCAAATCGCCCGCCGAAAGCGCCGGCTCCATACTGCCGGAAAGCACCACCGACGCGCCGTAGCCGAACGGCATCGGCATCGCATCGTGGAGAAAGACGGTGGATTGGACAACGTACAAATCCACGCCGAGAAGCGCCAAAATCAGCGCCAACACCACCCCGCGCAGCACCAAAAGCAACGCGGCAAGCGGTTTAAGCGGGCTCAGCTTCGTCCTCATCGTCATCCCTCCTTCGCGGAAGAATGAGCATAAAGATGATAAGCATCAAACTGACGACAAACACCGTCATCCACAACCCGAGTTTCACGTTGTCGCCCATAATCGGCGCGCCCTGCGGGTCGTTGCCGTGAGTCGGTTTCGTGGGCGTGATGTCGCTCACGTCGTCGCCCGTGCCGCTGACGTCGGAGATTTTGGACGTGTCGTCGTCCACCATCGAGGTGTCCGGCGTATCGTCGTAAGTCGCGTAGGTCGTAATTTCGATGGTCAGCGAGATGTCTTTGTCCACCGAAGCGTTACCGAGCATCGTGTCGAACGTATCGTCCCCCTCAAAGGGCCACTCCCACGACAACTCATAACTGAAATACCGCTTCGCGCCGAGGGTCAACCGGTCGGTCACGCCATCAAGCGCCATCACGTCATCAAAGGCGGTTTCGCTGCCGACGAAATAGGTCTTATCCATTCCGCTGAACTTCGCAAGCACGGGGATTTTATACGCATCGTCCGAATACCACGCTTTCACCGAAACGGTGCAATCCATATTCTTGGTCGTCGTGTTGTTAATCCGGAAGAAATAACTGCCGTCGGTACCCGGCGCGACCACTTTGTCGCCGTCCGCCGAGCGCACGGTGACGCTGCCCGTTTCGTCGTAGGAGAGGCGGAAAATATCGACCGTGGCTTTGTCGGTCCACACGTCTTTCGAGTCGTTCGCAAAAAACGGGTCGCTCACGTCGGCGGCGGCAGCCACCTGCGCCGTCAAATCCAGTTCGGCGGTCACTTCTTTGGCGAGTGTCATCGCCACCGCCTGCGCGCCCGCAAAATAGGACGACAAACAGCAAACGGCGAGCACCGGCAAAAGGCGCGCCCAAAGTCCGCGACGTTTTTTCATAAAATCCCCTCCTTTTCTGTAAAATAAGGTCATATAAACAAGTTATCCGTTTTTGTCCGCGTTCTGTCAAAAAAGCGCAGGCAAAAACGGACAGGTGGTCGCAACGTGACCACGTTATTCCCCGCCGCCCGCCACGTGGGCGGCGGGGAACACGTTTTTGTTAGGTTTTAGTCGTTAGACGTTTATCCGTTTTCGACCGAATCAGTCGATCTGGGTCACGGTCACGTCGTAGGACAGGGAGACCTCGATGTCGGTG
The DNA here is from genome assembly GCA_024404755.1 of Clostridia bacterium. Lineage (GTDB taxonomy): Bacteria > Bacillota > Clostridia > Oscillospirales > Acutalibacteraceae > RGIG426. Next base: position 2,602 of record JAKSPN010000055.1, on the reverse strand, counting down.
CCATCAGCAGCGGCATCGCCGAGCTCGGTATCCGCAACGTCGTTGGTCGCGGAAGTGCTGAACGGCCAAGACCAAGCAACTTTAACAGAACCGGTGGTCGCGGTGGACAAATCGGTGTTAGCAGCAAAATCGGCTTTCACGCCTTTGATCGCCGTTTCAACAGCCGCCTCAAAGTCGGCAGCCGCGGTGTAGTTCAAACCTTTGATTTCGGTGGTGTTCACGGTGATGACCAGCGGGCAGTAGTAAGCGCCGCCGGCAACCCAGTTATCGCCGATCTCGAAGTCCACGTTCTCATAGGAAACGCGAACGGCGACTTCCGGCTTACCGGTCAAACCGGCAGCGGCGATGTCACCCGAGGTACCCGGAGCAACGACTTTGTCGGTGTCAGAAGACACGACGGACAGCGTGCCGGAATAGGTGCTATCATGTTTCGCATAGGTGGTCGCAAACAGGTCGGAATTGGCAGTCACTTCAACACCGAATTTCGCAACGCGGGCGGTGTCAGAGACTTCACCGGAGGTGACGTACTTCGCGTAGGTACCGGAGATGATGCAAGTGGTCATCAGCACGGCAACGAGAAGCAAAGAGGCAATGCGCATGGTTTTGTTTTTTCTCATTTTGAAAGACTCCTTTCAGATTTTGGTTTAGTTTTTTCCTTTATCTCCGTCCCGAGGGCGCGAGATAACGGGGCGCCCCGCAAGGTCGTTGCGCCCTTGCGGCTTGCCGGTATATCGTTTCTTCGGGACGTGGCTCCCGAAGGAGATACCTAACTGTAACACCCGCAAAAGCGGGTAAGCGGTTACTTACTCGGCGGGTTTTTCTTCCGTCGAGGCTTCCGCGGCGGCCTTTTCGGCTTTCAGCGCTTCCAACTCGGCTTTCAGCGCTTCGGTGTCGCCGGCGGTCTCTTTTTCATACGCTTTGCGGCGCAGGAAATCGTAAAGCACCAACAACGCAATCGGCAACAGCACGCAAATCACAAAACCGGTGGACGATTGCATAAACATCGCAATATGACCGGCGCCGGCGATGCGGGTTTTGTAAATGCCGATGACGTTTTCGGGCGGAACGGGCATATTGTCCTCGGTGTTGTTCGCGTCACCCTTGGTGGTGAATGCGCCGGTTTGCGGATCAATTGCCGTGACACGGTGAGTAACCACCGATTGTTGGCGGGAAACAGCAGGATCAAAGAAGGAGATAACGTCGCCCACGTTTACGTCTTTCGCGTCGATGGTTTTGCAAAACACCAAGTCGCCGCTTTGGATGTCGGGGTACATCGAGTCGGTCAGCACAATCATCGGCGCAATACCGAACATACTCGGCACTTCGTCGTGATGTGCAAAACTCTTGACAATCAACGTGCAGTTGATAATCAACATCGGAATCAAAATCACGCAAAGCACAATGCCGACAACCGTCAAAATGCGATGGCCAACGGATTTCTTCTGCTTTTGGTCGCTCATTCCGAACCCTCCTTATAAGGTAACAAAGAACATTGCCCTACTACGCTAATTTACATAATACCCTCCCCCGCATATGTTTGTCAACATTTTTTGTGATTTTTCCCTTTATAGTATATAAAAAGAACCTTTTGTATAAGTCGGTGCGCTTTTTGCACCCGCTTCGCGACCAAAATGGATAATTATTACCAAAAAAACGCGAAAACAAAAACAAAAAACCGAGGCATTCGCCTCGGTTTTTTTGTTTGGCGGAGAGTGAGGGATTCGAACCCTCGAGCCCGTGAAGGCTACCTGATTTCGAGCCATTTAGGTAAACCTACAAGTTGATTTCCGTGGCTGCCGATTTGTGTCGTTTCGTGTCCCCCGCGAGCCCTTGTGCCAAGCCATTTTCAGACATTCACAGACACGAAAACGCCATCAAGTAAAATCGTTCGCCATGGGTTCATACCGACACTTTTTTGCCGAGTTCTCTTATATTTTTGAGAAAAATAAGAGAACTCATAAGAGAACTAAACAAAATTGACAGCTTTTTTCAGGATACGAACTCGACAAAAAATCTTGAAAGGAAGCAATTTTATGAAACTCGATTACGAACTTTTGAAAACTATGCCCGATATGATGAACAAGGAACAATTTCGCATCGTTTGTCACATCAGTAAGCGTACCGCCCTCTATTATCTCCAACACGGCCTCATACGCGCCGTCAACACCGGAAAGAAGACACACACGTGGATAATCCGCAAAAGCGATATTATCGCCTTTGCAAAGGAATACAGCCATAACCCCTATGACTTCCAACCGCCGGAGAATTGGTACAGTTACGGCGAGCCGGGAATCAATGCCCAAGCCTTCATCCACTTTTTTGAGGATGAGCGGTGGAAACAGCGCGCCAAAGTGTATTACAGCCGCATTTTGGAAAACGAAAACGACCTCTTAACCGTGAAGGATGTCGCTCGCATCACCGAGTATTCCCCGTATACGGTTATCAACTGGATTCGGAAGGACAAACTCCACGTACATTATGCTTACAGCCATCGCTACGTTATCCCGAAAGAGTATCTGCTGAATTTTCTTTGCTCGGACTACTATATGCACCGCAAAAACAAAACAAGAAAGCAAGAAATCGATATGTGCCAGATTCACGC